>CAZXSC010000077.1:0-13837 GCA_964643045.1 uncultured Rhodospirillaceae bacterium
TCTTCCGCTTGCTGTGGGGCAAAGTTATCTGTTCCTCGCAAAGGAAAAGCATGGCGAAACATCGGTAAGGATTCTTCTTGCCAAATACAAAAGTGTCCCAACCATAATTTGTCATTTATTTTGGCTAATAGATTGTTAATCATCGTGGCTTTTTTATCCGGAACTCGAATATCAAATGCGCATGTAAAATTAATCGCGAAGATTTTATCCAACCAAGCAAAATGAAGTGAGTAATCACACCATCTACCATTATATATTGCCGTTATTTCTTCTTCGCGTACTCGGTTCAGATGCCAGCCCTGATTTGCAACCACTTCTTCAATAATATCGATAGGAAGTATTTGGGGAGTAAATTCTTCATGGACATTCACTTGAGTCATATTGATTTCTCCGGCATAAGCTGAGGCCACCGCTTCTTAATTAGAACGTTCACTTAAGGCTTACTTTTACTAGATATGGTAGATCTATTTTATGAACGTACTACAAGTAGATTGACAGAACCTTGGTCTATACGCAAGAGGGCCAATTTCAAAGAGGTATAATTTTCTGTGGATAAAAGATAAAGATGCGGTAATCTGGGAATTATTATTTCTTTTTTTGACGATTTGAGGCCTTGGTCTTTGGAGTTGTTGCTCCTGCTCGCACAGTTCTTGCGGTTTGTGCCTTTAATTTAGTTTCTAGTTCGGTGATTCTTTTTTCAAGATGCTCTTGTTTTTCGCTTGTTTTGGCAGCCATTGCTCGTACAACATCAAACTCATCGCGATTAACTAAATCCATGTTTCCAATAAAGTTCTCAACTCGATATCGGACCATCTGCTCAATTTCTTCCTTCATGCTAGCGACGGTGCTAAAAGCGCTGTTTGCGACCTTAGCAAGGTCATCGAATAACCGATTGCGTGTTTGCATGGATGCTTTCCCTTTCAAATCAATAAATTACGCGTCAAACGCTTCTTACCCTTATATATCGTCTAGGACACATTCGCAACTCGGGGCGTATTTCATGTAGCAACTATGTAATTTAAATTAATACCCTGGCTAAAACTAATGTCATAAATTAACTATTTTTGGGCGAATTCTTACATCTTTTCTTTTACAAACGACATTGGATAATCGCAAATGAGGCTCTTCACTTGCACCCTTGTCTGTTGGGACTTATAACAACTAAATGATTTTAGTTACAGGAGCGGCAGGATTTATTGGCTCTAACCTAATCTCAGCTCTTGCTGCGAAGGGTGAGAGCGAGATAGTAGCATGCGACTATCTAGGTGATGCGGACAAATGGCGTAATCTTGCAAAACACGAGATAGCTGATGTAGTAGAGCCAAATAGACTCTTTGATTTTCTTGAAGTGCACAGCAATAATGTAGATATTATTTTTCACATGGGAGCTATTTCATCAACGGTTGAAACAAACGTTGACCTCATTCTAAAAAATAATTTTCGATTATCCTTTAATTTGTGGGATTGGTGTGCGGCAAATCAGGTTCCCTTTTTATATGCCTCTTCCGCAGCAACCTATGGTGGGCGAACTGAGAATTTTGTTGATGATGATTCTTGTGAGGCATTGGCGAAACTGATGCCAATGAATGCTTATGGCTGGAGCAAACATATTTTTGATAGACGGGTTGCACGGATGGTAGTTGAGGGTGCAAAGACACCCCCGCATTGGGTAGGGTTAAAATTTTTTAATGTTTACGGACCCAACGAATATCATAAGGGCAGTCAACAAAGTGTTGTTGCGCAATTTTATAAGCAAATCCTTGAAACCGGTGAAGCTAAGTTGTTTCAGTCCCATAATCCAGAATTCAAAGATGGGGAGCAGTTGCGCGATTTTATTTGGGTCGGCGATTGTATCGATATGATGCTTTGGTTGGCGGAAAATTCTGAAGTTAGTGGTTTGTTTAATTGCGGTACAGGTAAAGCTAGATCATTTAATGATTTAGTTAAAGCAGTTTTTGTCACTTTAGACAAAGAACTAAACATAACTTACATACCTACTCCTGAGAATGTTCGAAATAATTATCAGTATTTTACTGAAGCTAATATGAGTCGATTGCGTTCTGTTGGCTACAAAGGTCTCAGCACCCCTCTTGAGGATGGTGTGAAAAAATATATCGTGGAATACCTTTTGTCAGGTGATCCTTATTGTTAGTGGCTATTTTGTAACACTATTCGATGATAAAGTATGATATTCTCTATGCCTTTTCCGAATATTGATCCAATCATATTTTCCGTCGGACCAATTGCTGTCCGCTGGTATGCGCTGTCATACATTGCAGGCCTCTTGTTAGGCATAAAATATGTAGCCATATTTGTTTCAAAATCGCCATATGCGTTAGAAAAAAATAACGTCGATGACTTATTGGTTTGGATGGCGATTGGCGTGATTCTTGGAGGAAGAATAGGTTATGTAGCATTCTATAACTTGGAGGTATATCTTAGAAATCCAATTGAAATTCTTAAAGTCTGGCAAGGAGGTATGTCATTCCATGGAGGATTAATCGGGGTTGTTTGTGTAACTGTGCTGTTTTGTCGACAGCGAAAGCTAAGTTTTTGGAGGGTTAGTGATGCAATCGCCTGTGCCACGCCAATAGGTTTGTTGTTTGGCCGCATAGCAAATTTTATTAATGGGGAATTATTTGGTCGGGTATCTGATTTGCCATGGGCCGTTATTTTTCCTAATGGTGGTCCGTCGCCACGACATCCTAGCCAACTCTACGAAGCTTTTTTTGAGGGCCTCCTTTTATTTTTTATTTTATTTTTTTTCTCAAAGAATGTTGAGATGAGGCATAGACCAGGATTCTTGTCAGGGGTTTTTTTAATGGGTTACGGGATTGCCCGTGGATTTGTTGAGCTTTTTAGAGAACCTGATCAGCAGATTGGTTTTCTATTTGGGTTCTACACGATTGGACAACTTCTTTCTACCCCCCTCATAATATATGGATTTTACTTAATTTTTTGGCCGCAAAAGTCAAAATAACTGTGTGTTATGACTGAACTACTCGAACATATAAAAAATCGGATCCGTACCGAGGGGCCGTTGTCTGTTGAAGATTATATGTCGGAAGCTCTGGCAAATCCAACCCACGGTTATTACATGACTGGTGACCCTTTGGGAAGGCAGGGAGATTTTGTTACCGCCCCTGAAATTAGTCAGATGTTTGGTGAGCTGATTGGCCTTTGGTGCGCTACGATCTGGGAGCAAATGGGATCACCTGCAAACATTAACCTAATTGAAATAGGTCCAGGCCGGGGCACACTCATGTCGGATTCATTGAGAGCTCTATCCGGAGTCCCGGATTTCTTAGCAGCTTGTCGGATCTATATGATCGAGAATAGCCCAAGTCTTCAACGGCGCCAGAAAAGGAACTTGAAGGTTTTGAATCTTGACATCCAATGGCGCTCAAATATCAAAGATGTGCCTGCAGGTCCTTTCATTCTTATTGCTAATGAGGTCATTGATGTATTACCAATTCGGCAATTTGAAAAGTCTGAACTCGGATGGTTAGAGCGTAAAATCGACTGCGATAGCAGTGGTAATTTAGTTTGGGTATTGGAGCAAAGGCCGATTTCTGAAGGAAATTTGATTCCCCGAGAGTTAATAGGGAGTACGAAAGGAAGTGTGTTCGAGCTAGGCCAAAAAGGTATGCTTCTGGTAAAAGATATTACACAATCAGTTGTCCAATTTGGGGGTGCAGCATTAATTATTGACTACGGTTATTCTAAAAATGGGGTTGGGGATACTTTGCAAGGTATAAGAAAACACTGTTATCATAATGTTTTACGCGATCCAGGAGAGGTAGATTTAACAGCACATGTTGATTTTGAATCTTTGGCTCACTTTGTTCGTGCTGCGGGTGGCACTGTCCATGGTGCCATTTCGCAGAGGCACTTCTTAGTTCGACTTGGTATTCTTAATAGAGCTAATTTGTTGAGGACCACAGCTTCAATACATCAAAGGTCTGACATTTTAGCTGGATTAAAACGCCTGATCGGTGTTGATGAAATGGGTGATCTTTTCAAAGTGTTAGCGATTACCCACCCAGATCAGCCGGTTCCTGAAGGATTTAGAGACATTGAAGGTTAAATGAAAAAATATGATTACTATCACATCCTTTAGCTCCTCCCCGAGTATTAAACATGGCTTCTTTACTCGCGAAGGTGGGGTCAGTAGGGGACTGTATAGCTCGCTTAATTGTGGTTATGGTTCGAGTGATAGCATGGGGAATGTTGCTACTAATCGCCAGCGTATTTTACAAAAACAGGGTTTGTCTGAAGGAGTTTTGTTAACCTGTCATCAAATTCATTCGGCTAAAGCAGTCACTGTGAAAGAACCGTGGAGTGAAAAAAATGGCCCAAAAGTTGATGGGATGGCAACCAAGATTCCCAGCATAACATTGGGCGTTTTAACAGCAGACTGTGCACCAGTCTTGTTTGCCGATTCAGTATCTAGCGTAATAGGGGCCGCACACGCTGGTTGGCAAGGAGCATTGAACGGTGTTTTGGAAGCAACTCTGGCTGAAATGGTGGCTTTGGGCTCAGCTCTTAAAAATATTAAAGCAGCAATCGGGCCATGCATCGGACGAGAATCGTATGAAATTGGGCCAGAGTTTAGAGACCTCTTTATCCGAGAAGGTAGTAAAAACGAGCAGTTTTTTGTGTCTTCCAAAAACAAAGGGCATCATATGTTTGATCTAACGTCGTATATCGAGAATAGATTATTGAACATTGGAGTTAGCAAAATATCCAAAGCTGGACATGATACCTGCAGTGACGAAACCAATTTCTTCTCCCATCGACGCGCAGTTTTGCGCGGAGAGGTAGACTATGGTCGGGAAATTTCAACAATTACATTGCTCAAATAGATCGAGAAAACTGAAATTTTGATGCCTTATATCGTAATATTGCTGTTTTTTTGTCTAGCAGTTTTGTTGGTGACTTGCGTTGCCTAGAATTTGCCTAGCCGTAATGTGTATTGCATTAGTTGCATCATGTGGTGATCTGCCAAAACCATTTGCGCCTTCAGGTGAATATAAAGAAAATCCACTGATAACACTGGCAGGTGGTGGAGCTATTAAGGTGATGATTGATCCCGATGTGCCAAAATTCCTCGCAAAGCCTTTAAGTGACTTTATGGTAAAATCACTTTTGGCAGAGAATGTGCCGGCGAGCTCTGAAAAGAGTTTTATCGCACGATACTTGTTATGGGCTCAGATAAAAATATTGAATTCCTCTTTATTTGAGCCGGAGAAAATTGAGATAAGTTGGTCGCTTGCTAGTTTAAACGATGAAAAAAACTATAAATTAAAGTATACCCTCTCTGGCAAGAATCCCGGTTGGTTGTTTTTAGACAAAGATCCTCTTAGAAGTCTAACACCGGACATGGGAAGAGATGTGGTTCAATTGTTATATAGTAAACGTGGTCCTCAACAAGCTGTTCCCGAATTATTGCCTGCTCTGAACCGTCAAAAAGAAGAAATTTTTGAACCTGGTATTATTGACGATTCGCAACTTTTTGATGGGAATCCCAGAATTTTTGTTTCTGGGGTAATCGGAGCTCCTGGTGATGGGAATGATTCGTTGGCCAAGAATTTGCGTAGAATGATGATTTCTGCAGGTGCTCAAGTAGTTGATAAGCGACTAGGGTCAAACTTTCTGGTAAAGGGCTTTGTTAATGTTAGCCCACCTTATGATGCGGTTCATCATGTAGCGATCACCTGGTTAGTAACTACAAAAGACGGGCGAGAACTAGGAAAAGCTAGCCAAAAAAGGCAAGTTTCAATGGGAGCTGTTGACGTGCGGTGGGGTAAAATTGCACAGGTTTCAGCACAAGAAGGCAGTGTTGGTATTGTGAAAATAATCAAGGCGCACATGAAAAATGGCTGAAAAAAATCAAACACTGCTTCTATCAGATAATCAGATTCAAAGTTAATGAATCTATATCGTTTACATAATCCTGCCCCGCTGTTAAACAAATTCAATAATCGAGTATTAGAATCTGTGCGTTTGATGTAAGTTCTTTAATCTGTAGCACTGTCCGTTGTTTTTTCGGAGGCCTTATTAGGATGAAAGTTCTTAGCTGTAATAGTAATCGTCCAATAGCAGAAGCTATCTCAGCCTCTTTAAACTTACCTCTCACTAGGGCAAGTATACGTCGTTTCTCTGATATGGAAGTATTTGTTGAGATCAACGAAAATGTCCGAGGCGAGGATGTTTTTGTGATACAATCGACTTCTTACCCAGCCAATGATAATCTAATGGAACTATTGGTGACAATGGATGCACTTAAACGTGGATCTGCAAGAAGAATTACTGCCGTGTTGCCTTATTTTGGGTATGCCCGCCAAGATAGAAAGTCTGGGCCGCGCACACCAATTTCAGCTAAGCTAGTGGCAAATTTGATTACTGAAGCTGGAGCGGATCGAGTATTGACGCTTGATTTGCACGCTGGCCAGATTCAAGGATTTTTCGATATCCCATTGGATAATCTTTACGCTGCACCGGTGTTTATAAAGGACATTAAGGACAAATTTAACGGTGATGAACTGATTATGGTATCGCCGGATGTTGGCGGAGTGGTGCGCGCCCGTGCCTTTGCAAAAGGATTAAATGCCGATTTAGCTATTATTGATAAGCGTCGGGAAAGGGCCGGTGAATCAGAAGTCATGAATATCATTGGTGATGTGGGAGATCGCCATTGTATACTGATTGATGATATTGTGGATTCTGGAGGCACACTGTGTAATGCTGCGGTTGCTCTAATGGATCATGGAGCAAAATCGGTTTCTGCTTATATTACACATGGTGTCTTGTCCGGCGGAGCCGTTGCTCGTGTTTCAGCATCGCCAATTCAAACTCTAGTTTCTACGGATAGCATTACGGCTACTGAAGCAATACGCGTCGCTCGTAATATCTCGCAAATTACCATTGCTCCTCTAATAGCAGAAGCAATGCGACGTATTAGTGAGGAAAACTCTGTTTCTAGTTTGTTTGATCTAACCAACTGAATAGCCCTCGTTCCCTTTCCTACAATGTATTGACAGGTTGGCGTTAAAGCTTTACACCCCAGCGTTCTTGAACTATTGGACACAGTGCATGACGTTCCTGAAGACTGTGGGGAATTGTGCTATACCCTAGGAGTTTCTTGATGGCTGAAGCTATTAATGTTGTTGCTGAGCTGCGTGATACTGTCGGTAAGAGTGGTGCCAAGGGGTTGCGTCGTGAGGGCAGAATCCCCGCGGTTATATATGGAGATAACCAGGATGTTGTTACTATCTCGATCGATGGTAATGAGTTTGCAAAATTAATTAAAAACCCCGGCTTCTTTACCCATATCTTTTCTATTGATGTCACCGGAAATAAGCATCAGGTGTTAGCGCGGGATTTACAGCTTGATCCGGTTACAGATAATCCGCTGCATGTTGATTTTTTGCGCTTCAGTAAAAGTACTAAGATTGTGATTGAAATACCGGTTAGTTTCATTAATGAAGAGGATTCTCCGGGCCTTAAACGTGGAGGAGTCCTAAATATTGTGCGTCGGCAACTGGAATTGCGCTGTTCGCCATTGAGCATCCCTCAATCTATCGTAATAGACTTAACGGGTTTTGAAATAGGAGAATCGATACATATTTCCTCATTAGATTTACCTGACGGTGTTGAGCCGATTACCGATAGAGACTTTACTGTTGCTACTGTTGCGGCTCCAACCGTGATGACGGCAGAGGAAGAAGCTGAAGAAGCAGGGGTAGATGAAGAGGGTGAGGAAGGTGAAGAAGGTGCTGAAGATAAAGAAGATGCTGAAGCTGAGGCCACTGGAGATACAGAAGGGATCTCTGAAGATTAATCTTATTTGTATCCGGTAAAATCATAAACAGCAGGTAAACTGGGAGAACTTTTATGCACCTCTTGGTTGGCTTAGGTAATCCTGGCTCCGACTATGCAGGTAATCGTCACAATGTAGGTTTCATGGCGGTGGATAAAATCCATCGCCATTACTCCTTCATGCCCTACAAAAATAAGTTCTGCGGTGAAGTTTCTGGGGGTTCTATAGTTGACAAAAAAGTATACGTCCTTAAGCCTGGAACATATATGAACGAATCGGGTCGTTCAGTAGCAGAATTGATGAACTTTTATAAAATTGCGACAAATGATGTAGTTGTTTTCCATGATGAACTAGATCTAGTTCCAGGTGACGTTCGTTTAAGGCGGGGTGGCGGACTTGCCGGTCATAAGGGCCTCAAAAGTATTGCTGATCATGTTGGGATGGAATTCCAGAGAGTTCGGATTGGTATCGGACATCCAGGAGTGAAAGACCTGGTAACAAAATATGTGCTTAATGACTTCGCAAAATCGGATTTATATTGGATCAATCCTTTGTTGGATGCGCTAACAATACATGCTGCTATTTTAATTAAAGGAAATGAAACCTTATATAGATCTAAAGTCATGTTGGATGTACCGCCTTTCAAGGATAACGATGAAAGCGAATAAGGATGGGATTTAATTGCGGGATCGTTGGGTTGCCAAACGTTGGCAAATCTACCCTTTTTAATGCGCTTACGGAGACCATGGCAGCTGAGGCAGCAAATTATCCATTTTGTACTATAGAACCAAACACTGGTCGTGTGAGTGTTCCGGATTCGCGTTTACAAGAAATTTCAACAATTGCTGGTTCCGAACGGACAGTAGCGGCTCAATTGGAGTTTGTTGACATCGCGGGTTTGGTTAAGGGAGCTAGCAAGGGTGAAGGTTTGGGAAATCAGTTTCTTGGAAATATCCGAGAGACCGATGCAATTTTGCATGTTTTGCGGTGCTTTGAAAATTCAGAAATTAACCACTCTGGAGTGAAAATTGATCCAATCCGAGATATAGAAATTGTTGAAACAGAATTGATGTTGGCTGATTTAGCAAGTCTGGAAAGACGTATAGATCCTCTTATAAAAAAAGTCAGAGGAAATGATAAAGATTCAATCCAACAACTTGCGATTGTTGAGCGTGTATTGAAGGTGCTGCAAGATGGAAATCCTGCACGAGCAGTTTCTGTTGCTGCTGAAGATTTTCATTTATTTAAAATGTTAAATTTGTTGACATTAAAACCAATACTTTATGTTTGTAATGTCGATGAGAGTGATGCCGCGGTTGGTAATACCTATACAGAGGCAGTCAAAAAATATGCTTTAAATAATGGTTCCAGCTCCATTATAATTTCGGCAAGATTTGAAGCAGAAGTTTCCCAACTATCAAATATTGAAGAGAGACGGGAATTTCTCGGCGCGTTAGATTTGCAAGAAGCCGGTCTTGAAAGACTAATACATGCTGGTTATCAACTCTTGGAGTTGATAACCTATTTTACTGCTGGCCCAAAAGAAACACGCGCGTGGACGGTCGGTGTTGAAACCAAAGCACCAAAGGCTGCGGGAGTAATACACACGGATTTTGAGAAAGGTTTCATTTGTGCGGAAACAATATCTTATGCTGATTTCGTTAGTCTTGGAGGTGAATTAGCGAGTAAGGAAGCCGGAAAAATGCGCCAGGAAGGACGCGATTATTTAGTTAAAGACGGTGATATTATATTGTTTAGATTTAACAATTAATAAAAAAATATGAATATAACCGTCGTTAGTGAGAGCGCCGCTAAATTAATATCGCCTTAAAAAACCCCTTAAAGTATTCATAATCTATGCAAATTATATTTTTTATAATTTTTAAGTTCTTGAATTAACCCCGGATCTTGTTTTTAAAGTTTTGCCAGTCCGCTTTTAGATGGGCAATTGTAATAATGGGAAGAGCTATAGCTATATCCCAGATCGCATCCCAACCGCCACGAAGTACTACGGGGATCATAATCCAAGGGGCTGCCGTGATAATTTGGACATGCTCCTCGGTATTAATTTGATTACGATTTTCTAATACTTTTTCAATCCTTTTCGGGAACGCCCAATCCGATCGATAGATCACTTTTCCCTCAGGGTTAATCACGTAGACCACATTAGGTAATTCCCCATAAGCCTTGTGCATCGTACCTTCGAGATCATCTATTAAAATTTTGCGTGGTTCATTATAATATTCTTTTAGTTTTTCCGCTCGTTCGATTTTCTGTTCATCGCTTTGATGGGGGCCTAGGCGAGCTCCAGGATGGGCTTCTCGGACGTAGATAAGTAGAAACTCTATATCCGGATATTTATTTTGGAGTCTTCTAATTCCAGGGATATTTTTTACATACATTGCACACGTTATTGATCCTGTTTCTAAAACTACCCATTTCCCACGATAGTCTTCTAAAGAAACTTCATTACCCTTTTGATCTCGCACAGAAAAAGATTTTGCTAATTCGCCGGCTTTTGAACCTGGAAATGCGCCTAGGTCGTATTCTGACATTTTGTAGCGTTCATAATTGTATGCAGTTTTCTTCATTTTAAATGTTCCAATCAATAAACGTCGAATATTTAGAAATATAAATTAATTTTCAAAGTTGACAGGAGTTCTTTAGTCTCTCCTCGTCATCGTGTTGGTTAAATATTTCCTGCCAAATCGTGATTTGTCATCTCAATTATCTTGGTTTGAATTCTTCGAAGAAATCATTTCCCTTATCGTCTACGACAATAAATGCAGGGAAGTCTTCGACTTCTATTTTCCAAATAGCTTCCATCCCAAGTTCCTCGTATTCGAGGATTTCAACTTTTTTTATACAATCTTGCGCGAGCCGGGCTGCCGGACCGCCGATGGAACCAAGATAGAAGCCACCATATTTTTTACAGGCGTCGGTCACTGTTTGGGAACGATTACCTTTAGCTAACATGACCATCGAACCACCGTTTGCCTGGAAAACTTCAACATAGCTGTCCATTCGACCGGCGGTGGTTGGACCGAATGAGCCCGAAGGCATTCCCTTAGGAGTTTTTGCAGGTCCAGCATAATAAATAGCATGATCTTTAATATACTTGGGAAGAGCCTTGCCCTTGTCCAGATCTTCTTTTAGCCTAGCGTGAGCGATATCGCGCGCAACAATTATCGTTCCAGTTAACGATAGACGTGTTTTAATAGGGTGTTTTGAAAGCTCAGAACGAATTCCGTCCATCGGTTGGTTTAGATTGATCTTAACAACCTGACCATTAAGTTGTTCACCAGTAATTTCTGGTAAAAAACGAGCTGGGTTGGTATCCAACTTTTCCAAGAAAATACCCTCTTTAGAGATTTTACCTAGGATTTGACGGTCTGCTGAGCACGAGACACCTATCCCTATAGGGCAAGAGGCCCCATGGCGTGGTAGACGTATAACTCGGACATCGTGGCAGAAATATTTGCCACCAAATTGTGCGCCCATCCCGATATTTTGTGTTAATTCATGGATTTGCTGTTCGAGCTTCATGTCCCGGAACATTTGCCCATACTCGTTACCTTGATTGGGCAAATTATCAAGATAATGGGTTGACGCGTATTTAACCATCTTTAGATTAAATTCGGCTGAAGTTCCGCCAATAACGATCGCTAAATGATAAGGAGGGCAAGCAGCCGTACCAATGCTACGAATTTCTTTGTCTAAGAACGACATGAGATTCTCAGGATTTAATATAGCCCGGGTTTGTTGATAAAGCATTGTTTTGTTAGCAGATCCCCCTCCTTTTGCAACAAATAAAAACTTATAGGCATCGCCCTGATCGGCATAAATTTCGATTTGCGCTGGAAGGTTGTCGTCAGTGTTGATTTCTTCAAACATTGATATTGGCGCTAGCTGACTGAAACGTAGATTATCTGTCTGATAAGTACGTTTAACGCCCTCAGAGATAGCTGCCTCATCGTTACCGTCTACCCATACTTGTTCACCTTTTTTTGCCATGATAATTGCTGTGCCAGTATCTTGGCACATAGGGAGGATACGCCCTGAGGAAATATTAGCATTTTTGAGTAAATCAAGAGCCACGAAACGGTCGTTGTCGGACGATTGGGGATCATCAAGAATTTTTTTTACTTGTTCAAGGTGTTTTGTGCGTAGCAAGTGAGAGGTATCGGAAAAGGCTTCAGCTGTCAGAATAGTAATACCCTCGGATCTAATTTTTAGGATTTGACGACCTGAAAATTCTTCTGTTTCAATATAATCAGTTGTTAAAAGACGATAAGTTGCTGTGTCCTTCATTGAAGGGAGCATGGGAAAAAATTTTTTATCACTCATTGTGTCCCCTGATTGGCATTCCAGAATTTAAGTTCGAGAGCTAATTCACCATGTTATTTTTTACGGAAATTATCAAGCGCGATAACGTCGGCTGTCTTAGCTTCACTCTCAATATTATCACTCCCCGTGTTTTCTTTAATCGCAGAATCGTTGTCAGAGGTTTCGTCATTATTTTTTTTCTTAGTTTGATTAGAAATCAATGAAGAAGATCCAACTTCGTCCCCTAGATTTTGAGCGCCTTCCGTATCTAAATCATCAATCTCCGTTTCTGTTTCTGGAGATACTTGAGATATTACATGGTTGGCGTTGCTGGTACCAATCTGGAGGCCAAAGTTGACAGATGGATCGGCAAAAGAAGTGACGGCATTAAATGGAACCTTTAGTCTGCTTTTTTTACCACTAAACACAAGAGATACCTCAAAAGCACTTTCGTTGATCTTGAGCCCTTCAAATTGGTGCTGCAATACAATAGTGATCTCTTCTGGATACTGTGCCAGAAGGAATTTTGGGATATCTACACCTTCATAGGTTGTCTTAAAATTTATAAAAAAATGATGATTTTTAATCGGACCCGTTTCTGCAAGCCCTTTTAAGGCTCTTCTTAGAACTTGTCGAAGTGCATCGTTAACCCATTGGTGATATGGAAAAGACTCCTCTGACATTTCATTCTCTTAAGTTCTTTTCGATCCAAGTTATTATAGTGTTACGTCTATTGAACCCTTAATCTAGGGCGATTCGCTAATTTAGTGGAGAGCTTCTGTTGCTAGGTGCTCTCCGAACCCCGTGGTAGGTTAGCTGTTAAGCTGCTACCGCAAATGCTTCATTATCGTTTGCATTTGTATAATTAGCCCGATAACGGCGGTACAATGCCGGGCAAAAACTTTGATTTTACTACGCACGTCGATCCTGTTTCGCCCCCAAACTCTCCAATAATAACAGGATATTTACGGTTTATATCCCGGATTATCAAGAAATTCTGGTGGAGGCGCCGGGCACTGCCCCCGGGTCCGTTACGCCTATTCTTCAAAGCGTTTATTACCATAGTCGGAAAACCGACGCGGACAATATAGTCGGATAAAGGGTCAATGGAAAGGGTCGTTTAAGAGCTATTTCAAGATAGGGAGAGATAATGTCAATTTATATTGAGACAAATCTTTGATCCTTGGCGAGCAAGCAGTTAAAATATGCTATCAATTTGCACCCAATGGAAATTTGCTAAGGATATTTCTTAAATGAAACTTACAGCAGAACAAAAACGTGAAATTGAGGAATCTCGTGCGATCAGATCTGAGACACGCCGAGTGACCGCGGCGGCTCTCGAGGAAATTCTATATGAACCGATTCCCGTTTTGGATCATGGTTTTGTACGTCCAATCGACTATATGGGTGACGATTCGGCGATAGTGCAGGCTGCACGTGTTTCTTATGGAAAAGGCACTAAAAAGGTTTCGGACGATGCGGGTTTGATCAATTATTTGTTGCGGCATCGACACACGACGCCATTTGAGATGTGTGAAATCAAATTTCATATAAAAGTTCCAATATTTATTGCACGTCAGTGGATCCGTCATCGGACTGCTAATGTTAACGAGTATTCTGCGCGTTACTCGGTGCTTGATCGTGAGTTTTATATTCCAAGTACCGATCAACTGGCCGCTCAGTCAAAAC
>CAZXSC010000078.1:0-10582 GCA_964643045.1 uncultured Rhodospirillaceae bacterium
GCAAAAATTTTTTAAATGGCCCATTTAAAATAGAGCCTTACCACCCATGTTACATTTAGATTAAGGCATTTCAAGGAATAAATTAGACTTCCCATAACGTTTCAGAAGTCTTTTGCGGTGGAAATAATAACTCTACATCGGGTTTATCTATCGGGTTTATCTATAGTACCCGCTAACCGAAGCATTCTGTGACCGTAGAATAAGTGTGAGGAGCGATTGTTTTCCTTTAGAATTTTGTTTCATCCTCACAATATAAATATATGGATTTGTTTAATATGTTTACCACTAATACTATACTAAATGAATTTTAAAGCACCATTTGATGGTAGTTAAGAAGGGATAAAACTGAATCTATATTTGAAAAATTTTACTCTTTGTATTACGAGCACAGAGAGTGCATTATTCCTCATATAAGAAAATAAACATAAAAGAGAATTTCGACAAAGTTATTGGGATCCGTGTGGATTTAAATCAGACATGTCATTTTTAGAAATTGTGTGTGGGACTGGCCTGTTTTTAGAATTTATAAAACAAGAGCGATCGAATTTGATTGCTCTTTGAAACCGTTCTCTTACCCTGGAGTAAGCCCGAAAGGGGGAGTTCCAAAAATCAACAAAGGAAAACGCATGCGAGGAAAGATTGCATTGGAGGAACATTGGTCAATTCCAGAAACTATGGCTGATTCGGAGCGCCTTGTAGGAACATCTGAAGGCTGGGGTGACTTGCGTCACCGATTGTTAGATATTTACGATGAACGATTGAGCCAGATGGATGTTAATGGGATCGAATTATCGATTTTGTCGTTGAATGCACCGGCCATACAGGCCATCCTTGATCCCAAAGAAGCTATCACCACTGCAAAAATTGCAAATGATACTTTAGCCGAAATAACCGCCAAACGGCCCGATCGCTTCCGCGCATTTGCCGCTCTACCGATGCAGGATGCCGATGCTGCGGCGGCAGAACTGACCCGCTGCGTCAAGGAGTTAGGCTTTGTTGGTGCCTTGGTCAATGGCTTCACTCAGTGCGAGGTGGAGGATAGTGTCATTTATTTTGATATCCCTGAATACCGCTCTTTTTGGAGAACGGTGGCTGAACTTGACGTTCCGTTTTATTTGCATCCCCGCACCCAGATTATGTCTCGCCGCCAACCGTACGATGGCCATCCTTGGCTGGTAAGCGCTGCCTGGGGTTTCGCGCGAGAAACCTCTATCCACGCACTCCGACTCATGGGGTCAGGGCTCTTTGACGAGCATCCAGATTTGCGTATTATTCTCGGCCATCTGGGCGAGCGTATTCCCTACGACATCTCGCGTTTAGATCACCGTTTGCGCCGCAATCCAGTGGGCTATTCCTGCAAACGTAAAATGGGTGACTATTTCAGGAAAAATTTCTATGTAACTACTTCTGGGCATTTCAATGATCCCCCATTCCACTGCGCCATTGGTGAACTGGGGATCGAACACATTATGTTTTCTGTGGACTATCCATTTGAGGAAATGACAGAAGCCGCCTCGTGGTTTGACGCAACGAATTTGAATGAAACAGAGCGGCACAAAATTGGTCGTCAAAACGCTGTCGAGCTGTTTAATCTTGATCTTAGTTAATCAGACAGAGGGGCTGAGACATCTCAGCGATTTTCTGAAAAGCGTAGCGGCCGTTGTGTCAGGCAGTTGATGCGGTTCATCCATCAGTATTCAACCGACGAAATATCGCATCGTAATATTGTCCATTTTTTACTAGGATAGTTCAACCCTGTTTCGGATTTCGGGACCATCTACAGCATAACGATAAGCCCTGAATATATGGTTGCCCCCTCTATAGGGTTGTCCCGGTTTATCGGGCACAAAGAATGGGGATATATATTCCCAAACGAGTTCTTTCTCTTTTGTTACTTCAAAGATCCGCCCCCATACACCTTCACATATGAGGGTATTTCCGTTATCGAGCCTTTGAGCGCCGGATATAAATGAACTGCCAAAGGTGTATCCCGGAGATGCCTGGTACTCCCAGACGGTTTCTTTTGTTGAAGGTTCAAATTCGAGCACCTTTGACCCAGGAAATCCCATTTCGGAGAATGGGGCCATATTAACAAAGACCATGTAATTCCCGTTTTCAAGTTGTTGGAAATCATGTTGATGCCCCAAATCATAATCCATCCACTCAAATTTTAGCTTTCCCGAATTGCGGTCGATGACCGCGATAAGATTGTTGTGTCGCCAACTCACCATGATGTCCCCATTTCTTTGAACAAAAATAGAATTGGGGTGAGCCCATTCGTGGCGCCGTACCAAAGGAGAAATAGGGTATTTCTCTATTTCTAAATTTTCGTCCGAATGCCATTCCCAGACAGTTTTTCCGGCGGGATCAACTTCCCTTAAATAGTCACCTAATATACCATCCTCACGTTCGGTATCGGGAAGTCCACCTTGAACCCGTTTTGCAGCTTTTTCGGACAAAAGCTTCCATCCGAGATAGATGGTGTTGCCATTATCAAGTCGCTTAAAGTCGTGGTGTTGATAGTCGTCAATATACTCCCAGACTATATTTCCGTCCCAATCCATTTCTTGAATTTTGCCACCTTTGGCATGAACACCCGAAGGTCCATTTGGTGTTTCAATTGCAGCAAGCAGGTTACCGTTTGGCAGTAAATAGGAATAGGCTCCAGGGTTACTTTCAAGTTGCCATTCATGTAAAATGTTACCTTGTAGATCAAGGAGATAGGTAACCTTGTATAAGTAGGGCGAGAAGAGAGTCGCACCTGGATAGACTTTTTCTGAATTATATTCAATTAGTCCGGTCTGCAAATAACGCATTCAATAATCTCCATATGAAAGTTGAATATAACCAACGTTTCATGAAATGACTATACAAGAAATTTTCCCAAGGTTGGGTTGCTGGATGGTTCGTCGCACATGGAGCAAATTATTGGACAGGTAAAATGTTTTCGGAGATTGATTAGGTTTTTTTTATTTGGGAGGATTATGACTGTCAGGTTTTAATGCTAGTCGCAATGATAGTTGTTCCTCTCGGTCGCGAAGTGCGAGGCGATAGGATTGTTCTTTACCTGTCTCATAGGGTAGCGGCCAGCGTTGCTGGTCAAAACCGTAATACGCTGCCGCTTGTAAGGTAAAATGGGGGTTGGTTAGATGAGGTCGCCCTATCGCTATTAGGTCCGCACGCCCAGCTGCTAGGATAGTATTTACTTGATCCCAGGTTGTAATATTTCCGGCCGCAATAGTTGGAATATCAGCGTCGAGGCGAACCTGTTCCGAGAGCCAGACTTGAAACATTCTACCGTAAACGGGCTTTGCTTCTGGTGTTGTTTGTCCTGCTGACACATTGATGATATCGCATCCATGTTCTTTAAGGGCTTTAGCTATTTCTACGGCATCGTTGCCAATTATCCCTTCATCGCCGACCCAGTCAGTCGCTGAAATTCTGACTGAGATTGGTCTTTCGTCGGGCCATACGTTTCGGACTGCATCGAAGATACGCAGAGGAAATCGCATCCGGTTATCCAATGAGCCTCCGTACTTGTCTTTTCTTTGGTTGCTAACGGGCGTGATAAAGCTTGATAACAGATAACCGTGTGCCATATGAATTTCAATCATGTCGACTTCTGCGTTTCTCGCAAGCTTAGCAGCCAGTACAAAGTCAGATTCAACGTCGGCCATATCACTTTCCGTCATTTCCCGCGGCATATTGTTGCGAGGGCTGTATGGTATGGCTGAAGGTGCAATCAATTGCCAATTGTTTTTGTTTAGGGGGAGATCCATCCCTTCCCATGCGACCCGGGTAGACCCCTTGCGTCCAGAATGGCCAATCTGCATGCAAAATTTAGCGTTGGAATTATTATGAATGTAGTTAATTACGCGGGCCCAAGCTTCAGAATGTTCTCTTTTGTAGAGACCGGCGCAGCCGGGGGTGATTCTGCCATCTTCAGAGACACAGGTCATTTCAGAAAAAACGAGTCCAGCCCCACCCATCGCTAAGCTTCCTAAATGGACAAAATGAAAATCTCCAACTGTGCCATCTACGGCAGAATACATATCCATAGGAGATACAACTGTTCGATTAGCTAAAGTCATGTCACGAAGCCTGAAAGGTGTAAACATGGGGGGTGTTCTCGGTGGAATATTAAATTCTTTATTGCGCACCCGGCTTGAAAACCAATCTTCTATTCGATCGATGAATTTGTTGTCCCGCACCCGAAGGTTCTCATGCGTTATTTGTTTGGAGCGCGTCAGCATTGAATAAGCAGCTTGGATAGGCTCCATGTTCCAGTAGCGCTGAGCATTCTCCGTCCAGACAACGCTAACATCTGCTGCGTGTTGTGTAATTTCAACTTCAGTTCGTCGCATCTCTTCAAATATCTTGAGGGCTTCCTCAATGTTATTTGTTTCAGAAAAGGAATTGTGAAGTTCAATAGCATCTTCCATTGCCAGTTTCGTTCCAGATCCAATGGAATAATGTGCGGTATGAAGTGCATCGCCAATGAGGACAATATTATTAAAACTCCAGCGGTCGCATCTTATAGTTGGGAAAGATCTCCAAACTGATTTGTTAGGTATAAGACTGTGGCCATCGAGTTTTTCTTTCCACAGCACCTCCATATACTTGATCAGGTTTTTTTCATCCAAGTCTTCAACTTCAGATCGAACGTTATCCCACGTAGGTTCGGGAGCTTCGATAATCCACGTTGCGTGATTGTCATTGAATTGATAGGCGCCCAATACCCAGATACCGGCTTCGTTTTCGGTAAAATCGAATGTAAAAGCTTCATGTGGTTTTGTGCTGCCGAGCCAAATAAACTTATTTCGGCGCCATTCGAAGTTTGGGCTAAAATGATTTTCGTGAATATTTCGCACTGTACTGTTAATGCCATCAGCCCCAACGATCAGATCAGCATCTTGGAATCTTTCGAGGTCTTTTATTTCGGTCCTGAAATGAAAATTTACACCCAGCTCATGGCAGCGTTCTTGCAGAATGAGTAATAATTCTCGGCGGCCGCATCCGCAAAAACCATGGCCTTCAGTGCGGATAGTCTGTCCTTTAAAATTAAAGTCAATTTCATCCCAGTATGCGAACTCCTTGATAATCTTTTCGTATGTTTTTGGATCATGAGATAAAAAATTATCCAACGTTTCATCGGAAAAAACGACGCCAAATCCAAAAGTATCATCGTATTGATTTTGTTCGTATACATTGATGTCATGCTCGGAATTTGTTTTTTTCATAAGGATAGAAAAATAAAGTCCAGCAGGGCCACCACCGACGACCGCAATTTTCATGAATTTACCCCAAGTGAAATGATAATTATATTATATATAAGATATTTACATATTTAATATCAAGCACTAAGGTTGTTATTAATTATCAACATTTGAGCACTAAATAGCATGACGAAACGTCGGCCCAGAAAAGAAAACTTGTCATTGCGGCTTTGGTTGCAATTGATGAAGTGTAACAAGATCATTGAGAATAATATTGGTGGCCAATTTAGACGTTTTCATCGACAGAGCCTGTCACGCTATGATGTTCTTTCCCAATTATATCGCTTTGAGGAAAAATGGGGATCGATTGGTGAAGTAGCGGAACTATTAATGGTTTCTGGTCGCAATATCACAGGCTTAATTGATCGGATGGTAATGGATGGCTTGGTTGAAAGACGTCCAAATCCGATTGACCGCCGTGGTTTTCAAATGCGCATAACGGGAGAAGGAAGGCGTATTTTTTTGAGGATGACGGATGATCATAAAAATTGGATAGAAAATGCCTTGGGTGGTATTTCTACTAAGGAAAAGGAAGAACTAATAGAATTGTTGGTGCGTGTTCGGCGAACGTTTGAATCGTTATAGGGCTTTTTCTGCGATTAAAGCAGCATATACTTAATACTGCTAGCTAGAGGAGAAATTAGAATGGCTGAATTGATGAATATACCACAGTCCAGAGAGGAAATTCGGATTATTCAAAGTGAGCGCAAGAAGGTAGCGTTTGAGCGAGCAAAAAATGCACCCTGGTATGAGGGAAAATTATCAAATATTGATGAAAACAAATTAGATGATCCCGGGATTTGGAATCAAATCCCTATATTAACCAAGGATATTCTTCGTACCTTTGACCACAATCAATTTATTAAAAATTTTAATATTGCATCTGCAACAGATATTGCAGAATACTGGCGTTCCGGTGGGACAACCGGTAAGCCGGTTTTTTATCCCCGGACTTTCGAAGACGTCAATTATGGACTAGAGAGTTGGGCTAGAACTTTTCCAGCTATTGGCATTGGTGCAGGCGATTTATGCCATATATCATTTCCTTTGGGGATCCACCCAGCCGGTCAAATTTGGGCGCGTAGTGCTCATCAGAAGAATGTAGGGATGAATTGGGTAGGCGCAGGGAATTCGGTCCCATCTGAAGCACAGATTGATTTGATACTTACCCTCAAACCCACAGTACTTATTTCGATGTCCAGTTTTGCCCTTCATCTTACTAATATGGCCGATACACAGGGCATAGATCTTTCCAAAAGCTCTGTCCGGATTGTTATTTGCTCAGCAGAGACCTTGTCTGATGCAAAAAGAGAAAAACTCGGTCTTCGATGGGGGGCTGAGGTGTTTGATGTATTCGGTATGAGTGAAGCAGGTTTGATGGGATGCGAAGGTAACGCACATGATGGAATTCATATATGGTCCGACATGTATTATTGTGAGGTGATAGACGAAGAGACGGGTCAAGTCTTGAAAGAAGGGGAAACGGGAGCTTTTTGTGTAACTCCGCTTTTTACCAACAATGCGACACCGTTTCTTAGGTGGAACTCCGGCGATATTGTCCGGATGATCGAACGTGGCAAAAGTGTGGGGCAGATTGGCGAACTTTTCCCCATGATCCAGCATGCAGCCCGTACGACAGGTTTTTTTAAAATTCGCGGTGTCAATCTGAACCATGCTGAGTTAGAGGATTTCATGTTTCGCAATTCGGAAATCAATGACTTCCAGGCAGTTTTAGAGACTGGGGAGGATGACTTGGAGTCAATCAGGCTTAAAATTGAGGTTAAAAGAGATGCTGATGAGCACAAAGTTGCTGAAAAAATTATGTCAGAGGTAAAACAGGTATTTGAAGTGTCTGCTATAATGGATGTACAGGAACCGGGTGAACTTGCAAAAATTTTTGAAACCAGTATTAAAGCGCCTAGGTTCATTGATAAACGAAGTTAGGTCGAGAAAAATACAATAAGGGAAATAAAATTAGAAACACAAATTTTTTGGATTTGATAACTTGGCAAAAGAAAGAGGAAGACAATTATCATGTGAAATTTGCCAAACTAAATTTGTTTGTGAAGGCAACAGTGAAAATATTTGCTGGTGTATGGAGCTGGAGAACAAAATTATAGACAAGAGCCTTAAGGACTGTATTTGCAGACAATGTCTCTCTAAACTCGCTAAATACGAGAAAAAGGTTGAATTATGGGACATGCGGAAAAAGGGACAAAGTGTTGACGACTGAATGGTTATTTCAAGTCCGTATTAAGGTGAGTAAAAAACTTTCTGATTCCTTGAGAGCGAGGAAGCTAACAGGTACATCTAAGGAAATATACAAAATTGCTGATAAACATGGAACTGTTCCGGTGTGCACTTATGATGCGTTCTGTGACTACTGTTCCGAAGCAGAGGAGAATGGGATTGATCAGTATTCCTTATATGATTGGACAAAACAGGTCATAGGGGATCCAGAAAAAAAGAAGAAGCATATAAAATCTTTTGCTTTTTATGAAGAAGACTCGCAAATATATGAAGAAACATTAGCAAAGTCTCTCTACAATGATTTATTAACTCTTCGCGAGAATGATTTAATTGAAGATTTGACACTAATTGACAGTAACCCATCAAATAACCCCCAGCCGCCATAAAATGACCAGGCAGACTAATTTTACTGATATTTTGTTGGGCTACCAGGTTGATTGGTTAATAACCTCTTTTTTTATGCTATTCCCATTGTTGCTACTGTACATCCGACGGCATATATCGGAATAGGCGCATAAAAAAGAATATTACCTTGTCCTCCACATGCCGCCGCTATCGAAATAAAAGTGCGAATTTCAAAACCGCCTTGGCCTGCTTCAGCGTAAGTCTGTTCATCAGTATATGCGAGAAGGTCTTCTTTTTTATTCTTAGCCCACTTATCCAAAAAATCCCTGTCCCATTCTTCATTTATTTTCCCTGAATCAGGTGTCGCAGGCCAATGAGAGATGCCTCCGGTGCCAACGATAGCAATCCGCTTTGGTGTTGCATCGCATGCGCGGCGAAGAGCTTCGCCAAAAGTCCAACTTCGTTGAAGTGGGGACAGTGGCGGTCCCTGGCAATTAATGTTAACGGGGATCACATCAATATCATAATTTGGCGTTAAAAAATGCAGTGGCACCATGATCCCATGATCAAACTTCCATTCCTGAGCATAGGATAAGTCTACTTCTTGCATTATGCTGGTTATTAAATGGTTGGAAAGTTCAGAATTTCCGGGGATGCGTTGATGCTTAATGCCGAGCCATTTTTCATCTTCTATTGGACCTTCGTAACAATCCGCCATACCCATGCAAAAGGCTGGCATGTTATCCATAAAAAAATTAGCAAAATGCTCTGCTGCAACGACTACCAGCGCTTCAGCACCAGATTTCTTAAGATCTTGACGCATTTTATCAAAATTGGTGTAGAGCCCTTCACGTAGTTTGGGGTCGGCCCTATCGGCGCGTCCTGTAATTCCGGGGGCGTGTGAGCAAATACCAGCAAATACCAGGCCCATTCAACTTTCTCCTACTAACTCTAAGCTAAATAAAATAGTTGTATGCCAGAAGCACAATCGCAAACGGCCAGAGGATATATTTTATATACTATTAGTATTTTCTGCAAATTTCTGCCCAACGGCGCCCATTTTCTTTGCATTTTTCTAGCATTTCATCTGGAATAAAATCATACGGCGGCCGAACCGGGCCGGGATTGCAATATCCTGCAGCGGATATTCGCGCTTTTTCAAGCTGAATGTTGTAAGATGCAAACAAGTTAGGGTCGCGGATTATATAATCCACGATGTCGTTTGCCCAATTGATATCATCCGCGATTTTCTTCGCCGACTCTTTGTCATTCTTTTGGATAGCATTTATTAGGGCTATTGAAGGCTGTGGTCCCATCGATGCAGCGGTCGCCCAGCAGGCCGTTGTTGTATCTTGAGCAAGTGTATAAAACTCATAAACGGAACTATCAATTGGCATAAAGTTTATTTGATTGTTGGTCAATTTCAAGGCATCTAATAGAATTTGTGAATTTGAAAACTTTGCAGAAGTTACTGTTGGTGCGTTTTTAGAAGTTTGCCCCCAAAAATCTGCATCAAAATTAAATCGAAAAGCTCGGGCATTTGCATATGCCATTATTGCCAGTTCCGGAAATGCTTCAGAAACAGACTTGTAATAGTTGACCGCCATCTCTTTTGTAAGGGGCTGCCACATAGGAAGGCCGAGTAAGCTGCCATCGGCTCCTTCGTTTTTAATGAATTTGAGGCGTTTAATTACTTCGTGAGTGCCAAGAGCGGTGGAACCTATAAAACAGGGGACACGCTTATTGGTGGTGGATAAAACGCATTTTGCAAAATCCATATATTCTTCAGTTGTTAATGTTGCGCATTCACCAGTGGTCCCAAGGGCTATCAGGCCCGAAACACCATCTGAAATCAGCTTATTCACCAGTTTGGACGTTTCCTCTAAATCTACTGTTCGATGCGCATCCCATTTTTCTGACCCAGGAAGAGCTGGCGTTGGGATGATGGCATACATACCTTTAATATCTTGTGCTGTTAGCATATTTCTATCTTTCTATTAAATTGACCTAGAATTTAAATTGGTACGCCTGGATCTAGCCCTAAAACGTGTCTCCCATATGTTGGCATGACGATGTCGTAGTTTAACGTTATGTGAGTGCCAATTGCATGAATATTTCGTGCTGCTAGTTGTATCCTATTACTTTTTAACAGTCCCTTGGTCCCCATTGCTCCAACAAGCAAGTCAATTGCCTGCTTTAGAAATTGGACTGCTAGGACCTGGTTTCTCTTATTTTTAAGTTTTTGTTCCGTCGACATTTTTTTATTATTGTTAATTATCTCAGACATTCGCTCACAATCTTCCGTGATTATTAATCTGGCGGCATCTATCAGAGCAGAAGCTTCAGAAACCCTCGTTTGCACGGGGTAATGTTCTGCCATGTTTGAGCTTTGACCGCGTAGGGATTTGACTTCCCGGGGTCCAATCTCTTCAATGAATTGGTCCAGGGCGCCTTTGGCAATGCCAATTGCTGGAGAAATGAGGCAATAACTTGAACAGGCAAAGAAAGGCGTCCTATACAAAGGATGCGAATTGACTTTTGCCCCAGGAGTGAGGCCAGAACGAGCACTATCAAAGTCTAAGATTCTGTGTTCTGGAACAAAAATCTTGTCCATGGAAATACTTTTACTTCCTGTACCTTTCAAACCAGTTACATCCCAATCATTGTTAATAGTGTAATCTGATCGAGGAACGAGACAAAAATAAAGGTTG
>CAZXSC010000078.1:10682-13243 GCA_964643045.1 uncultured Rhodospirillaceae bacterium
GGTAAATCGCTGGTTAAGTCCTCTTCCGTTGGTTCATGGGGAAAGTCAGAAGCGTATAATATTCGGTCTGATCCAATTGCGTCCAAGGCGTATTTAAGCCCGACCTCACCCATTTCGCAACTCACCCAAAAATTTTCGTGATTTCGGATAACATCTGAAGGTCTTTTAGTTAAGCGTTTTCGTGCTTTGGCACCAAATACGGAATCAAATTCGTAATCCAATCGATCCATCATAAATGGCACCCAAGAACAGCCCGCTTCCAGGAACGCAAAACGCAGTTTCGGAAATTCTTCAAAAACCCCTGAGAAAATCATGTCAGTTAATTGAATAAACATCGGAATAGGGTGGGATAAGGTGTGGACTTTCTGAAATTCGTCCAAATGATCAAGACCGAATCCTTCGCTCGGTGCGCCATGCAATGCTAAAACCATCCCCAGTTTTTCAGCCTTCTCATAAAGTGGCCAAAAATCTTTATGCCCATAGCTTTTTCCAAAGCAGGTGACGGTTGGTAATAACATCGAAACGAACTTGGATCTTGATGCTGCACACCTTTCGAGTTCAACTATTGACTGATCAATGTCGTTTAGCCCCATCAGTCCTGTACCATACAGGCGGTCGTCATGATTAATGTAGGTTGCCTCTAACCAATTGTTGTAGGCTGTTGCGGTTGCAGAAGCGAATTCGGCATTTTTAATCAATCCAACTCCTAAACCAGAAGATGGGTAAAGAACGCTTCCTTCGAGGTCCATATCATCAAGTATTTTTGACCAAATCGGTCCATCAGTTTCTAAATATCTGGGGCCTGGGTCACCTTGTTTTACAGCCACTGTGCGTGGCCAGCCGTCAAGTGAAGGAAAAATTCCTAAACCATCATATCTTTTCGAGTTAGACCAAGAACCTTCGTAATATTGTTCCAGAGCCTCCTCTTTTTCTAAGACATGTCCATCCGCATCAAAAGCTTTAAAACGTTCCATCCATATTGCTCCTATACATCTTTAAATTTTGTACGAGGGGTCTTGTTTTTCAATTATGCGTTCTAACGCGTCGAAAGCTTTATCTTGTCCTATAGGGGCATCATTAAAAAGACCCATAGTGTCTGTTGAAAATCTAGTAGCCTCTTGAGGGATTGCGATGTTTTTTCCTTTTAGCGATTCACTTGCCATTTGTGTTTCACATGCTTTTTGAAGGGTCCAAAGCCGAATGAACGCTTCCTCAACAGTTCGCCCAAAAACTAAAAGTCCGTGGTTCCTAAGAATAAGGAGAGGGTTCTCCCCAATACTCGCAAGAAGGCGGTCCTGTTCATTTTCGCGTGTCGTTATACCCTCAAAGTCGTGGTAAGAAATATTGTTGTATATCATTGCTGAATAAAAATTTGTGTTGGTGAGACCTTGTTCTTTGCACGAAATAGAAATGCCTTCCACCGTATGCGTATGCATGATGCAGATAGCTTCCGGAATGTTTCTGTGTATAGCGCTGTGAATGACAAACCCCGCTTGATTGATATTCCAGTCTGAATTGTCAACCTTATTGCCGTCGATATCGACTTTGACCAAGTTAGATGCAGTCACTTCGTTGTAACTCAAGCCAAATGGATTGATGAGGAAGTGGTGTTTTGGTCCTGGAAGTCGCAAAGTAATGTGATTAAAAATTAAAAGTGACCACCCCAGATAATCGAAAATACGGTATGTTGCTGCGAGTTTAACTCTTGCGTTCCATTCGATTTTGTTGATGTTACTGGTATTCAAATAGCCCCCCCACCAGTTCGCACGTAAAACCCTGTCCGGACTTGTCCATATTTTTTTACGCCATCCTTCATGGCTTGAATATAGTCGTCCCATTCGAAATTTCTTAGAGCCGCGTAATGCATCAGGAGTTGGCCGTTGACGCCTAACACGTACAACAAGCCTATATCTGGCTTCCGTATTGCCCCTAATTCTTCCTTGCTGAGGTCATAGTCGTTAAGAACGATATCCATATTGGTTTTGAAACGTTCTACCAATTTAGGGTCACGGTTTAGATTGTATATGAGTTTTTGGACATAATAGAGGGTCATGGGAAGTTAGTCCTTTTATTATCCAATTCCGAGAACACCATACCAAAGTGTATGTTACCTAGCAATCATCGGCAATTATCTACACACTTAAATAGGACCGATTAAGGGTATGGAAATGCATACGAAAACGTTTGGCCCAGAAAAATTTAGGCTTCTAAAGTAGTTTAAAACCGGGTAGGTTGTAAGGGTTTAATTTATTTATAAAAACAATGCTTTAGGGAGATAACAATGTATTTTAAAAAATTATTTTTTGCGGGGATCCTGCCAATGTTTCTGGTGGGCATACTTTTCGCTAATACATCGATTGCACAGAAAATTTATAAATCGGATACCGGCGCCCCAGGCGGCTCGGCTCACAGTATGATGGTTACTTACGCTAAAATGGCGAAGCGTGCTGGGATAAATATTCAAATAAACGCCAGTAAAACTCTGACGGTTTCTACGTATCAAGCCGGAAAGGGAAAGATAGATTTTTACACGGGTGTCCCATTTTTTTATAAAGCAATGA
>CAZXSC010000079.1:0-13182 GCA_964643045.1 uncultured Rhodospirillaceae bacterium
AACCACCGACACGCGGATTTTCAGTCCGCTGCTCTACCAACTGAGCTACCCGGGCCCTTGCAGAAGACCGTTACTGTTTTCCAAACAAAATCCGCTTATAGGGAAAAAGGTTAGCTGTGTCCAGCCCCTCAAATAGCGACCAGCTTAGAATATTAGGTTACTTCTCCCGATAGGTTGAGGATATATAATCATCGACTATTTGTTTAAATTCTTGCGCAATATTTTTACCCCGCAACGTCAACTTTTTTTTACCATCAATAAACACAGGTGCTGCTGGTTGCTCACCTGTGCCCGGAAGTGAAATCCCTATATCGGCATGTTTACTCTCACCTGGGCCATTAACAATACAGCCCATCACAGCGATTCTCATTTCTTCGATACCAATATACCTTTTTGTCCACGTTGACATATTGACTCGTACGTAGGATTGAATCTCCTCCGCGAGCTCTTGGAACGTGGTGCTTGTAGTTCGGCCACAACCTGGGCACGCAGTAATTTGAGGCGCGAACGAACGAATGCCCATGGTCTGGAGAATTTCTTGGCCAACGATCACTTCCTGTGCTCTATCTCCTCCAGGTTCAGGTGTGAGTGATATTCGGATCGTATCGCCAATTCCTTGTTGCAAAAGAATTGATAAGGCTGCGGTCGAAGCAACAATTCCCTTTGAGCCCATGCCAGCTTCGGTCAAGCCCAAATGCAATGCATAATCACATTCTTGAGCTAATTTCTGATAAACTGTAACAAGATCTTGAACCGAACTAACTTTGCAGGACAAAATAATGTATTCTTTGCTTAGCCCAATCTTTTCAGCAAGAGACGCACTCTCGACAGCAGAAGCTACCAATGCGTCATGCATGACATACTTGACCTCGCGTGGGATTGAACGTTTTGCGTTTTTATCCATGAACCTAGCGAGCAAAACTTGATCTAAACTACCCCAATTTACGCCAATCCTAACAGGCTTACCAAACTTCATCGCTTGCTCAATCATGGCAGTAAACTGCGGGTCCTTTTTATCTCCAAACCCCACATTTCCTGGATTGATACGATATTTAGCAAGCGCCTCTGCACAGCCTTGATGTCGTGTAAGCAGCAAATGGCCATTATAGTGAAAATCCCCAACCAATGGAACATTATACCCCATCTCGTTTAAATCCTCACGTATATAAGGTACTTGTTCAGCGGCCTCTTCAGTATTCACGGTTATGCGAACGAGCTCAGAACCCGCTTCAGCTAGTCGTAAAACTTGCTCAACAGTAGACGTCCTATCAGCGGTATCTGTATTGGTCATTGATTGCACAACGATAGGTGCAGATCCGCCAATAACCACATCACCAACTTTGACACTGACTGTTTTGCGCTTTGAATCTTTTTCCATATTATAGTTTTTACAGCAGAGTGATTGGACTTACTAGCTTTCTTCTGCAATCATCGTTTATCATGTTAGACACAAGTGTAGATATTTCTTCTGGAAAAAATATATCGTACGAGAATTTTCCCGTAGGCTCTTGGCTATTGCCCAGAGCTTTGCGTCCTCACATAAAAACTTTTTACAACTTTGCCAGAGTTGCCGACGATATTGCCGATGCTGAAAATATTGATTCTGATGAAAAAATTGCAAAACTTCGGCAATTTGAGAAAGTCATAATTGGAGATCAATCTTCAAGCAGCCCCCCACCAGAAGCAATTCAAATGGCCAAAAGCCTTGAAGAAACAAATATCTCAGAACAATATTGTCTCAATTTGATAACTGCCTTTAAACAAGATGCCATTAAGAATAGATATAAAAATTGGCAAGAATTAATCGATTATTGCCAGTTATCCGCAGCCCCGGTTGGTCGATACATGGTTGACCTACATGGAGGTTTTCGTGAAGACCTTTTGGCTAATTACAGAGAGTCAGATGCTCTTTGTATTGCTCTACAGATACTTAATCATCTCCAGGATTGTAAAGACGATTACCGTTTATTGAACCGTGTTTACTTGCCGCTCGATATAATACGCAATCGAAACGCGAGCTTGAAAGATTTATTGGATAATAAAATTTCGCCGACCCTGAGAGATTGTTTAAACGATATTTTAGATAACGTCGACACGCTTATCGCGGAAGCTACTCCACTGCCCGTAAACTTAAAAAGTCCAAGGTTAAAAATGGAATCTCAAATAATCATCAATATTGCATGCCAATTAAGTAATAAACTGCGCAAGACTGACCCATTAAATTCTAGAGTCAAATTATCAAAATTTTCATACACCACATCTTTTATAACAGGTGCGCTGAAATCCTTGATCAGATGTTAGTTAATGACGTAATCTTTTATTTTCTTGCAATTACCTCAATTATTGTCTGGGGTTTCATGGTTTTTTTTCGTGGCCAGTTTTGGCGTTCAAACCAGTTTCTACCAAATAATCGAATGCCACTCAAAGACCCTCCTGAAATCGTCATTATAATTCCATCCCGAAATGAAGAATTCACTATCGGACAGAGCATTTCATCACTTTTACAGCAGAATTATAGTGGAATTTATTCTATAATAGTAGTCAACGACAACAGCAGCGATGAAACCATTAATGCCGTAAGGCGTGCAAGCAAAGGACAAAAGAATATTACCCTAATAGATGGCACTGAACTTCCAGATAAATGGAATGGTAAAATATGGGCTATAGCCCAGGGTATTGAATTAGCACGAAAGAATTTCTCACACGCCAAATACTACCTTTTTACCGATGCTGACATCTTTCATCATCCGGAAAACCTTTCTGAGCTAACCTGTAAGGCGACAAATGAAAACCTTGCTCTAGTATCCCTAATGTCAAAACTACGTTGTGTCTCTATTTGGGAAATCCTCCTTATACCTGCTTTCATATTCTTCTTCCAAAAACTTTATCCTTTCAGTTTGGTAAATGACCCTACAAAATCCAAAGCCGGAGCTGCTGGGGGTTGTATGCTCGTAAATAGTCAACATTTGGAAGAAATCGGTGGTATAGAAACTATTAAAGATGCGGTTATTGACGATTGTACATTGGCAAAGCACCTTAAGGAATTTAATCCGATTTGGTTAGGCCTAACCCGTTCAATAAGAAGCCTCAGGGAATATCATTCCTTTCGCGACATATCGCGCATGGTCAGCCGGACAGCATTTACACAACTTAACTACTCAATCTTGAATTTATTTGTTACGGTCGTTGGCATGCTGATCATTTATATAATTCCTGTAATTAGCGTTTTTATCGGCGTTTGGGCCGATGAAAAATTCCTGATTATCTTAGGCTTGATAGCCTGGCTTATGATGGTTGTTACCTATACGCCTACACTCGGCCTTTATAACCGTCCTATTATTGAAGCAGGTTTTCTTCCTGTTGCAGCACTACTTTATTCTGCCATGACGATAAACTCGGCCTGGCAACATATGGCCGGCAACGCCCCAATTTGGAAAGGTCGGAAAATAAAAAAACAAAAGAGATATGATGACCCACACTGAAGAGCCTTCAAATCTGCAAGAAGAAATTATTGCTATTGTCAAAAGATCGGGAACCTCCTTCTATTGGGCGATCAGACCCTTACCTCTTAAAAAGCGCAGAGCTATGTTCGCTATTTATGCTTTTTGTCGTAAAGTTGATGACATTGCTGATAACAAAGAGCCTCCAGAGGAAAAGCTACTCAAACTCAAGCTATGGCGAAATAAAATTGAAAATCTGTATAATAATTATCCAACAGATTTAATTACAAACGCTCTAACTAAACCCATCGCAGATTATAGCTTAAGCAAAAAAGATTTTATTGCTATCATCGACGGTATGGAAACAGATGCTGTTGACCAATTAAGAATATCAAATAAAAAAGAGCTTTTCATATACTGTGATCGCGTTGCATGCGCCGTTGGTAGGCTGTCTAACAAAGTATTTGGCATACCACCAAAACAAGGGGAAGATTTAGCTAAGTCTCTAGGTGAAGCTCTCCAACTCACAAATATTCTTCGTGATATACGCGAGGATGCTGAAAATAACCGTGTGTATATTCCACAAGAAATTTTAACAACGCATGGAAACAACAGTGTTTTAGTGGATGAAATCCTCAAACACCCGGGCTTCAATGAAGCTTGTAAAGATTTAGCAGTATTAACGAGCGCAAGATACAAAGAAGCTGAATCCGTTATTAAGAAATGCGATAAGACCCTTATAGGCCCAGCTTTAATAATGATGAAATTATATCATCAATTGTTTTTGTTATTAGAGCGGCGCGGTTGGAAGGATTACGATGTTCCGGTGAGAATTCCGAATATTTGGAAACTATGGATCGTCGCACGAATTTTGATTTTTAGACAATAAGTTGTTACAAACTAATCACATAATGAAGGGTTTTTAATACGGGTTTTGAATAACAATGCAGAACACTTCTGAAAAGTATCAGACTGAAATTCAATCGGAAAACATCGACCAGTTGGATGATATCATCCTGCGGGCTCAATCTTACCTGCAAAACTCTCAAAACGAGGATGGTTACTGGTCATTCCCACTAGAAGCTGATGTCACGATCTCAGCCGAGTATATACTACTCAACCACTATTTAGATGAAATCAATGACAACTTGGAGAACAAGATCGCAAATTACATTCGTCGCATTCAAAATCCTGGGGGTGGCTGGCCACTATTTCACGGCGGGAATACAAATGTCAGTGCTTCAGTAAAAGCCTACTTTGCCCTGAAACTAGTTGGCGACGATCCCGAAGCGCCACATATGAGAAAAGCGAGGGAGAAGATCCTAGCACTTGGGGGGGCAAAAGAATCCAATGTGTTTACACGGATTACACTTGCTTTATTTGGTATGGTTCCTTGGCGGGCTACCCCAGTTACCCGTATTGAGGTGCTGTTTGCACCAAAATGGATGCCACTCCACATCAATAAAGTTTCGTATTGGACCCGAACTGTTACGGTTCCTCTGCTAATTCTAACTGCACTTCGTCCACTCGCACAAAACCCTCGTAAAATTTCGATAGATGAATTGTTTACAAAATCACGCTTTAAGGAAAACTATCGAATTAATAATCCGACAGGCCACTGGATAGGAAGTTTAATGATTGCGCTCGATCGAATAGCCCGCCCATTTGATTGGCTGATTCCTAAATATTTCGTAAACCAAGGAATAAAAAAGGCAGTGCGATTTATCACGACGAGGCTTAATGGCGAAGATGGTCTGGGAGGCATATTTCCTGCAATGGCAAACACATTAATGGCCTTTGATGCTTTAGGTATAGATAAAAACGACCCTCGCGCAGTCACGGCACGCAAAGCCATTGATAGATTAATTATTTTCAACGAAAATGAAGCGTATTGTCAGCCCTGCCTTTCGCCGGTTTGGGACACTGGCCTTGCTACTCATGCAATGCTTGAGGCTAATCTAACTTCAGGGCCAAAAATTCTCGATTCTGATAATATTTCAAAAGCCTGCAAATGGCTTGCAAATTTACAAATCAAAAACTGTAGGGGCGACTGGGCAACTTGGCGACCAAATCTTCGACCAGGCGGATGGGCGTTTCAATTTAGAAATGATTATTACCCTGATGTAGATGATACGGCAGTTGTCGCCATGGCCCTCCATAGAATTGGCAACAAATCCTATGAACCCATATTGCAAAGAGCAGCGGAGTGGATTATCGGTATGCAATCAAAAAATGGCGGGTGGGCTGCATTTGACGCCGATAACGAATATCATTTTTTGGAAAACATGCCTTTTGCAGATCACGGAGCATTGTTGGACCCACCGACGGCCGATGTTTCCGCACGCTGTATTAGTTTTCTCACGCAAATGGGCTATGACCGCAACCATGATACAATTAGGAAGGGAATTGAATACATTAAAAAACGCCAAGAGAAAGATGGCTCTTGGTTTGGACGCTGGGGAACTAATTACACATATGGTACATGGTCCGTATTATCCGCTCTAAATATCGCAGATGAAGATATGGAAGCACCTTATATTCAGCGAGCAATTAAGTGGACCATATCATCACAGCGTGACGACGGTGGCTGGGGCGAGAGTTGCCAAAGTTATTGGGAGAAAAAGGGAAACAACAATTCTCAACCGAACTTTGATATTTCACTACCGTCGCAAACAGCATGGGCCGTTCTTACCCTAATGGCGGCTGGTCAGCATAAAAGTGTGGCAGTTTCTCGCGGAATTAAATTTCTAATCGATACCTGTCAGAAGAATGGTGGCTGGGATGAAGAGTATTTTAATGCCGTCGGCTTTCCACGTGTCTTTTTTTTACGTTATCACGGTTATCGTCTTTATTTTCCTCTCTTAGCGTTGGCCCGATTTCGCAATCTTACGCAGGCTTACTCGAACAACCGAGTTTATGGCCTTTGAGAAATTTTAGAAAAATGAGGCAAATTGGATTCATCACAGGGATAAAAAAGGAAGCAGAAATTCTTCGCAATACATCACACTACTCCCAATCTAATATAATCTGTGTAGACAACCAAAAAGGCAATGCATATACAGAAGCCAATAAATTAGCAAAAAATGGTTGTTCAACTCTAATTAGCTTTGGATTAGCCGGTGCGCTCGATCCAAAACTAGCAGTTGGGGATATAATAATACCAAAATCAGTAGCGGATGCCGAAGGCAACATTTTCAAACCCGGCTATGATCTCCATCAAAAAATTGCCAAACATCTCTCAAAAACATTTAAAGTTTCAGACGGGAGATTATTCGGCTCGGAAGCAATCATATGGAATACCAAAGAAAAAAAGAGAATTTTCCAAATACACAAAGCGGCAACTGTTGATATGGAGTCATTTGGTGTAGCAAAGGCTGCGACTGAAAATAACTGTCCTTTTCTAATAGTCCGTGTAATTTCTGATACTGCCAATCAGGGTCTGCCAGTAAAAAGTCTCGCATCAATTGGCCAAAACGATAATATTAATCCTGGTCAAATTCTGAAAGATTTAACAAAAAATCTGAACGAGTTCCCTAGTTTCTTGCGGCTTGCATTTAATAGTCATAAAGCCTTCCTCCGTCTTACCAACGTTGCGCAACTCGGATTCGGAATTTAAACTAATCAGTAACAACGCCTTAAAAATACCGTCATCTAGTCGCTAATTATTTAACGGGAGCTCGGAAACCGTCGGCCGGTCGGTATTCACTCCTTTCATCGCTATTTTTATAGCTTTAAATGGGTGAGCGACCGTATCCATAACCGCTGTAGGCTCATAGCCACAATGCACCATACAGTCGGCACATTTTTCATATTTCCCGGTTCCATATCGCTCCCAGTCAGTGCTCTGCATAAGGTCTTCGAAGCTATCAGCAAAACCCTCGCTCAGTAAATAACAGGGCCTCTGCCAGCCAAAAATATTGCGGGTAGGGTTACCCCACGGAGTACAATGATAGGACTGATTTCCCGCCAGAAAATCTAAAAACAAAGACGACTGACTAAATCTCCATTTTCGATCAGTTCCTCTGGAAAAAATATCCCGAAAAAGTCGTTTGGTTTTCTCCCGATTTAAAAAATGTTCTTGATCAGGGGCCCGCTCATACGCATAGCCCGGCGAAACCGTGATAGCCTCAACACCTAACTCGAAACATGCAAAATCAAAAAATTCTGCTATTTCATCAGGCTTCATATGATCAAACAAAGTGCAATTTACATTTACACGGAAGCCAAGCGACTTTGCTTTACGTATCGCCGATACTGCTCGTACAAATACACCATTTTGGCCTACAGCATGGTCGTGATGTTTCTCCAAGCCATCTAAATGAACTGAAAATGTTAAATATGGTGTTTGGTTGAATTCTCCAATCTTTTTTTCTAATAACAAGCCATTCGTACATAGATAGACAAATTTCTTTCGTTTGGTAATCGCTTCAACAATTTCCGGCATTTCTTTGTGGAGAAGTGGTTCGCCTCCTGGAATAGATACGATTGGAGCATCACATTCCTCAACGGCCTGAATACATTCTTCAGGGCTCAAACGTCGATTAAGTATATTCTCTTCATAGTCTATTTTACCGCAACCAGGACAAGCTAAATTACATCTAAAAAGAGGCTCTAACATTAATACCAACGGATAGCGGTGAATACCTCGCAGTCGCTGTTTGAGAATATATTGGCCAACTCGAAACTGTTGTAAAATTGGGATAGCCATTATCTAGTTCCTAAGCCCATCATTCTTCAAATTCGTGGAAGACAACTCTTTCGGTAACTTAAACTGAATATTTTCTTCCACCCCTGAAATAATTTCTAATTCTATTTCAGCGCGCGATTTCAACAATACTAACAATTCTGTCACCAACTCTTCAGGTGCGGAAGCTCCTGCCGTAACACCTATCGTTCTGACACCCTCAAGCCAATTTAGGTCAAGATTTTTTGCCTCATCAATCAAATAGCTTGGGATTCCTTTTTCGGCTCCTATTTCTTTCAGACGATTTGAGTTTGAGCTATTTTCTGCTCCAACAACTATTAATATTTCAACATGACCTACGATATTACGAACGACTTCTTGCCGATTCTGGGTTGCATAACAAATGTCACGTACATCAGGGCCGACAATCTTTGGAAAACGATTGTTTAAGGCCTTAATGATACCCCGTGTATCATCTACGCTGAGAGTGGTCTGTGTCACATAGGCTACTTGGCTTTCGTCAGGCAAAACCAATTTATCTACATCTTCAATATTCGTGACTAAATGGGCTTTTCCAGGTATGCGGCCCATGGTACCTTCTACCTCGGGATGGGAAGCATGCCCAATCAATATGATAGACCGCCCATTCTGAGCGTGGATTTGACCCTCTTTATGAACTTTGGATACCAGCGGGCAGGTCGCGTCAATAATAGGTAAATTTCGCTCACGTGCCTGTTCCTCAACAGCTGCTGAAATGCCATGCGCGCTAAATATCGTGACACTGTTGTCAGGTATTTGATCAACCTCATCAACGAAAATAGCTCCCTTTTTACGTAACTCCTCAACAACACGTTTGTTGTGCACAATTTCATGACGGACGTAAATCGGTGGACCATATTTATCGATTGCACGCTCAACAATTTCAATTGCACGCTCAACTCCAGCACAAAAGCCTCGTGGCTGAGCTAAAAAAACTTTATAATATAAACTCAATGCACAAAACTCACCTTAAACGTCGATTACAGAATGTATTAAGACTGCAGTTTATATTGATTGAAAGTAATCTGCAAAGGTCCCAGTGTAAAATAGATAAAAATAACTTATAAACAAATAAAACAAGATCAGAGGTTAAATTGAAAGTTCTTTTAACGGGAGCAACAGGTTTTATTGGCTCAGCTATCTTAAGACAATTGCTTGAACGGGGGTACGAAGTTCGCACGTTAATCCGCCCGACGAGTGATCAGAAGAATATTTCTGGCCTTGGATGTGAAATTTATTTTGGTAACCTTAATGACAAACGATCAATAGAAAGGGCAATGAAAAATTGTCAAATTCTGATGCATGTTGCCGGGGATTACCGCATCTGGTCCAATAATCTAGAGGAAATAACTAAAACAAATGTGATTGGTACGCAAAATGTCATGATTGCAGCCATTGCTTCAAAAATTGAAAAAATTATATATACGAGCAGTGTAGCTACCCTCGGAATAAATAGCGATGACACTCCAGCCAATGAGAAAACGCCATCAAGTCTAAAAAGTACTGTTGGAACATACAAAAAATCAAAATTTCTTGCCGAGCAGGAAGTTTGGCGCATGATCAGGAATCAGTCATTGCCAGCGGTAATCGTTAATCCTAGTGCACCGATTGGTCCTAGGGACATAAAACCAACCCCAACCGGGCAAATAGTTGTAAAAGCCGCTAATGGAGAAATTCCAGCTTTCATAGAAACTGGCCTAAATATTGTTCATGTGGATGATGTAGCGAAAGGTCATCTCCTAGCACTTGACAGAGGAGTGATCGGTCAACGTTATATTTTAGGTGGTGAAAACTTGAGTTTAAAATCTATTTTGGACCTGGTTTCAGAATTCTCAGACAAATCTTCACCAACCATCAGCATTCCGGCCAATGTAATATTACCGATTGCATATCTTGTCCAAGGCTGGGCACGTATTACCAAGTCTCCCGAGCCATTTGTGACGGTTGATGGGGTCAAAATGGCTAAACACAAAATGTATTATAGCTCAGCAAAAGCAGAGTTAGAATTAGGTTATAAACATCGTCCGGTAAGAAAAGCTGTACAGGACGCATTAAAATGGTTTGGCGAAAATGGATATTTGCATTAATTAGGCGTAATTATGGAAGCCATTATGCTAGCCGCGGGTATTGGTTCCCGCCTCTCGCCGGAGAATAGAAATTATCCTCCCAAATGCCTTTTGGACTTTGATGGCAAAAGTCTCTTAGCGCGGCATATTGAGATTTTGAGGAAAATGGGAACTAAGAAATTAACGCTGATCACCGGGTATCGTGCTGATGACATTGAGGCTGAATTATTTAAAGTCGACGGCACCAAATTCGCCCAAACAATTCTAAATCCGAACTATCAGACTGGAACCATAGCTTCGCTGCATTGTGCAAAAAAAATAATGCAATCTGGCGAAGATATTTTGGTTATGGATGCCGATGTGCTCTGCCATCCAGAATTAATCAAAAGACTAACATCCTCAAAACACGATTTTCATATTCTGTACGATAGAAATTACGAAGTCGGCGCCGACCCTGTTTTGTTATGTTTAAAAGGTAGAGAAATAATTGAATTTGGGAAGAATGTAAGTATAACTTGTGATGTTATTGGGGAATGGCCCGGATTCTTAAAATGTTCCGCAAGAATAGCAGAAAAAGTTTCTAAGGTAATTGAGCATAAGATCAATACTGGCCTTGTCAACCAGCCTTGCGAAGAAGCTTTTCGCGAGTATATGCTTAGTTCAAAGAACGAAACCACCTACTGTGATGATATTACGGGTATCCCTTGGATTGAGATCGACTTTCCTGAGGACCTGGAACGTGCTCGCAATATAATTCTACCAGCCATCAGGAATTACACCCGATAAACATATTCTTTATCAACCTCGCGCTCTATATCAGGAGGATAGTTCCTACGCTTATCGGCATAGTAAGTTGTCAAGTGATCTCCTTCAGATAGCCGGTTATATGTAGAAAAATATAATCTTCTAGGCTCAGACGACAAATTTTGAGCAGACTTATGAGGTGCATAAGAATCGAAATAGATCACATCGCCTGATTTTGTCGGGTAAGGTTTAAAGTCTATAGCTGCTGTTTCCGCTTTTGACAATGGAACCCATTCTTTTCCTATCAACTTATTACCCGGTCGGCTTGCGAGTTCGATACAACCGTTTTCAAGCGTTGCTTCGTCAATGCAAAACATCACGTTAATAAAATATTTAGCATAGACTTCCCAACCCGCCTGAGAATCTTGGTGTGGCTTAAAACCCTCTCCCCCCGGCATTTTGAAATTAATTTTATCCTTGAATAATACTGCCTTCTCGCCGAACAATTGACCACACGAAGGGATAAAACTATCGGCAAGATTGGAAAGTCCTTTGTGAAAGGGCGTCATATTCTCAATACGATTAATCAATATACTTGTTGTATCCAACAAACTCTTTTCATGATACACCCAATGCTTACCAATCTCCTCTGGAAGAGCAGCAACTTCGTCAACCCAATGTTTTATTTCTTCCGATACCGAAGCACTAAACGCTTTTGGCAAAACAAGAAAACCCATACGTCGAAACAATTTAATTTGTTGTTCTGTTAATTTTATTATATCGAGCATAATCACTAGGATAGTTTAAATATTGCAATTTGAAAATTGCTGATTGCACCAATAACATGAAAACATTACGACTTAGAGGCAAATATGATAAAATTTAGGATTGAGAAGATTTTCTTAACCCCCGATTCAGACTAGGATCTTTGGAAGTTTTAAATGACAAAATCCAAGACGCTTAAGACACTGTTACACTCACCAAACACAGAGTTTCTAATGGAAGCCCATAATGGCATTTCAGCAAAAATCGCTGAGGAAGCTGGATTTAAGGGTATTTGGGCGTCTGGCTTGGCCATGTCAACGGCTATGGGGGTTCGGGATAATAATGAAGCATCCTGGACCCAAATTCTTGAAATACTTGAATTTATGTCCGATGCGAGCAAAATCCCTATCCTCGTCGATGGTGATACCGGGTACGGGAACTTTAATAATTTACGCCGCGCTGTCCGGAAGCTTTGTCAACGGGGCATCGCCGGCATTTGCATCGAAGACAAACTCTTTCCTAAAACTAATTCCTACATCGGAAATGGGCAACCTCTCGCGGATATCGATGAGTTTTGCGGTAAAATTAAAGCGGGTAAAGATATCCAATTAGATGACGACTTTAGTATAATTGCACGGATTGAAGCGCTGATTTCAGGTTGGGGCATGGAAGAAGCATTAAAACGTGCCAATGCGTATTTTGAGGCAGGCGCAGACGCCATTTTGATTCATTCAAAACAGCGGGACGGTAATGAAATTCTCAGCTTTCTTAACGAATGGGAGAATCGTTGTCCGGTAATCATCGTACCAACGACTTATTACGAAATGCCAACTGAGAATTTTAAAGATGCAAAAGCATCCTTAATTATCTGGGCTAATCATAATATTCGCGCTGCAACTTCTGCAATGCGTGAAGTGTCTCGTCGAATATTTCGAGACCAATCTTTAAATGGCATTGAGGAGAATATAGTCACCGTAAAAGAATTATTCGAGCTAGCCGACAACAAGGAATTGGCCGAGGCTGAGAAAATTTATTTGCCAACAAATGAAAACGAGACAAAAGCCGTTATATTAGCCGCCTCCCGCGGTAAAGAACTGGAGAGACTTACAATCGATCGGCCTAAATGTATGATTGACGTTAGGGGACAACCCCTGCTTCGTCGTCTCGTAACAACATTTAACCAAGCGAACATAAGAAAAATATCAGTTGTACGGGGTTATAAAAAAACAGCCGTAAACCTTCCATCTATTAACTTCTTCGATAATGACGAATTTGATACTACTGGTGAAGTAGTCTCACTTTCTCGAGCAATTGACCAACTAAGAGGTGAGTGTATTTTCTCTTATGGGGATGTTTTATTTCGCCACTACGTGTTAGATCAACTGCTACAAACAAAAAACGATATCGTCCTTGTAATCGATGCTCTATGGCAAAATCGCGATCC
>CAZXSC010000080.1:0-13110 GCA_964643045.1 uncultured Rhodospirillaceae bacterium
TTTGGTTCACGAGAAAAATCAACTATAGTACCAACTTTCGAGCTTTTTAACACATAAACTATTCGTCCTTCATTCCAATCTATCGCGGTTTTTACTACATTATGGTCATTCAACTCATCATTCTCAAGTGGACACACCATTGTTGCCATACCAACATCTCGATCAGCTAGGGCATACATAAGAGCACGGACATATTTTGGCTCAAGCGTCGGCATATCTTCGTGAATATTAATTATTAGGTCATGCGTATAAAACCGGTCAAACCGATTTACCGTTACCTGAATACGCTCGGCACCTGATTCTGTTTTATAATTATGGTTCTTTGGCAAATCGTCAGGGTTTGTCCTAACAGTATACGCCCCAGCATCATCTAGAACTTTAGCAACACTGTCGTCCACACAATCAACAATTACACTACCAATGCCAGCTTGTTTAACACGCTTATAGGAATGCACAATCATCGACTGTCCATTTATATCGGCCAGTTGTTTCTTTGGCTCACCCAGTTCGTTCAACTGGGATGGGATAACAATTAGTGGATTAAGGATCATACTAACGGATCAGATAAATAGTCATTTGGTCAATTTTGCTCCAAGCCGCAAACGAAGGGCATTTAACTTAATGAAGCCTTCGGCATCTTGCTGGTCATAAACATTATCTTCCTCAAAAGTAGCCATATCTTCATCATACAAACTAAAAGGGGATTTTCTACCCAATACTATAACATTCCCCTTATACAGCTTGATCCGCACCGTGCCGGTGACATTTTTTTGGCTTTTATCAATAGCGGCCTGCAACATTTCCCGTTCTGGAGAAAACCAGAAACCATTATAAAGGAGTTCCGCATACCGTGGCATCAGTTCATCTTTGAGATGCAGTGCGCCCTTATCCAGGGTAATACTCTCTATTGCCCGACGGGCAACAAGCAATATTGTGCCGCCTGGCGTCTCGTACACACCACGCGATTTCATCCCAACAAAGCGATTCTCGACAATATCGATTCGACCTATGCCATTAGCACCCGCCAATTCATTTAAACGCGTTAATAGATTGGCTGGGCTCAAGTTTTCGCCATCAATCGCCACCGGATCACCACCTTCAAACTCGATCGCCATCACAGTAGGTTGGTCAGGGGCATCCTCTGGTGAAACGGAACGGGTGAACATAGCCTCCAAGGGTTCCTGCCAAGGATCTTCAAGCACCTTTCCCTCGTACGATATATGTAACAAATTTGCATCCGTTGAATAAGGAGCCTCACCCTCTTTGTCTTTTGGGACTTGAATTTGATGAATTCGCGCATATTCAACCAATTTTTTTCGGGAATTTAAATTCCATTCTCTCCATGGTGCAATCACGGTAATACCCGGGTCGAGGCTATAATAACCAAGTTCAAATCTTACCTGATCATTACCTTTGCCCGTTGCCCCATGAGAAACCGCATCCGCACCTACCTCTTTAGCAATCTCAATTTGGCGTTTTGCTATAAGAGGGCGAGCAATTGATGTTCCTAACAGATATGTGCCTTCATAAAGAGCATTTGATCGAAACATTGGAAAAACATAGTCACGAACAAATTCTTCCCGCAAATCCTCAATATAGACCTCTTTGATGCCCATAGCTTCAGCTTTGGCCCGGGCAGGTTCAATTTCTTCACCTTGACCTAAATCAGCTGTAAAAGTTACAACCTCACATTCATATTTATCTTGCAACCATCGAAGAATTACGGATGTATCTAGTCCTCCAGAATAGGCCAAAACAACTTTCTTGATATCTCCATTTTTTATGCTTTTGGGCATAAAATCGATCCTCTAGTTCGCTGTAATTATTAACAGAAGGTGCAGTATAGGCAAAAGTCACAGCGCTTCAATAACAAGTCACCACTAAAAAATATAAAATTCGCCCATTTATGTATAAGAATAACCAACGTAATTGAGAGCGTAAGTATACCAGATTACGGCCTAGAAAACATCTAGATAAATTTATTAAACAGCCCACAATGTAAAAAGATTTATCTTAGTTATTATTTTCCTACTATTACTTCCATTAAAGAATACACATCTTCCGGAACTACGTTACCTCGCCATGCAATATGCTGATCGGGTCTAACAAGGAGAATATTTGAACCGTAAAGGCGTAAAGTACCTGGTTCTGCAACTTCGACAATTCTAATTGGTATACACAGATCAGCAGCAGCTTTCTCAAAAGCTGCCACGCTTGGAGCCTCAGGCCCGATTTTTAATACATTAAACCACGGGCCCAATTTATCAAAAATGCTTTCTTTATCACCTATCCAATAGTGCGGCAATCGTCCACCGGGTATAGTCGAAGGTGTGTACTTTGCTGAATCATCGGGTGGTGGTCGCGATCCATCACCGACGATAAGCGGAGAGCCATCATAGCGAGCACCTAATACTATCCCCAAGCTAGCAAATTCTTCCTTGAAAGTCGCCAAGTCTATTTTCAATGCTTTTCGAGCTTTATCACCACGCATACTATTTTCTTCGATAAAGTCTGGAAACTGCAAACTGCCAATTTTGTCAGCATACTGTCCCGACGTTGTAGTATTTCGAATCCCAATTGGCCGGCGTTCTAGCTCGTAACTTTCAATCAGCTTATCTCCGCCAAAACCATGGATCATAGCTGCGAGTTTCCAGCCAATGTTAGCAACATCATCAATACCCGTATTAAAACCAAACCCGCCAGATGGTGTAAATAAGTGGACAGCATCACCAGCCAATATCACCCGACCTTTTTGATAGTGATCCGTTACCATAGCCAGCCCTGCTTGCCATTCTTGAACAGAAATAATTTCAACGTCAATTTCAACACCAACAGCGATGTGAAATATTTTTTCTGCATCCACTTCCTCAAAAGGCAGATCTGGAGGGATTTCCGATAAAAGTAAGAATTCATCATCACCGTTTAAGGAAATAAAGTCAGTGCGTCCTTCTGGATTAATTGTCCAATAATGCCACGAATCGGACATGGCACGCACCTCTTTTACTTTTGATGATCGCGCATAAATTGAGATCATACTGCCGTCATAAAAACGGTCGCCCGTACTGTTTCGGCCAATGTATTTGAAACCGAGCTGAGGACGCACTATTCCTTTTGCTCCATCACAACCCATTAAATAATCACAATTAACAGAATAGATTTTGTTGCAGGAAAGATCTTTAATTTTTGCCTCTATATGGTCGCCTTTATCTTCAAAGGCAATTAATTCCCACCCAAAACGAATATCGGCTTCTTTAAAACTTTCGGCGTGGGTACGCATCACCGCTTCAAAATACATTTGGTTTGAACGATGGATTGGCTCAGGGGTTAAAGCAGTTTCGCCCCATGGACCCGGATTATCTAATTTCTCCTTTAAAGTAGGCATTTTAATTCTTCCAAGTTCATAACCATTCAACCGCGAAACATAAGTGCTATCTGTTGGATAACTTTCAGGTAGACCTGATGCTCGAATAGCAGGAGATGCACTATAACGGCGTAAGTGTTCCATTGTTCGACTATTAATTGTGCTGCCTTTTGGGTGGGTAGTTGTTTTTAAACGTTTATTTACCAACAAATGCTCCACACCTCGTATTGATAATTCCATTGACAAACAAAGGCCGACAGGGCCTCCACCTGAAATTAGAATAGGAAAGTTCTTTCTTTTCATGCAGTTTTATTTTCCCCGATAATTCAAAAGGCTTTCAAGGCCTCGTGAATTAAAATAATTCGAGGACGAACACTGCCATTATTTGTGGCAAAAATAAAGCTCGCCTCAACTTCATCATTAGGAATTGGGCTCTTTAGTTAGAGCTGAATTTATTGCTCTGTTGAGGAAACGGTCAGTGGGTTAATTTTCTAAAAACTGCTAAAGCATTTTTTTACCATTAACAAATCTAACATTATCTACTATGCTTTTGAATGATTTAGTCACTGCAGTTTCCGATGGTAAGACCCAAAATTTTTATACCTCAGCACCAGATAATTGTTTTAGTAGTGAAAACCAAGCTGAGACGCATCAAAGTGTTTCCCCCGGACATAAACATATACCAGCATATATTCAAGACATCCACGAAGTAATCGAACATTTCCGAGGTTCATTTCGGAATCATAACAACTTGCTCAGGGATTTAATGTTCGGTTTTTGGTTCGTCCTCTTTTCCTCTAGTGCTTTAGATTGTTAAATTATAGTTTTATCTCACTGAAAAGGGCTAATTTCTCTTGTCTAGAACCATTCTGAATTTTAAATTTAAACCGCAAAGCAATATCAATAACTTCTACTGCTGGTTTGTACCATGAGTAATGTATTACCACTAGTAAGCATTGGGATTCCGACATTCAACCGAGCTAATATGCTTAGAAAATGCCTGAATTCAATTCTTCAACAATCATATTATAACATCGAGGTTATTATCTCAGATAATGCGTCGAGTGATTCTACACCAAAGGTGTGCCAAGAATTTATGTTACATGATCAACGTATAAAAACATATCGCCAAACTACAAATATTAGGGCAGTTCCTAATTTTGCTTATGTGCGACAACAAGCCAGAGGAGAGTATTTTATGTTGCTTGGCGACGACGACTGGATTGATCCAACTTTAATTCAAACCTGCGTTGATTTCTTAGAAGTTAATCCCGATTATATCGCTGCAAGCGGCGAAACTTATTATTATCGAGAGAATAATATCCAATTCAAAGGCGTTTCGCTTTCTGTCCAGTCAAAGAACCCTACAGAAAGGCTCCTAAGTACTATTGCTAAAGTTATCGACGCTGGTACATTTCACGCTATCTTTCGTGCTAAACCAGCGAATGAAATTCCTTATTTAAATGTTTGGGGAGTGGATTACCATTTCCTTTGTGAAGCGGCATTTAGAGGTAAAATAAAGACTCTAGCCGATGTGGCCTGTCATCGCATTGATAACTCACATCAAGTTTCGATAAAGGAGGTATTAAATTCAGAGGGACTTTGCGATGGACAAGAACTGGATCCATACGGCACTATGGCATCTATCTTATTTTGGCGAATTGCAGCGGATGGAGATATTTTTAAACAACTATCAGACTATGAGAGATTGGGACTAGCTATTGAGGCAGTTCAAATTGTGAAAAAGCGCTGGCTAATCACCCGTGAAGCAGATTTGCTAAACATTGCAACTAGTCTATTCGCCAATCAGAATTTGTTCGAAGAGTACCACATTTTACGCACTCGCATTATGTCGGAATGGTTGAAAGCATTTGAGTTAGCAAAAAACTCAGAATGGGCTTTTATACGGCAAATCCTTGATACATTTGTTGAATTAGGATTTTCATTTCTCGAATCAAATTTAGAAGAGCGCAATCTATTAAACAAAATAATTGATGCCTCTGGTGATGTTAAGGACCCTGTTTTGAAAAACGATGCAACTCGGATAGCGAGTTTATTTGCCTGATCTAGTACCAATGTTAAATTCGTGACAGAAGTTATTGGCCGAGTATTAGTTTGTCTGAAAGCTGTTCTAAACAGTTTAAGGCGAGTTCCAAATTTAGTTGAATTAGAGCTTAGTTTAAACAATGATGTAAAGGCTAACAACTTTGGTGAAACTAATAATCTTCTATCGTTTTGAGAATGGAATTAGTAAATGAAATGCCGTCATTGTGGAGAGAAGCTTGGCAGCACCTTTATTGACCTTGGTCAAGCGCCTCTATCAAATTCATATTTAACCAATACTTCGCTCGAAGAAGTTGAGAAAAACTATCCATTGAAAGTTAGGGTATGTGAGAAATGTTGGCTGGTACAAACGGAGGTATCTGTTGAAGCTGACCAGTTATTTTCGCATGATTATACCTACTTTAGTTCTTTTTCCACCTCTTGGCTTGATCACGCCAGCCGATATGTTGACCAAATGGTGCCTATGCTAGACCTTGATATTAGTAGTACAGTTGTCGAGATTGGAGCAAACGATGGTTATCTACTTCAATACGTTCAAAAAAAGAATATACCTTGCTACGGCATTGAACCGGCCCACACCACGATCGCGGCAGCGAGAGGAAAAGGCCTCAATATAATTAAGGGGTTCTTTGGTCTGGGAAAAGCAGAAGAATTGGCTGAAAAAGAAGGGCAGGCTGATTTGATAATAGCAAATAACGTACTTGCCCACGTGCCTGATATTAATGATTTTGTCAAAGGATTTTCAATTCTTCTAAAACCAAATGGTATCGCAACATTTGAATTTCCACATATTCTGAACCTTGTACTGTTTAATCAGTTTGATACTATTTATCATGAGCATTATTCATACCTTTCGTTTGCTACCACACAGAAAATATTCAGTTCAAATAATTTGTCCGTATTTAAGGTTGAAGAACTCTCAACCCACGGCGGCAGTCTTAGGGTATATGCTCAAAGAGTTGATACTGGAGAACGTCCATTAGACGCCTCTGTCAAAAGGCTTTTGAAAAAAGAAAACGATGTTGGCATAACAACGACCGCTTTTTATAGTGGATTCCAAAAAAAGGCGAATAAAATTAAAGATGACCTCAATTTTTTTTTACAGAAGACCAAAAAAGAAGGCAAAATGATCATTGGTTATGGTGCTGCCGCAAAAGGTACCACACTCTTGAATTTTGCAGGGATTGATCAAAATATGATCTCATATGTAATTGATCGCAATCCTGCTAAACAAAATAAGTTCCTTCCTGGTAGTAAAATACCTGTTTTAAGTGAAGATCGACTGAAAATTGATCGGCCTGAATATGTTGTCATCCTGCCTTGGAACTTAAAAAAGGAAATAGTAGAACAGTTAACCTACATTCGAGACTGGAATGGAAAATTTGTAACTTCTGTACCGAGATTAAAAGTGGAATGACATCTAGTAAAATATATTACACAAAACCATCGATTACGGGTCGTGAGATCGAATTGGCAATGGATGCAGTTACAAACGGTTGGGGCGAACATTGTTACGATTATATAAATCAGTTCGAAAGTTTGTTTTGTGAGCATATTGGTGCAAAGCATGCAATTGCGACTTCTAGCTGCACGGGTGCAATGCATCTAGGTTTGTCTGGTCTTGGTATTTGTGCGGGTGATGAAGTGATTTTGGGTGACATCAATTGGGTTGCCTCTGCTGCACCAATTACGTACCTTGGAGCCACTCCCGTTGTAGTTGATGTTTTACCGGAAACATGGTGCCTTGATCCAATCAAGGTTGAAGCAGCTATAACCCCACAAACCAAAGCTATCATCGCTGTCCATCTCTATGGTAATCTCTGTGATATGGAAGCTCTGCTTGCAATAGGTAAGCGATACAATATTCCTGTAATTGAGGATGCTGCAGAAGCCATTGGATCGCAATGGCAAGGTAAAAGGGCTGGTTCACTGGGGGTGTTTGGAACTTTTTCTTTTCATGGGACTAAGACTCTAACGACTGGTGAAGGGGGGATGTTCGTGACTAACAATAAGTCTCTCTATCAAAAAGTCTTAAACTTAAGCAACCATGGTCGCTCCATTATTAGAAAAAAGCAGTTTTGGTCTGAGTATTTTGGATTTAAATATAAAATTTCGAATATCCAAGCCGCCATCGGATGTGCCCAACTTGAAAGAATTGAAGATCTTATCGTCGGTAAAAGAAAGATTTTTACTTATTACTATGAACGTCTAAAACATTTGCCCCTGATGATGAATCCTGAGCTTCAAGGCACTATAAACGGTTATTGGCTGCCAAATATAATTATTAATGCAGATATTGAGTTTGATAGACAATTACTACTCGATACCCTAGCTAATGACAACATTGATGCGCGGATATTTTTTTGGCCTTTAAGTATTTTACCTATGTTCGAAGATAAACCGACGAATGTAGTAAGTTACAGTCTATACAAGAGAGCAATCAACCTCCCATCTTATCATGATCTAAAAGAATCGGAAATGAATAGAATTATAAAAATTATTTTTTTGTGCTTAGGTTACTCTAATCACAAATAGACCCATTAATAGTTCGTTAGATATACCACGAATATGGAATTCAGAGTCGATGAGTAAGTTTGATGATGTAATATTTTGTTCAAAATGTGTAATTTCCAATCTCAGACCCACTACAACGTTGGAATCGAAACATGTCCGTAGCGAAATAAAGCCAACTACTTATTTTGATGCAGATGATGTATGTGATGCATGTCGTTGGGCTGAAATAAAAGAAACAAAGATTGATTGGAAAAAACGCGAAAAAGAACTCCATGAACTTTGTAATAAGCATAGGCGTAATGATGGATGTTATGATGTAGTTGTTCCAGCAAGTGGTGGCAAAGATTCAATGTACGTATCACATATTCTAAAGAATAAATTTCACATGAATCCTATAACAGTTACGTGGGCTCCTCATCTTTGGACCGAGACTGGAATTAGTAATCATCAAAATTTAATCAAATCCGGTTTTGATAATATTTTAATTTCACCTAATGGTGAAGTTCATAGAAAATTCACGCGTCTGGCATTTGAGAATCTTGGTCATCCAATGCAGCCTTTTATTGTGGGTCAAAGAACAGTGGGGCCTAGAATTGCACTACAATACGGGGTAAAATTAATTTTCTATGGGGAAAATGTTGCTGAATACGGGAACCGGCTTGAGGACAATTACGTGCCAACAATGAATCCCATATTATATACTTGTTTTGACCTCAACGATCCCGAACTTCTGTTAGGGGGTATATTAATCAAAGACTTAACTGAACATCATGGAATAAATCAATCAGATTTGTTTGTATACAATTCACCAACACCACAAGAAGCATTAAATGCAAAATTGGAGGTTCATTATATGAGTTATTATCGAAAATGGGTTCCTCAAGAAAATTATTATTATGCGATGAAGCATACGTTCTTTGATCCTTCGCCAACTAGAACTACAGGAAGCTATTCTAAGTATTCAGGCCTAGATGATAAGATTGAGTGGCTGCATTACTATATGATGTACATAAAATTTGGCATGGGTAGGGCTACCGCCGACGCGGCTCAGGAAGTTAGAACAAAGAAAATTACCCGTGACGAGGCGATTGCCTTGGTCAGAGAATATGACGGCGAGTTCCCTAAGCAACATATGCGATCCTTGATTGAATACATGGGTATAACGAAAAAGAGGTTCCATGAGGTCGTGGATAGCTTTAGACACCCTAAATTATGGAAGAAAAATGAGGGTGGTTGGACTATAAAACACCAAATATGAGGGGCCAGTATCATTATTTAACATTTTTTATTTATATTTCAACATTACAACAACGAGAATGCTCCTAAATGGAAGAATACAAACGCTTTAAAGAAAAGGGTAAATTTGAAATTGAGGAGATGTCCGAAGATACGGATCTGAAAAAATTATCTTTAGATTGGATGAATGCTGCTAATAGCAAAAAGTATTCATATCATTTTGAGTGGCTTGGGCGGCCAATCATCCAATACCCCCAAGATATGGTCGCTATGCAGGAGATTATTTGGAACGTAAAACCGGATCTTATTATAGAAACCGGTATTGCGCGAGGAGGGTCTCTAATATATTACGCGTCCCTCATGGAGTTACTTGAAACTACAAATGTTTCAACCGGAGGACGTATCGTTGGTATCGATAGTTATATTCGAAAGCATAATCGTTCTGCGATTGAAGCCCACCCCTTGTTCCGAAGAATAGATTTAATAGAAGGTTCCAGCATTAGCCCATCAACGAAGGATCAAGTTTCCGAAAAAATTGGTAATGCAAAGAATGTTATGGTTGTACTTGATAGCTTGCACACTCACGAACATGTTTTAATGGAAATGGAGATGTATCAATCATTTGTCAGTGATAAGAGTTATCTAGTCGTGTTCGATACAGTTATTGAATTTATGAGAAAAGACATGTTTGACAACCGTCCTTGGGGTGTCGGAGATAATCCTTTAACCGCGGTATACGAGTTTTTAGAAACAAATAGAGATTTCAAAATTGATAAAGAAATACATGAAAAGTTACAAATATCTGTTGCGCCAAATGGTTACCTAAAGTGTTCCAGGGGCTAAATCACTGGTTTTGGTTAGAATTTTATGAAGCATAATACGAAGGTGATATATGGGGAACGGGTTGCTTGGCGATAGAGTTCCTAAACGCATTATCAGTCGAATCGATGTCAAGAATGGACGTGTCGTTAAGGGTATAATGATGGAAGGGGTTAATCCGGTTGGAGACCCTATTATATTAAGTCACAAATATTATGAGCAAGGTATAGATGAAATAATTATTCTTGATACTGTTGCGTCGCTTTATAAAAGAACCGAACTGCCAGACATAATAGCAGAGATTGTGAAAGATGTTTTTATACCTGTGTGCGCCGGTGGGGGTGTGTCTTCATGCCATGAAGCTGAAAAACTTTTTTACTCTGGGGCTGATAAAATTTGTGTTAATTCTGGAGCAATACATAATCCCGATTTAATAAGAAACTTATCGAAAGAATTTGGTTCTCAATCCATTGTCTTGCAATTAGATGCTCGCCTTTTGAATTCAGAATTCTGTGCTTTTTATAATACAGGTCGTGACCTTGGCAATATACAAATATCAGAATGGCTCAGCATTTCGCAAGATAACGGCATCGGTGAGATTATTGTTACTTCTATTGAGAAGGATGGTACAGGGAAAGGTCCCGATTTCGGTTTGATAGAGTTTGTAGATAAATATGTTAAGGTGCCTATTGTTTATGGAGGAGGTATTTCATCAACGAATCAGATCGATTTACTTTTTTCTGAAACAAATATTTCAGGCGTGGCGCTAGCGAGTTATTTGCATTTAGATGGTAAGAGTATTAACGATATAAAGTCATCCTTAGAACTTGCTGGCCATTTGATACGACAGGATACTGCCCTTTGAAAATAGGAATAATAAGTTGTTGTAATTCAAATGTCCGAAGTGTTGCTAATGCTCTTTCGCATATCAATTTAAATCCTGTGTTACTTTCAAAATCTAAAGACACCTGCGATTTTCTGATAATGCCCGGTGTGGGGTCTTTTGACGTTGGTATTCATCTTTTAAAGTCTTCTGGGTTTTATGATTATATATTAGATCATATAGAAAGAGGTAAACCATTCATTGGGATATGCCTGGGAATGCAACTATTATTTGATTCTAGTGATGAGGGGAAGGCAGTTGGTCTTTCCGTACTTGATGGTCATATAGAAGTACTGAGCACTGGGACAAGTAAAAACTATAGGACACCTCCAAATATAGGTTATAATTTTGTGGAATTCTCGTGTAACAAAACCCACAATGAAATTACGAGTGACTTTAATGGTTATTATTATTTTCTTCATTCGTACGCTCTCAAGACAAAACCTATCGATAACTGCGCATTTGGCACTTCATTATTTAATAGTGAATACTATTACTCGTTCTTCATGCGAGAAAATATTTGCGGAATTCAATTTCATCCAGAAAGGAGTGGTAATAGAGGATTATCATTAATTTCACGTATTATAAATTCAATGAAAAAATAGAGATGTATATGGATTTCATACAAGTGCAATTATAATTTGTTAACGTTAAAGTACTTATACGCATGTCAAATGGTTTTCTTATCACGTGAAGCTGTTAGTCTCTAGTATTTTTATTTCTCCAGTTTCAACTGAATACTAACTTTAATTGAAAAAAATAATGTTAATACGGATTGATGTGTAACAATGCCTACACGTGCTTTGTACAACATGAAGAAAGTGAATTAGAATGAAAATCAGAAAAAGAGTTCTGTTGTGGGGAGGAGGAAGTAAAGCTAGAATTTTATATCAAATGCTAATGGAACAAGAAGATATAGAGACCATTTCGATTTTTGAAAATAGATCTAAAAAGATTAAATTTGAACTAAGTGGAAAACATTTAAAGACCATCGAAGAGCTAAAATCAAATCTATTTGATCTTACGCATTTTATCATGGGCATCGGTGGGGCGCATGGCTACGCCAGGGTTAAATTTGCAAAAGCTTTGAAAATTTTAGAATTAAATCCGATGAACTTAGTTCATCCACACTCTTATATTGATCACACTAGCAAAATTGGCACCGGGATTCAGGTGATGCCTTCCGCCACAATACATAGCTTTTGTCAAATTGGCGAATATTGCATAATCAATACAAACGCCACGATTGACCATGAATGTAGTATCGGAGACGGTGTTCATGTGATGGGTGCGGCTGCAGTTGCAGGTAGGGTCCACATCGCCGATTATGCAACCATTGGGACGAATGCAACGATTCTGCCAGATATAAAAATCGGGGTCGGAGCATTTATTGGCGCTGGAGCAGTAGTTACAAAAGATGTTGAAGATTATGCGGTCGTAATTGGATCACCAGCAAGAAAAATAAGAAACAATAAATTTGAGGTGTGTCGAAAGCAGCTAGATCAGCTTTTACGATAAAAAAAAGCCCGTCCCTAGTTCTCCATTGCAATAAAAATGAAAATTTAGAAAACGGGCCTATTAGTTAGAGCAAAATTGGTTGCTCTGTTGAGGAAACAACTAGAAGATTAAATTCCTAACTACAAAAAAACGGCTATTCTCTTACGTTTATTAAACCAAAAGTTATCTCTCGTTCATTTGAATGGCTAAAGTCGTTTGATCACCCCATTTCTCGATGCCATTGTAAAAACTAGACATGCATATCAATTCGATCGTAAGCCCCATATTCACCGCTTCTTTGCCCACTTAATTCGGATACTGCATAGGGTTTGCAATTTTGGTGGTGATAAATTCTTCATCCTAAAAAAATATTTCTCTAATTTATAGAAGCTAGTTGTAAATTATTTTGGAACATATTTTGTTCTTTGTTATAATTATTTACATGACATTAGCCCTTAAGCTGCGGCCGATTTGAATTGATCTGTTTCTGTCGAATCTGACATCGCGGTTGTTGAGGCTTCATTTCCGGATATCGCAGTGGCGACCGCGTCAAAGTAACCCGTTCCGACCTCGCGTTGATGTCGGGTCGCTGTATAGCCATTCTCTTCACTTCTAAATTCAGCCTCTTGAAGTTCAGAATAGGCAGCCATTCCACGCTCACGATAATTCAAAGCCAATTCAAACATCCCATGATTGAGTTGGTGAAAGCCTGCCAAAGTAACAAACTGAAACTTAT
>CAZXSC010000081.1:0-13035 GCA_964643045.1 uncultured Rhodospirillaceae bacterium
GAGTGCGTCGAAGCCCCACCTTTAAAACGGCGAACACCCTTCAGCATTGATCCCGTAGTAACCCCTGTAGCAGCAAACATCGTTTCACCACCTGCAAGTTCCAATAGGCTATACTTTTTGTCAAAATCTGTAATCCCAAGCCGAGAGGCTCTGGCCCGCTCGTCATCATTTCGAAAAACCAAACGACCTTGCATTTGGCCTCCAATACAACGGAGCGCAGAGGCAGCAAGCACCCCCTCAGGTGCCCCTCCTGTGCCAATATAAATGTCGACACCGGCTTCTTCGGTAGAAGTTGCTATAACACCGCTTACATCGCCATCACCAATCAGCATTATACGAGCGCCACCTTCCCTGCACTTAGATATTATTTCCTCGTGGCGCGGGCGATCGAGCACACATGCAACCAAATCACCAATTTCAACCTCTTTCGCTTTAGCTAAATTCTTTAGGTTATTAGAAACGCTATCGTCAAGATCGACCACACCGTCAGGCAAACCGTTTCCCACTGCAATTTTTTCCATGTATGTGTCAGGCGCGTTCAAAAAACCACCTTCTTCCGCCATAGCAATAACAGCCAAAGCATTTGGTCCACCTTTAGCTGTAATCGTCGTACCTTCAAGTGGATCAAGTGCTATGTCGATCTTCGGCCCCTCACCAGTTCCAACTTCCTCGCCGATGTATAACATCGGCGCTTCATCTCTCTCGCCTTCACCAATTCGTACGGTACCCTGAATTTGAAGGCTATTCAGAGCTCTACGCATTGCATCAACAGCAGCTTGATCAGCGGCCTTTTCATCGCCTCGACCCATTAATCTTGAAGCTGCAATAGCCGCAGCTTCTGTTACACGTACGGCCTCAAGAGCCAAATTACGATCCATTTTGGAAGTGTATTCACCCATAGTTTTTACCTTTATTCTCCGATTTTTTCATTCAGAAGGTCTCAATTCGAATCATGCAAGGTTGGTCGACCACCGACTCATTTTCCCTTATTAGCGCTAAAGTTGAGTCCATCGACTGTTCGTCAGCAGCGTGGGTTGTCAGAACTACCGGAACAGCCTCATCAGACGAACGCCCCCGCTGCAATATTGATTCCATAGAGACATCGTTATCATTAAGAGCACTCGCAATTGTCGCAAAGACGCCTGGTTTATCAACTACCATAAACCTAACATAATAAGAACCAACGTGCGAAGAAATTGGCGCAACTTTCATTTTTCTCAGTTCTTTAGCCGGTAGCCCAAATGTATCTAACATACGATCCCGGGCGATATCTATTATATCAGCGACAACAGCTGATGCCGTTGGGCCTTCTCCCGCTCCACGGCCCTCATACATTGTCGTATCAACAAAGTCACCGTCAGTAACAACAGCATTAAATACGTCTTCTACGTGTGCTATTGGAGCATCAAGTGGCACCATGCAAGGGTGAACCCGTTGCTCAATCCCATCCGCGGTCTGCTGCGCTATTCCTAATAATTTAATTCGAAAACCAAGGTCACCGGCAAATTCTAAATCAAGTGGAGAAATCTGACGGATACCCTCAATATGGACTGCCTTAAAATTCAATTCACAACCAAACGCCAAACTAGTTAAAATTGCTAATTTATGAGCAGCATCAACTCCGTCAATATCTAAAGCCGGATCTGCCTCTGCATATCCCAGTCTCTGAGCTTCTTTCAATACAATCTCAAATTCTTTACGAGTTTTGCGCATTTCACTTAAAATATAATTGCTAGTACCATTCAAAATGCCATAAACACGAGTTATCTTGTTTCCTGCTAAACCTTCCCGAAGCGCTTTAACAATAGGGATCCCCCCAGCAACAGCTGCTTCAAATGCTAAAGCAACGTTAGTCTTCTCGGCCCATTGCGCGAGTTCAGTACCGTGATGCGCTATTAGGGCTTTATTGGCCGTAACCACATGCTTCCCATTGGAAATTGCAGCTTCTACTACGTTTTTCGCCGGACCATCTTCGCCTCCAATTAATTCCACAACCACATCAACGTTATTATCCGTAGCGAGTTCGAGTGGATCTTCATGCCAATTTATGTCAGTCAAATTTATGCCGCGATTTTTCGAGCGGTCACGAGCCGAAACAGAGGTTACGGTTATGGGCCGCCCACTTCTTAACGTAATGAGAGAGGCCTGTTGTCCAAGTAACTTAAACACACCGCAACCAACCGTACCGAGGCCGGCTATTCCTATTTTCAATGGTGAGCTGCTCAAAACGCTTCTGCTTTCTGCTTTTCTAAATCTTCGGAAATACTATCATACTTCGACAAGAAAGGTTTCAAATTACGCGCTGCTTGACGTATCCTATGATGATTTTCAACGAGTGAAACTCGAACAAAATCATCTCCATGTTCCCCAAAAGCTGCGCCAGGCGACACCGCAATTTGAGCTTTGCTCAACAAGAGCTTGGAAAATTCAACCGAACCTAAATGCCTAAAAGGCTCTGGTATAGGCGCCCAAGCAAACATTGTTGCTTGCGGGCTAGGGATTTCCCAGCCAGCACTACCAAAGCTATCGATCAACACATCACGGCGTTCTTTATAAATCTCGCGCATCTCATCGACACAATCTTGAGGACCATTCAAAGCGGCAGCTGCAGCAACCTGAATTGGCGTAAAAGCTCCATAATCTAAATAAGATTTAATGCGTGCTAAAGCAGAAATTAACCTTTCATTTCCAGCGGCAAATCCAATGCGCCAGCCAGGCATAGAGTATGATTTACTCATTGACGTAAATTCAACAGAAATATCACGAGCACCAGGTATTTGAAGAATTGATGGAGGAGGTATCTCATCAAAGTAAACTTCCGAATACGCAAGGTCCGACAAAACATAGATGCCATGAAATTTACAAAAGTCGACCACACGACCGTAAAAATCTAGATCTGTGGTAATGGCAGTTGGATTATTAGGATAATTCAAAACAACCGCTGTTGGTTTTGGTACGCTATGGATCACTGCAACCTCAAGCGCTTTAAGGTAATCTTCACCTGGGGCAACCGGGACATTCCGTACAGCCGCCCCAGCAATTATAAATCCAAACATGTGTATAGGATAACTTGGATTAGGAACCAATATTATATCGCCAGGACTAGTGATGGCAGAAGCTAGATTTGCCAATCCCTCTTTGGAACCGAGAGTAACAATAGCTTCTCTTTCTGGATCAATATCAACATTAAAGCGTCTGTAGTAATAAGCTGCAAAGGCTTTTCTTAATCCAGGGATCCCCCGGGAGGCCGAATAACGATGTGTTCTCGGGTCCGAAGCCACGGCAATCATTTTTTCAACTATGTGACTAGGAGTAGGTTGATCCGGATTTCCCATACCAAAGTCAATAATATCCTCACCAGCGGCGCGCGCCCGAGCTTTCATGTCATTTACTTCGTTAAAAACATAAGGGGGTAATCGTTTTATTCTATGGAATTCATTTTCCATTACTCAAACTGCCAGTCTCGTTTAGCGTTAATAAGAAAGCCAAAGCTCAAAGCGCATCTGATTATCTTCCTTCAATTAAAAAAACCACGACAACGTGTGTCAAACAGGCGTCTTTTTTACAATCCAATATAGATAAAAAGATGTTTAACTAAAAATCTATAAAAATCTCAGTCCGTCGATTCCCCGCTTCGCCCGCTGGCATATATTCATGATAACGCGGCTCACTATCCGAAACAGAAGCAATAGATAGCTTATTTGCTTTAATCCCCAACTTCATCAATTCTTTAGCAACCCGTTCAGCTCTTGACGCAGAAACTTCAAAATTAATCATTTTATGCAAAATTGGATCATTTGTCGCAGTGCGTCGACTAGCATGTCCCACAATTCGAAGCCTACCACCTACTTTTTTATGTTCAGCAAACACCTGCCGTAAAACACGACGGTCACGTACACCCATTCTAGAAGAACCATTAGGAAACAGGATTATGGCAACTTGATAGGATTTTCGCAAATAATCCTGATTAACTTGACCAGAAGAATTCATGGTTGATACGCCAGGACGCAGAGGGGGATTCCTATGCACTGCTCTCTTATACTCCGCAACACTATTCATACTATAAATACCGGACCCCGAAATTACTATTGTTTGGCCCTGGCGTAAGTGAGACTGCAACCTAGGAATGGCAGCTATTTTTGGGGGATTAGGATTGAAAGCGGGCAATTTCTTCATCTTTGGAGTTAAAGTTGGTCCCCCGTTTGGCCGAACAGGTTGTTTTGTATTTTGCGATTTTAGCAAACTGGATCTATTCGGAGAAACCATTTGGATCGGTTTTGGTGGTGACATATAAACCAAACCTGCTTTTGGTTTTGCGGCAGTTATTGGAAGAGGCTCAGGTCTAATAACCGGCTTTGGCATTTTTTTTACTGATGATGTTACTTTTAAAGCCCCAATATTGGTCTGCGCCGTTCGCGAGTTTCTTTTAGTTTCCTCCTGACGTCTTACTATCTCAGTCGAATATTTACGTGCTGCATCATTGTCAGCAATCAGCCCCCCCGTAATGTTTTTACGTTTCTCGGAATTTAAAACCTTTGGCCGAGCCGGAACAGAAGACAGCTTGGGAAAACTATTATTTTCGTTAGTTTGACCGACGCCTCCGACCGTTTGTTGTTCGGGTTCCGTTTCTCCCTTGATAGTGTCAGTTATAATACCGCGTGCGCCCTTATACCATTCGACAGGATTGAGTACGTCTGGCATCGTTGAACACCCCGCCAGTAAAATAGGGAAAAACAGAAGCCCCAAATTCTTGCGCCTTTTGAATAGGTCCATAACATTCATAAAATTCTTCATACCACCAGCTCCCGTCACGAAAGGTATCTCGTTCAAATAATTACTAACAACACCTCACTTAAACTTTTCAATTAGCTCTACAAGTCACCTAAATAAATTAAAACCTCAATTTAATATTAAATATAAGGAAATATCCAGTTAATCCCCCAAATAACAGTTATTGTTTATACTGTAAAACAGTCTAATCATTTAAGAAATCTAATTTAGATAGCAAACAATAAGGCTTTGTTCACGCCAAATTAATATTAAACGATTTTAATTACATAAAATGTGAGTTTGTACCACAGTATTCATCGAAAATTAAGTAGTGTTATTACTATAATTTTAGCAATCGAACTTGTAAATAAAATCAAATTGATAAACTATGACCGAAGCCAATACATTGACATTCTTATCAAATTCGCTTATCCCGCCTACCAACTATAACTTCATGAGCGCAAAATTCCTGTATTTATTTGAATCATTTCGGACTACCACGAATGAACTTTGCTGATTTAGGTCTTAGCGAAGAAGTGCTTAGCGCTGTATCAGATGCCGGATACAACCAGCCAACACCCATCCAAGAAAAAGCAATACCTATCGTTTTAATGGGGCGAGATATTCTAGGATGCGCACAAACTGGCACAGGAAAAACTGCATCATTTACGCTTCCTATGATTGACATCTTAGCTAACGGCAGAGGACGGTCACGCATGCCACGTACGCTAATTTTGGAACCAACCCGAGAACTCGCTGCACAAGTTGCCGATAATTTTGATACCTACGGGAAATATAATAAACTCAGCAAAGCTCTGATTATTGGTGGGACTTCAATCGCCGATCAAAACAAATTGCTTGATCGCGGGGTCGATGTTCTCATCGCGACACCCGGACGTTTACTCGATCTTTTTGACCGCGGAGGTCTTCTGCTCAGCGATGTAAAAATTTTAGTCATTGATGAAGCTGATCGGATGCTCGATATGGGTTTTATCCCTGATGTAGAGAAAATAGTCTCTGTTATACCTAAGATCCGTCAGACCTTATTTTTTTCTGCAACTATGCCACCCGAGATTAGAAGATTAGCGGATATTTTTCTGATGAACCCAAAAGAGATTTCCGTATCTCCCCCCTCAACCCTAGGAGAAACAATTACTCAACAGCTATTAATGATAACTCACAACCAAAGACGCGACATTGTGGGGTTGCAGAAGAAAAAACGAGCTTCGCTTCGTGCGCTAATCAGCCAAGAAAGTGTCAAGAATGCGTTGATCTTTTGTAACCGAAAAAAAGACGTTGATATTGTAAACAAATCTTTCGTAAAGCATGGATTTAATTCGGCTACTTTGCACGGAGATATGGTGCAATCGGCACGAATGCAAACAATAGAGAGATTCAAAGCAAACGAATATGATTTCTTGATATGCAGTGATGTTGCAGCTCGTGGTCTTGATATCGATGAACTGAGCCATGTTTTTAACTTCGATGTACCAAACCATCCAGAAGATTACGTTCATCGTATCGGTAGAACGGGTCGAGCAGGAAAAAAAGGCCAGGCTATATCATTGGCTTGGAAAGAGGATAAAAAATATATTGAGGCAATCGAAGTCCTAACCGGTAAGAAAATTCCTAGGATTAAGATTGATAATCAATTAATACCCGATCAGCCTGAAGAAAGTTCTAAAAATCGAAATCACCAGGGTGACGCGATCAAAAAGAAGGCGAGGAATACATCACCAAGAAATTCTACACCCAAGACTAAAAAACGGCAGAGTTCCATAAAACAAAAGACAAATTCAGATAATCCCTCAAACATTCAGGGGAGTGATTGGGGTAATCACATACCCGCTTTTCTAAAACGACCCATAAAATAATTTTGCTATTTACTTTTCTAGATGATCGCACATAAAATTCAGTTTTACTCCGCGCAAAGGCTAATATTATGGAGCATATCAAGTAGACTAATTACCAAAGTATAATACCTTAATTCTTTTTTTTGGAGTAACTCAATGCAAACCGTTTTTGTCCAAGTAAAATGTGAACTCGGCAATGTGTATAGCGTTGCCGAGAAGGCCATTGAATCAGTAGAAAAGATTTCTGAAATCCACTCAATATCTGGCCAATTTGATTTGTTAATCAAATGTTATTTAGACGATGGAGAAGATATTGGTCATTTTATCAATGAAAAAATTCAGGTGATTCCTGGGGTAAAGGATACTTATACCATCATCACATTCAAAGCGTTTTCTTAGAACCCTTTGGACCAAAATATATAGCCCAAATGGCAACCGCAATAAATTTTGATGGAGAATATGGAGATAAGAACCGGCCTTTAGGCATGGACGTTGCTGGGAGAGAATTCATTCGTGCATTTTTACGTTACAGCACCCAGCAGAATTTTCCTTGCGTCTGCCCAAACGAAGGCTCTCTCGATCAGTTTAAAAAGTATGCACGCATGGAACAAATTGATCCAAAACGCTGTTTTGGGGTAAACCAGAATGATTCAGTACAATTAAAAAAAGCCGGACATTTGTTTCGTTATGATCCAAACATTGTGAAACATATTTGGACGCGGCGGAAATTAGGACAAAAATTATATAGCATCAGCGGCTTGGTTCATTCTAGTTCGACCAATAATGTTATGGAAATAATCGGCCAGTATTTGATAGCTCCAACCCAAAGTTGGGATGCCTTAATTTGCCCATCAAACTCCATCAAATCCGCAATCTTAAACGCGGTGGAGCATTGGCAGCAATATATGAAAGAACGGACTAATTCTACTTTTAACTGCCCCATGCAATTTCCTGTGGTCCCTCTAGGCATAGATTCGCAGCATTTCCATCAGATTACTGGTAGCAAACAACGAATTGCGCAAAGAAATGCTCTTGAACTGGAAACAGACGAGATTGCCGTTTTATTTGCTGGCCGCCTTAATTATTTTACCAAAGCTAATCCACTTGCCCTGATGCTCGGTGTTGAAGAGGCAGCAATAAAGACCAAAACGCCAGTAAGGCTCATATTTTGTGGCTATTTTAATGATGAGATGAACGAAACTGCTTTCAAGGAAGCCGCTGAAAACGTTTGTAATTTAACCCGGGTTTCTTTTGTCCAGCATGGAGATCCGGTATATCCCGATGGATTTTGGGCTGGGGCAGATATTTTTTGTTCATTGGTTGATAATATACAAGAAAGCTTTGGACTAACGCCAATTGAAGCGATGGCATCTGGTTTGCCAGTGATAGTATCGGACTGGAATGGCTATCGCGATACCGTTAGAGACGGAGTTGACGGCTACACCATACCAACTCTGGCCCCCCGCAAGGGGCTTGGTGAAGATATTGCTTATAAATACTTTTCTGGCCAGTACAATTACGGTGATTATTTAGGTGCAACCCAACAAACAATTTCGGTCAATTTTGACGCCCTATCCACTGCCCTGGTTAGATTGATTGAAATCCCTCATTTACGTCAGAAGATGGGTGTCGCTGGCAAACAAAGGGTCAATTCATTATACAATTGGCCACGAATAATTTCAGCATATGAAGAGCTTTGGTTAGAACTTGAAAAACGTAGGCTGTCAAATCAAGAAATAAGTCCTGTTTCGGATGATTTTACATTCCATCCATCCTACCCAGACCCGTTCAAAATGTTCGAGAGTTTTCCGTCACACCATTTATCAGAAGAAGGCAAGGTTGAGCTCGTTACAGTCAATTGGTCTGAAGCAATTAAATTAATATCCCTAAAGGTTAGCTACGTGAATCCTGATCCTTTAGTTGATCTTGAAGAAATACCTTTTTTATTTGGACACTTGGAAAAAAATTCGCGTGTATCGATAAATTCTTTGATTAATCTATTACCCAAGATCGATCAAAACAAAATAATGCTAACTTTAGCGTGGTTGGTAAAACTTGGTATTTGTCGATATTATCCTTAAACACGCCTATCTTTGCCATTTCATGCCGCGAGAATACAATAATTAACTAGCAATACCTGACACATCGTCGTACATTAAGTCAGGATGAGAAAATCAATTTATTAGCAGATTTTTTCATCTTTAGGCTCATGATGTTGGAACGGAAAAATGTTTATACAAACTGAAGCAATGCCGGATCAATCGCGCATGAAGTTCTTCCCTGGACAAGCTGTGTTAACAGCAGGTTCTATTGATTTCCTGGATAAAGGCGCTGCTGAAAGGTCTCCTTTAGCAACGCGCCTCTTCAGAATAGATGGAGTAAATGCAGTAACACTGTATGAAGAGTTTGTTACCGTAACCAAACAAGACAACCATGATTGGCAGCTAATGAAGCCTATGATTTTAGGTGCAATAATGGACCACTATACAGCCGGTGAAGATATAATTAACGACCCAATAAAATCTGAAACCGATGAAGAATTTGAAGCAGCGCTCGAAGAATTTTTAATTCCTCGAGAAGAAGATGAAGAGGCAGTTGAGAAAATTAAAGAACTAATGGAAAGTCGTGTGGCTCCTGCTGCCGAGCAGATGGGTGGAACGGTTGAATACAAAGGTTTTGTCGACGGAGTAATTTATGTGGCGTTCAAGGGGCCCACAGAAGGTTTAACCGGCGGCATGACCAATATCTTTAGCCACTACATACCAGAAGTTCGAGCTGTGCGTGATTACCGCGATGCTATTCCAAAGCCGGGGTTAAATACATCGGATGGTCGAGCAATACTTCAAGTTCTGGATGAACGAATTAACCCATCTATAGCCAGTCATGGCGGCCACATTTCATTAATCGATGTAAAAGATAATCGAGCCTACGTGCGCCTAGAAGGCGGTTGTCAGGGTTGCGGAATGGCCGACGTCACTTTAAAACAAGGCGTTGAAGTTGAAATTAAGAACGTTGCCCCTAGCATTGTAGAGGTACTCGATGTAACGGATCACGCTGGCGGTTCAAATCCTTACTACTCACCTGGCAAGGGTGGCGTCCCAGCCAAGTAAATCAATGCGGGTTCTTCTTTTATCGACTTATGATCTCGGACACCAGCCCTTTAGTCTGGCATCGCCGGCAGCCAAGCTAGCAGCCGCAGGCGCTGCCGTTACGTGCAACGATCTAGCGATCGATAGTTTAAACGAAAAAGCGGTGTTAAAAGCAGACTTGATTGCTATCTATTTACAAATGCATACTGCAACCCGACTGTCTATCTCCCTCCTCCCTCGAATTAAAAAATTAAACCCGGAGGCTCATGTAGCGTTTTATGGACTTTATGCTCCCCTCAACGCAGATTACCTCAAAACTATTGGGGGCGATAGTTTTGTTGGGGGTGAATTTGAAGATGGCCTTGTTGAAATTTATAATAACTTAGTCACTGGAAACCCTAACGCATCAATTAACATAACCTCCACAAAAAAGCAGAACTTCAAACAACCCATCCGGGATGATTTGCCGAGCTTGGATAATTATGCTCACCTGTTTGTTGGGGATGGTTCTAGCAAAATTGTTGGCTATACTGAAACGAGCCGTGGCTGCAAGCACAAATGCAGGCATTGCCCCATTGTTCCCGTGTATCAGGGACAATTTCGAATAATTGATCCTGACACTGTCTTGGCAGATATTCGTCAGCAAATCAATTCAGGAGCAGAACATATTAGTTTTGGAGATCCCGACTTTTTAAACGGCCCAAGTCACGCTATAAAAGTTGCCTCAAAATTACATGAAGAATTTCCTGACATCAGCTACGACGCCACCATCAAAATTGAACATTTGTTAAAACATCAAGACTTACTGCCCGAACTGAAGAAAACAGGGTGCATACTCATCACAACGGCAGTCGAATCGGTTGAAAACGATATATTACAAATTCTCAGCAAAGGGCATACCTGCGAGGACTTTAAGAAAGCAGCAAAAATTTTGAGAAACAATGATCTCGTATTATCACCAACATTTGTACCATTCACTCCTTGGACCTCCAAGGAGGGTTTCTTTGGTCTGTTGAATACCGTTGGTGAACTCGATTTGATTGAAAATGTCGCTCCAATTCAGTTTGCTATTCGATTGCTCATACCTAATCATTCTTTCTTACTTGAACTTGCTGAAATTCAACCATATCTCCTGGACTATGATCAAGAAGCCTTAAGTTACCAATGGCGCAATTTGGATGGATCCGTCGAAAGGTTATGTGCAGAAATACAAGAAATTGTAGAAATAGGCACAAAAGAAGGCCACTCCCGGATTAAAACCTTCAAATCCCTATACGCCGCGGCGGCAAATGCCTGTGGGTTGTCCAAAATTGATTTTCCATACACAGTTAAATCTAGCTCAGTTAATATCCCCAGTATGAGCGAGCCTTGGTTTTGTTGTGCTGAACCTACGCAAGAACAGCTCGCCCGCCTATAATGGCACGGCTACTCCTTTTAATTCCGTCAACATCTTATCGTGTCAGGGATTTTATTCGCGCAGCTCATCGGCTTGGTATAGACATAACTGTCGGCTCAAACGAAAGACAAGTGCTAGAATCTATTTCCGAAGGTCAGACCGTGACCATTAATTTCTCTGATATTAAGATCGCAACAAGAGATATTATCGCTTTCCACAAGAATTTCCCTGTAACGTCAATAATAGCAGTAGATGACACAACAGGTATAATAGCAGCTAAAGCATCAGAGGCATTAGGTCTCATGCACAATAGCCCTGAAACAGTTCAAACTGCTGGAAATAAGTTGCTGTTGAGAAAAAAACTTTCTGAGATTGACGTGCCTTCACCAAAATTTAAGCGGCTCGCATTGAGCGATAATCCAAATTTGATCGCGCATGAAATTGACTATCCTTGCGTCCTTAAACCTCTCAATCTCTCAGCAAGCCAAGGAGTGATAAGAGCTAACGATACAAAAGAATTTCTTACAGCGTTCAACCGCATAAAAACATTATTATTAAGTATGTTAGAATCTCACCAAAAGAACGTTCTTCCGGAAATTATAATAGAGGATTTTGTTGAAGGTGAAGAAGTGGCCGTAGAAGGTCTTATGGTTGATGGCAAACTGACTGTGCTAACAATGTTCGACAAGCCCGACCCCCTGGAAGGTCCTTACTTCGAAGAAACAATTTATATAACACCCTCACGTAAACCTGCAAAGGTTATACAATCCATTAAAAATCTTATTGAGCAAGCAGCAAACTCAATCGGTCTAGTACACGGACCCATTCATGCAGAAATCCGCGTCCAACCAAGCGGACAAAATACAAATAATACCGGCCCCTGGATCATAGAGATTGCGGCGCGATCAATAGGTGGTCTCTGTTCACGCAGCCTACGATTTGATGATAAGTTGACGTTGGAAGATATAATTATCCGTCATGCATTGGGTGAACCTGTATTACCAGAAAGGGAGAAACAAGCATCTGGAGTGATGATGATACCAATTCCAAGAGCCGGTACGCTCAAACGAATTGACGGGATGTTGGAAGCTCAAGCTATAAATGGTGTCACTGAAATAACAATTACCATACCGGTAGGAGGGGAAGTAATTCCGCTGCCTGAGGGGAATAAATATTTAGGTTTTATTTTTGCGAAGTCGACAACACCCGAAAAAACCGAAAAAGTCCTGCGAACAGCACATTCCAAGCTAAATTTTTCTATCGACTAAGCTAAAATTTTTTGAAAAGATTTAACGGCGACGTCAACATCTTTGCCATCAATATCCAGATGTGTAACTGCTCGCATTCTCGTGGATGAAAATGCTCCGATCCGGACGCCGTCTGCCAGCAATCTTTCAGAAATCTCGGGCGCAGAGAATTTAGAACCCCCTACATCGATAAGTATTATATTGGTCTCGACCAACTCACTATCAAGTTTAACGCCTGGTATACGAGACAATTCAGTTGCCAATGTCTTGGCATTTTCATGATCAACAGCTAATCGATCAACATTATTATCAAGGGCATATAAGCCTGCAGCCGCTAATATTCCTGATTGACGCATAGACCCACCTAATCTTTGTTTCCATGGCCATGCCTCTTGAATAAACTCTTTGGAGCCTGCAATAACTCCTCCAACGGGACAACCAAGTCCCTTGGAAAGGTCAATCCACACAGTTTCAGCCGTTGCAGCATAATCTATCGCAGACACTCCACTTGCAACAACTGCATTGAGGAGCCGTGCACCATCCATATGCGTAATTAAATTATTTTCTTTTGCCACAGACTGAAGAGCAACTAAAGTTTCCAATGGCCAAATAGAGCCACCCCCAAGATTAGCAGTTTGTTCAATAGCAATCATTTTTGATGAAGGAGAATGGCGAAACTC
>CAZXSC010000082.1:0-12992 GCA_964643045.1 uncultured Rhodospirillaceae bacterium
CAAAACGAAGGGACACCAACATCAACCGCAACGCAGGGGTTAGAACCTAAAACAGAAAAAGAAGAAAAAACCGCGCAAAACGAAGAAACGTCAGCATCAACTGCAACGCAACAATCTGAGCCCAAACCCACAATTTCCACATCTCCAAAATTAGGAGGTAGATCAACTTTAGATTTAGCCCGGCAAAAAAGATCCGCAAAAGCAATCGTTACAAATACCATAACTAAAACTATTCCAGAAGATGCGGACCTAGAGAAAAAAAGGCCAATCAAAGAAGCTCAACCTAAGGCTTTAGTAGAGAATCAAACGCCTCCATCTAATCCTTCACGCATTAGTATAATGGCCCTTACAGATAGTTATATACAAGTTCGCGATAACAACACCTCTCGATTGCTCATAACTCGACTGTTGAAAAGGGACCAACGTTATACGGTCCCTAACCGCGCGGGCTTAAGTCTAATTACGGGTAATGCTGGAGCATTACAGATATTAGTCGATGGTGTTTTAGTGCCATCAATTGGTCCAATTGGAAAAGTACGTCGGAATGTTATTTTAGATGCTGATAAACTAAAAAATGGATTGGCGGTTGTAGAATGAGGCTAGAACAGATTAATTGTAGTAGCCCGCAATACTATCATGTTTGTTTTAACGCCTTCTTTGATTTGCCAGTTGCAACAAACATTCTTAGCTAAGTAATAAACCAAAATAAAGAAATAAATTATGGAACGATCGCTAGAATGACATCTCTAAAACCAGTTCGTGGAACCCAAGACATTCTGCCAAATGATAGCTATCGTTATCGAGTAATTGAAAAGGCCGCTTTTGATGTAGCATACAGATATGGGTTCAGTGAAATTAGTACACCAATTTTCGAGTTCACCCATGTTTTCAGCCGCACACTCGGCGAAACCTCAGATATTGTAACCAAAGAAATGTACACTTTTGAGGACAAAGGCGGTGAATCTATTACTCTGAGGCCCGAGGGAACTGCTGGCGTCGCTAGAGCATTTATTTCCAACGGATTGCAACAGGACCTACCCCTCAAGTTATTTTACAAGGGACCAATGTTTCGTTATGAAAGGCCTCAAAAAGGCAGGCGACGACAATTTCATCAAGTTGGTGTGGAAGTGCTAGGTGTAGCCAAACCACAAGCCGATATTGAAACTATATCTCTCGCAAAAACCTTCTTGGAGGAACTTGGTCTAAAAGATAAAATTACCTTAGAAATAAATAGTTTAGGCGATACTGAAAGCCGTTCAAATTATCACCAAAGTTTGCGTAAATATCTAAACAGCCAAAGAGAGAAGCTGTCCCAAAATAGTCTTAAACGTTTAGAGCAAAACCCACTGCGAATTCTTGACTCCAAAGAAAGTGAAGACCAGCAGATTATTGCAGATGCACCAACGATAGGGGAAAGCTTCAATGAGGCTTCAAATAACTTCTTTGCTGAGTTATGTGAAGGTTTAAATAAGCTCGGCATTATTTATGAACTTAACCATAAATTAGTTCGCGGACTAGATTATTATTCGCATACTGCATTTGAATTTACTACTAAAAGCCTAGGTGCCCAAGGCGCAGTCTTGGCGGGCGGGCGTTATGATGGATTAATTGGTCAGATGGGTGGACCAGAAACACCGGGTGTGGGGTGGGCCGCAGGAGTTGAACGCTTATCGCTACTCTCCAATAAAAAAGAAACCATAAACCGGCCGATCGCTGTCATTCCATCTGGTCAAGACATAGAAACTGACGCCTTAATGCTGACGGAAAAACTGCGCAAAAAAGGTTATAAGGTTGATTTAGGTTATTCGGGTAATTTGAAAAAAAGAATGAAACGTGCAAACGATAACGCCGCCGTTGTAGCCATTATTGTAAGCGGAGATAGATTAAAGAAAGACTGTGTCCAACTAAAAAATATGGACACTGGTGAACAAAAAGAAGTTTCATTAACTTCGTTAGAACAACAACTGAAAATATACAAATAAAATGATAGTAAATTCAGAAAATTCGCCCAAAAAGAAAATAAAAAACTTTCATAAAGAAAACCCGCTAATTGTTATAGGTGCAAACTACCGAACTTCAACCATGTTATTGCGAGATCGGCTATATATCCAAAAAGCCGATTTGCCATCTTTTTATGAACGCTTAGGATATATAGGATTTGAAGAAATAATCATTATATCAACAACTGACCGAACAGAATTTATTTTAACGGCCCCACAAAACTCGCACAAAGATCTTGTAACAGAGGTAATAAAATTACTCTCAGCACACGTAGGTAAAGCCCGTAATGAAATCGAGGGGCAAACTTATATTTTATACAATCTAGAGGCGATTAAGCACGTATACGCCATCGCGGCAGCATTGGATAGCTTAGTTGTGGGCGACACAAAACTAAAGGAACAACTACGCACTGCACACCAAATCGCAAGGGATAATAATGCAACAGGTCAATTTCTGGACAATCTAATATTATCTGCACAACAAACAGAAACACGAATATCGCGTGAAACACAAATTAATCAAAGACCAATTTCCATTGCAGCTGCAGCAGTTCAAGTCGCTCGTGACGTAAACGGCGAATTAACAGGTTCATCAGGTCTGCTGATTGGGGGGGGTGAGATGGGAGAAATGCTCGCATCCGCAATGAGATCAGCTGGGCTTGGTAATCTATTAGTTACACATCCTTCTTCTATTCGTGCTGATACCGTGAGCCAGAATCTTAATTGTCATGTTGGCGCAATTGAAAACTTAGATCAATTACTAACTCAGTCCGATATCATAATCACTTCAATAAATACGAGAAATTACATCTTAAGTTCGGGTATTCTGCAACGCGCAATCTCAACCCGACGGCGAAAGCCGATTTTCGTGATAGATACTGGTGTGCCAGGTGACGTCGAGCCTGCCGCCGAAAAACTCGAGGATATTTTTCTTTATACGTTGGATGATCTGGAACGAGTGACGAAAGAAGGCAGAAAATCTAGGGCCAAAGAAGCCGAAATAGCTTGGGAAATTATCGATGTAGAAGCTAAGAATATTATTACTTATAATAAAAAAGAAACTAAAGAGATTGATGATCAAAACGGTAGAATTGAAAAAATTAGACAAGAGGCTTTAAAAGAATCAGGGGGCGATGCTGAAAAAGCTACGAAACTTTTACTAAACCGATTGAAACATATTTCTAATTTTACCGTAGACCAATAATTCATGAATATTTCTGAAAAATTAGACCATGTAGTGGCTCGCCATGACGAGTTACGCGATATACTTTCTTCTCCACATAATATAGGTAGCCAAGAACTTCAGCGCATTTCAAAAGAGTTCGCTGAACTTGCCGATCTTGTTAGGATTGTTAAAAAATATCGAGAACTGGAAAATGAAGCACAGGGTCTAGCAGAACTAATAGCTAATCCAGAAACCGATAATGAAATGAAAACCCTAGCCGAAGAAGAGTTTTATGCTCTCAAACATCAGATACCCGAAATAGAGCATGAAATCCAATTAATACTTTTGCCAAAAGATGAATCGGATGAAAAAAATGCTATTTTAGAAATTAGGGCAGGTACGGGAGGCGATGAGGCTGCTCTTTTCGCTGCCGATTTATTTCGTATGTATCAACGATATGCCGAGCAAAAGAACTGGGGTTTCATTCCAATCAACATCACCGAAACAGGTATTGGAGGTTATAAAGAAGCTTCGGCTAACATTACAGGAAAAGGCGTTTTTGCTAGACTGAAATTTGAGTCGGGTGTGCACCGTGTGCAACGTGTGCCCGAAACAGAATCACAAGGCCGACTCCATACATCTGCTGCTACAGTTGCTGTTTTGCCGGAAGCAGAGGAAGTAGATATTCAGATCGATCAAAAAGATTTGCGGATTGATACCTACAGAGCTCAAGGTGCGGGAGGGCAGCATGTTAACAAAACTGATAGCGCTATTCGCATAACACACCTACCAACTAACATCGTTGCTCAGTGCCAAGATGGAAAATCCCAACATAAGAACCGGGCTCAAGCTATGAAAATGTTACGGGCAAAACTATATGAGACGGAACGAGAAAAAAAAGAATTTGCACGAGCAAAAGATAGAAAAAATCAGGTGGGATCTGGAGACCGATCCGAGAGGATCCGCACATATAATTACCCCCAGGGCCGATTAACCGACCACCGTATAAATCTCACATTGTATAGGCTAGAACAAAACTTAGCAGGAGACCTAGATGAGGTCATTAATGCTCTTTTAGCGGAAGACCAAGCCGCTCGTCTCGCAGAAATTTCATGAACCCACCAGCCACACTTGGTGCACTCTATAAAAGTTTAAGTGATAAACTATCCATTGCAAAGGTTCAAAAGCCCCATCTTGAAGCCCGCATATTATTGGCCCATGCGGCAAGCATAGACCAGATCCAAATTTTTGGTTATCCTGAATACCAAGTCGAGTCTAATGTAGTCAGTAACCTGGATGAAATGGTCTGCCGGCGGAAGAATGGAGAACCAATTGCTTATATTACGGGTACTGGAGAGTTCTGGAGCCTTGAATTTGATATCACCCGAGATACATTAATACCTAGGCCTGATAGTGAACTAGTAATTGAAACTATTTTAAATAATATCGCAAATTCTCGAAAAGTGTTTTCCATTCTCGATCTTGGGACCGGTACTGGTTGTCTTTTACTTTCACTTTTATCAGAACTACCAAATGCCAAAGGATTGGGTATAGATATTTCACCTGAAGCATGCAGAATAGCAAAGCAAAATGCTAAAAAGTTGGGCTTAGGGCGCCGAGCAAAATTCAAACAAGGCAACTGGATGGCTGGAATAAAAAAAGAATTTGATATTATTATCAGTAATCCACCTTATATATCTGATCCAGAAATCAAATTACTTGACAAAAGTGTACAACTGTTCGAGCCTCACATTGCTATATCGGGAGGTCCTGACGGGCTCTCGGCATACCGAACAATAGCAAAAGAAAGTCGAAGTCGACTAAAATCAGAAGGCATGCTCGCGGTCGAAATCGGTATAAATCAAGCAATAAGTGCAATTAATATCTTTACTGATAATGGATTTAAAATCAAAGAAGTTAGCAAAGATTTGTCCAAAATTGACCGTTGCATCTTAGCAACACTCGTAAACTCATAAGAAATTTACGAATTTATAGTTTGAAAATTCGTTGTAGACCTTTAAATTAGGATCGTTGGTTGGGATCCGATTGTTACTACATCGATTACTTCAGAATACAACCTCGAGTTTTCGATTTAGCATTGGGTGTAACGGCCACAGAAAATCCCCAGACGTTGTAGATTTAGGCGGGACCTAGGGTCGTAAACCGCCTCATGGATGGGTAATCTATTCAACTGGGTAAAGTTCAGTAAAATAACAATGAAGTAGAATAATATGAAACAAGGTTCCAACTCTCGGCGTACACGTGGGCGAGGTAATAACGGGAAAAGGTCATCAAACAGAAATAATAGTTACGATAGTGGTGGCCCAGAAGGAAAAATTCGCGGCAATGCCAACCAAATCCATGATAAATATATAGCGTTAGCACGTGATGCACTAGCAGCAGACGATAGAATTACCTCAGAAAATTATTTTCAACATGCAGAGCATTTTTATCGTATAATGATGGCAAATGCCGATGGAAAAAAAGATCCAACAAACCCAAGCTATAATACCGAGCAAAAAAATGGAAAAGTTAATACACAATCAGATGATCAAAAAGAACGCAGCAAGCACCGTCGTGGCCGCAATAACAATCGTGGCGGCAACCGCAATAATGAGCAAAATGCAGATACGGTGAACACTAATAATACAGAAAATAACGATCAAGAAACTGAGCCAATCAAAGCGGATTCGGCTAACTCTACAAAAACCATAAAAAAAGTTAGTATTGAGAAACCACAAGATGTTTTGATTGATGAAACTGTTGATAAAGACAAAGATTCGAAAGAACAATTACCAGCCTAAACTGGGTTAAATCGGCTCAATATTATCACCAACCTTTATCATGCCACCCTGGATGACTTCAGCATAAATACCCATATCCATATGACCATAATTTGAAGTAAGTGCCCGGGGTATATTTAGGTCGCGAACACCAGTATATGGATTGACAGCTGTAGCCGCACAACGCTTTGTTCGAGCAAGAACTCGCAATAAAACATTTCCGATTTGTAAATCTTGGTCAAGCCAATTAAATTCCTCCCAAGCAATACTATTTACAAAATTTATGTTTCCTCTGAAACGCATCGGGTCAACCTCGACCCCTATTTTCCCTGTAAACTCTCTAATTGACGACAAGTTAATCAGAGAAATTACTTTATTTTGCACATCTGAAAACGAATGCAGCTTTGTACCCCGATCCGCCCTAACAAGAAACGGTTGTTTGTTAGGTGATATACCCAATTGATCAGCAAGAAACTTACAGATTTTTTCTTGGTCTAATGGATTGGATAAATTAACCTCTAGCAGCAAATGCCCATCCTTAGAAAGCGTTAAAACTCTTGAGATTGGATCAAACAGCGTATCGAACAATGCCAGCTCCTCGTCTCTGACTAGAGCAAGAAAGTTTTTCTTGCTCATATAATGTGGCCGAATTGGATCAAAGGAAACACCTGACCTAGCGAACGCATATTCACGGTCACCAGGAATTACATTTCCCACTGTTACATTTATACTATCGAGTTTTTCGCCAGATAAACCCTTAATGGGATATCGATAAATACTTTCAATTGTACTAGTCAAATCTAACCTACGCTCACTTATTTGAGAATGAGTGATAGCTGTTTTACGCACTTGCGGCTAGACAAAATTGAGCCATATAAAGCATTAGTTGTGTTAACCCCACTTGCCGTTCAAATGACTAGGGCAAAGTTTTTTGCCTCATACCTTATCAACAGAAAGGTACCCCCGAATGGAATTCGATAGTTATACAGATCGCTCTAAAGGCTTCATTGAATCTGCAAAAACGGCAGCGAATCGGTCAGGGCATCAGCAACTATCTCCCGAACACATTCTTAAAGTCCTAATAGAGGATAATGAAGGTTTGGCATCAAACCTTATTCAAACCGCCGGTGGAAATACAAAAAAAATTTATCAGGATATTTTAACATGTTTAAAAGGCATACCAGAAGTAAAAGGAACCGGTGCCAACCAAATGTTTATTTCCTCTAATTTAGCCAATGTCTTCGAAAAATCAGAGAAAATAGCAAAAGAAAATGGTGATAGCTTTGTTACCGTCGAACAACTACTCCAAGCCCTAGTTCTCACACCTAATATTCCCTCGGCTGAGATTTTAGAATCAAATGGCGTTACCCCTACCAAGCTAAATGCAGCCATAGAAGAAATGCGTAAAGGAAGAAAAGCTCATACGGCAAGTGCAGAAGACGGTTACGACGCTTTAGGAAAATATGCTCAAGATTTAACTTCAAACGCTAGAGAAGGTAAAATAGATCCAGTAATTGGACGCGACGAAGAAATCCGACGGACCATTCAGGTTCTTTCACGACGAACAAAGAATAACCCTGTTTTACTAGGCGAACCCGGTGTTGGTAAAACAGCTATAGTAGAAGGCTTAGCCCAACGTATTGTGAATGGAGATGTGCCAGAATCGCTTCTGGATAAGAAATTAATGACGCTTGATCTAGGCGCATTGCTTGCAGGTGCAAAATTCCGGGGTGAATTCGAAGAGCGTTTAAAGTCTGTTCTAACGGAAGTTACTGAAGCAAATGGGAAAATAATCTTGTTCGTTGATGAAATGCACACCTTAGTTGGAGCCGGAGCAGCAGAAGGTGCTATGGATGCATCCAACCTACTGAAACCAGCATTAGCGCGGGGTGAGTTACATTGCGTCGGCGCTACAACCTTAAAAGAATACCGCCAGAATGTTGAGAAAGACGCCGCGTTGGCTCGCCGGTTTCAACCTGTATTCATCGCGGAGCCGACAGTGGAAGATACTATTTCAATTTTACGTGGTATAAAAGAAAAGTATGATCTACATCATGGAGTGCGAATAACAGATTCTGCATTAGTTGCTGCCGCAACCCTTTCAAATAGGTATATCACAGATCGTTATCTACCAGATAAAGCTATCGATTTAATCGATGAGGCTGCCAGCCGCCTCAGAATGGAAGTTGACTCAAAACCTGAGGAGATCGATGAGTTAGACCGTAAGATCATCCAAATTAGGATTGAAATGGAATCACTCAAAAATGAAGACGATGGTGCATCTAAGAAGCGTTTATCGGTATTGCAGGATGAATTACACCAACGTGAATCGGAGTCATCGCTTTTAACAACAAAATGGGAGGGCGAAAAAAGAGAGATTGCTGAAACGCAGAAAATTAAGGAAGAACTTGATCAGGCGCGCATATCTTTAGCCATAGCTTTCCGGGAAGGGGATCTGGAAAATGCTGGAGAACTGCAATACAGCGTTATACCTGAACTTGAGGAAAAACTTAGTGTCAATGAGAGTAAAAAGGTTCACAGTTTAGTGCAAGAAATAGTAACTGATAGCGCTATTGCCTCTGTCGTTTCACGTTGGACGGGGATCCCCATTGACAAGATAATGCAGGGTGAACGCGAAAAATTACTTTCCATGGAGCAACGCCTTGAAGATAGGGTTGTGGGACAAAAAGAAGCTCTTGAAGCGGTGGCAAATGCAGTCCGACGAGCCCGAACCGGACTTCAAGATACTTCACGGCCATTGGGATCATTTTTGTTTCTTGGGCCGACAGGGGTAGGTAAGACAGAGCTTACAAAGGCACTAGCTGAATTTTTATTTGATGACGAACGAGCGTTACTTAGAATTGATATGTCTGAGTATATGGAAAAACATACGGTATCTCGCTTAATTGGCGCGCCACCAGGTTATATTGGTTTTGACGAGGGGGGATCACTTACAGAAGCGGTACGCCGGCGTCCGTTTCAAGTGATACTCTTTGATGAGGTTGAAAAGGCGCATTCAGATATTTTCAATATATTATTACAAGTTCTTGACGATGGCCGATTAACAGATGGACAGGGGCGAACTATAGATTTCAGAAACACGCTGATCATTTTGACATCCAATCTTGGCGCCGAGATTTTAGCAGATCAGGCCAAAGATGAAGGCACAGTGGAACTAAAAGGCGATATTATGCAGCTAATTCGGAGATCCTTTAAACCCGAATTTATCAATCGCTTAGACGAAATCGTTTTATTTCAACGCCTTTTACGGGAAAATATGGCTTCAATTGTAAAAATTCAATTAGGTTTACTCCAATCCCGGCTTAAGGAAATGGACATTAGTCTATCGATAAAACCAGATGCTATCTCATGGCTAGCAAAGGCAGGATATAACCCCACCTATGGCGCTCGTCCGTTAAAGCGAGTTATCCAACGTTATTTAGAAAACCCAATAGCCAATCTGATTCTTCGGGACGCAGTGGAAGTACACAATAAAATTGAAATAAAAGCTGCGAGTAATGGTTTAATCATAAATGGTGAACTGATAAAAGAAGAGGTAGTTGCGAATTAATCTTTACTTATTGGAAACTTCACGTCACGGGAGGGCTTGTTAGCCATCGAGTGATTCTGAAATAGTTTGTCGGCGGTTTCCTTGATTTTCCTAAATTTCTTCAAATCTCGCCCGGTTAGATGCTTTCCTGAAGGCATTTTAACCCTCATCGGGTTGGTTTGGCGTCCACGACGAAGGATCTCGTAGTGCAGATGGGCGCCAGTAGAGCGGCCGGTTGTACCAACAAACCCAATAATTTGTCCCTGTCGTACGCGCGAACCTTTTGTTAAAGACCTTTTGAATTTACTAAGGTGGCCATATGCTGTTGAATATTCGGAGTTATGTCTGATGCGGATATAATTTCCATATGAACCATTCCTGGATCGAAACACGATTATACCTGAGCCGGCTGCAAAAATAGGTGTACCCCTAGGTGCTGCAAAATCCACACCCCTATGCATTTTATTATAACCTAGAATAGGGTGTCGCCTGGTTCCAAAACCTGACGATAAACGAGCCCCATTAATAGGTGTTCGCATAAGTGCTTTTCTCGCACTATGCCCCTTATGATCAAAATAATGATAGACCCCATTTTTGTTTCGAAACCGATAAAGTGGATACTGGTTTTTACCCAATTTTAGTTTGGCATAAATAATATCACCATAACGCGCTAATTGACCTGTTGTTGTAACTTTGCTTTCATATAAAAGCTCAAACTTATCCCCCTCCCTGATACTTCGTTGAAAATCAACATCCCAAGAATAGATCCTTATCAGTTCCATTAGAATTGGTAATGGCAAACCAGACCTTATAGCAGACACATAAAGACTAAATTTAATTGTACCTGCTACGCTTTTTAGAATCGTTTTTATAGCCTGCTTATATAGTTTTGCGGAAAAGTTATTCTCATCATTTAGATTAATGACATACTCTTGAAATAGATCTGGCCGGTATGTGATGGTTTTTAACTGTCCGCGCTTCGTCTGTACAAATTTTCCTCCCGCAGAAGACGTGGTGGAATATGAAAATTCTAACTCTTGTCCAGGTAAAATAGCTTTGGGGTCATAAATTTGGCGCAGTGAGCGAATTGCGCGGTGGGCTAGTTTTGGCGCCAGACCTCCGCGCAAAAACAATCCTATCATTGTATCGCCCTTGCCAATTATAAACTTCTCAACAATTGGCACTGGAAGGGACGGTATTAAAATATTTAAAGGCCCAACATCGACGTTAAGCTTCTGATTTGAACTATCGATTGGTTTAATAATATCTTCAGTTGGTAACCCCACATTTAGAGGACCCCACTCCAACACCCATAAAGGAAAAATAGCGATAACGATCATTAGCAGGATTTGAGTTTTATTCTGGGGTGGTGCAAGCTTCCTCATTTCCATGATAGTCCTGGTTTCTTTCACTTTAGTGTAGCCATTTAACACAAGCGACTATTATAGGTGTGCTTGTATTATTTCTGGAGCAACCAATCTTATTATTCCAAATCAACCGTTAGAAATTTTACATAACATAATCATTAACCGTGCCCCGCCTAAAACGTTATACCAATTAGAAAATAATCACTGATATTACTTAAAAATTTGTTTCATCAACCGAGTATGAAAAAAAATTTAGAACATTTTTTCAAAATCACGCGAATTCAACCATTGATAATATTTGGATAGGTTATACATTATATGGTTATTATTTAACAAAATATAAAATAACTAAATATTGTATAACTTTGTATAATATATTGTATCTTAACAATAATAATTAAATATATTATGCGTTTTTTTATTTTAAACTAAAAATAAACAACATTAAACAAGAATCGAAATTTAATTTTTTATGGCATTGTTTTTCCATGCTGACATCGAATAAAATAGCCTTCAAGTTCTTAGATTCAAAGATTTCAAGGCCGTGACACCTAATGAAACAAAATACTGTTGATTTAAAAACTATGGAAAAAGATCGTCCACAATTGATAGTACCAAAGAATGAGAAAAAAATTCTGCTGCACTCTTGCTGCGCACCTTGTGCAGGAGACATCATGACTGAACTTAAACGCTCAAATATTGATTATACAATATTATTTTATAATCCTAATATCCATCCGGTTAAAGAATATCAAATACGAAAGGAAGAAAACAAACGATTTGCCGACAAGATTGATGTGCCGTTTGTTGATCTCGATCATAACAAAGAAGAATGGTTTCATAAGACTTCAGGGTATGAAAACGAACCTGAACGTGGCTATCGTTGCACGCTATGCTTTGATATGCGGTTTGAACGATCGGCTCTTTATGCTTTTGAAAACCAGTTTAGAGTTTTTTCGAGTACCCTGGGGACATCGCGCTGGAAAAACCTTACACAAATAAACGCCTGTGGCGTTAGGGCAGCTAATCAATATAAAGACGTAACATATTGGACCATCAACTGGCGAAAAAATGGGGGTTCAAATCGAATGATCAAAATTTCTAAGGAGGAAAAATTCTATCAGCAAGAATACTGTGGTTGCGTCTTTAGCCTGAGAGATACTAATCAAAGTAGAGCAGAACGGGGCATGAGCCCTATTAAAATTGGGGTTAAATTCTACGGGGAATAAGGATCCTTAATGGATCATCGTACTCGCCTTTTTCAAGATTAACTTCTGATAACTTTTGACTGAAATTTTAAAAGGATTAATAGAATTCGAGTCTTATTTTTTAATCACGAACAATATAACAATTTTGAGAGTGAGCCAGGTAATTTAGAAGTTCGCTTGCCGATGATTTCCAGTGGATTTATTAAGGAGTACAAAGATTTTATATATCAACGGGTAAAAAAAGAACTTGGCCTTGGTGGCATGATACATGCAGCTACTAAAGCTGTCCTAGATTTCAAACCCGACTTGATTGTTTATATTACAGGTTGGTCAAAAGATGATATACCGGAACAACTTTTGACTGGTTTTGAGGAGACAGGTACAAAGGTTTTAACTATAGCTTGGGATACATATCCAGGTCCAACGCCATTAAATTTCCGTCAAAATAATTTATTTAAATCAACATCTCTTTTTTGCGAAGCCTGTTCTTTTATCAGTTATGCTCGTTTCCGATTCTGGCGTGAACAATTAAATCCTGAAAAAGCTGTCATATACCTGAGCGGTAATAATATTCTATATAATCACTTCAAAGAACTTCCAATTAAAAAGGATATAGATGTTGTGCTTCTAGGCAGCCTCTACCAGGCACGACATAAACTATTGGCGTTCTTAGACGCAAAACTATCGCCTTTGGGCATTCAGGTCATGCATTTAGGTGGTTATTTTGATGAATCATTCGGACTTCCCGATGACAAAAAAGCACATACGATGGAAAGGCTGTCTGACGAGGATTACATCAACGTTATTAACCGATCAAAAATAGTTTTATGCCCTGGTGGCGCGGCGGGGCAGTGGGCTGTTCGAGGTAAAATTTTTGAAATTATGTCATGTAATTCCTTTTGCCTAGCTGAAAATAACT
>CAZXSC010000083.1:0-12535 GCA_964643045.1 uncultured Rhodospirillaceae bacterium
GCCGAAATATGTCCTCAAAGTTCAAACCACCCTCAAAGACAATCCTTAAACCACGCGACCCGACGTGGCGACTGCGCCTTGCCCTCGGCCATAAGGTCGAACCCAATCCCAAAGCTTACAGCCGCAAGCGCAAACATCCCAAAAACAGTGAAAATGAGTGAATCACCACTCATATATATATAAGTGTATTAATGGCGGGTCAGACCCCATATCGATCGGGCTTCTTCGAGAAACTTTAAATCGATTTTCCAGCCCCAATCGCTCCAATCAGGGGCCATCATCTGCATAAGCGCTCTTTGGTTCGGGGCCGAGCGCATGAGGTTCTCCCTCGACCAAGCTCTGGCTCGAAGTTCTTCGACGCCTTTTTTAATACCATCGGGCGTGAGTTCATCGCAGTTGGTCTCATCGAAAATCCGAAACTCCTTTTCGTTGGCATAAACCAATGAAGCGGGACATTCCAAAACGTCCGCATAAAAAGCGGCTTGCTGGGCGTGTTTCATATCAGGCTTGGAAGGGAGCGATCCCACCCGTTTGCCTTTGCCTTTTTTCGTTTCCGTTGGGGCGGTGGTTTTCACCTTCAGTTCGGCAACACGATTGCCGCCGTAGAAATCGGAGAAGCCAAGAAAATCCAAGGTGAGGCCACCGTAGCGTTTGGTGAGCTTCTCTTGGCCCTGTATTTGGTTGGCCTTTTGAAGAGCCGTTTGAATGCCTTCGAGGGCGTTCTTGGAAATTGCTTCGAGAACTTCACCCCGATGGATGTCGAGCCTTGCCTTATCATCATCGCTATCCCAAGGCACCAACTCGTGGGCGTCGAGAACCGATGCGGCATGGCGCAGGGCTTCATCCTCGCTCATACCATCGATGGCAACGGCTGAGACAAAATCCTCAACCGCCCTGCCAACGGTTGCGGGGCTTCCGTAGAAAATCTTCTCGCCCCGCGCTTTGAGTATCTTCTGAAACATATCCACCTCGGTCGGCTTCTGCACCGCCGAGGGACTATGGTGGTAATAGTTAAATTTATTCGCAAACATCTCACTCATTTTAAACCGCCTTTTTAAAGGGAACTATATTCGGGTTATCAGGATCGATGTCTGGAGTATCTTCGTCAAAGAAGCCGACGATGCCGCTGGTCATCTTCTTATCGCGTTCAGGATCGCGGATAACGTGCTTATAAAGAAGCGTGGTCGACATATCGGCGTGGCCCATCAATTCTTGGCAGGCCACAAAATCAGGACCCATCTTGGTCAGGAACGCCGTTGCGAAGGCATGGCGAAGCTCGTGCCAGCAGGGTCGCTGTTTTTTGGTTATGCCTGCGTTATCACAGGCAGCGTAGAGGATGCGTTTTCGCCAGTTATCAGGATTGGACCTCGTTCCATGTACGGACGGAAACAGCCAGCCCTCGGCCCGTCTGATTTCAGGCAGGGCTTCCCATTCAAGGCGAAGCTCTTGGCAAAACGCTGGATCGAGAGGAACCTCCCGCCAGCCTTGTAGCGATTTGGTGTCGCCGATCGTATCCTCGGAGGTTTTAAGGCCCCGTGAAAGTGAATTGCGAACCAGTACGACATTCTCCTTAAAATCGATGCCGCCCATTTGAGGCTCATACCAATCGGCTTTGCGATCGATAACCTTGAGGGTCAGTTGTTCCGAAATCCGCAAGCCAGCGTAAATCGCGAACCTGATTTTGGATTTATGCTCGTCAGGCGTATGGGCAAGGATGGCCCGAACATTATCGGGATGGACCTTGGCTGCTCCCGCCGCTCGTTTTTCCTTCCATTTTTGCACCCGATTAGGGAGAACGATATATTCGTCACCAGCGTTCTTATCACACGCCAGCTCCGCCACGTTCCTGTCGACATAGCTTCGGGCCACACAATATTTGAGGAAGGATTTAAACGCCGTCATATAGGAGAGGGCCGTAATTGGACTTGTCGGCCTTCCGTTATGCTTGCGGTTGCGTATCTGGGGCCAGAGGTCCTCGACCACCATCTGTCGGCTGAGGGAGCGTACTTTCCGCCCACCAAGCTTTTGATCGCCCACCGTTAGTTTGAGTAGACGCTTGAGTTGATCCCGATTGGTGCGAAGGCTCTGCGCCCCAAACTTATCTTCGGGGTTTTCGAGCCGCCGCTTCATCTTCTCGACGTAGCGTTTATAAGCTTGGGAAAAGGTTGGGTCTTCGGATTGCTCCTCGACCTCGCCCGCACCCTGCCAGATGGCGAAGAGGCGCTTGGCCTCTTCCCACATCGCGGTTTTGGTTTTAAACGGCGTTCTTCGTGAACCGTTTATGGGGCGAAAATCCATCAGGAAGCGGGTACCATCAGGCGACATCTTCCACGATAAATCTTTATAAGAATGGATCATTTTCATTATTTGATCCCCTCTTCGAGGGTTGAAAGCTTACGCCCTTTTTTGTCGTGAAAAGTCTTCATTTTTAATCTCCATTTTAAGTATAAAGATTACAAACCAAGCTGTGAATTTAGCGATTTTGAGCAATTTGCAGTCAGGATTAGCGAATCGTAGATTTACTCCCTTTTTAATCATCAGGTCCATTTGGACCAATCTAAAAGGGAGTATAAAGGGACTAACGCTATTTTCGCCCGAAATTCGATTTTGGAGGGAAGCTTGTAAACCGCAGATTTCTGCGCTATAAAGAGTGGTGCCGCCACCAAGATTCGAACTCGGGACCTGATGATTACAAATCAACTGCTCTACCAACTGAGCTATAGCGGCTAGAAAATAATAGTATTTACTGAATCAAATTTAGCTGTACTTCTAAACTGTTCGAATTGTCTTCAGCGTAATAGAATAAATTAAAGTTCACTGCAATAAATATTAGAGTGAAAGCTTACTAACGATTCAAGGAATAAGGATGGAAAAAGATTCGAGTTTTGCAAATGCTATCAGCCTTGTCAGAAATTATTTGGATGCGGTGGAAGGGGGCGATCTAAAAGCTGCAAATTTATGGCTCCGTGAAGGCTTCAAATTAGTTTTTCCTGGGGGTAAATCATTTTTTTGTTTAGAAGAAGTAATTGACTGGGCTGAACTTCGTTACCGTTGGGTTAAGAAAAGTTATGACCACTTTGATCCCCTGATATCCGAAGAAGGGTTTATAGTTTATTGTTTTGGAACTCTTTATGGTGAGTGGCTGGATGGCGATGAGTTTTCGAATATCCGTTTCATTGATAGATTTACGATTAAGGATGGCAAAATTACAGAACAAATGGTTTGGAATGACTTGGGAGAGTTTAAACGGGAATAAACTAATAAGATCCGAGAAGAAAATCAAAGCCATCAGGATTTTAGAATAAGCTCATATAAGAAAATCGATGCCGCGACTGATACGTTCAGACTCCCGATCGTCGGTTCGATAGGTATATTGACGAGATGGTCGCAATTTTTGGCCGTTAGTTTACGTAAGCCACTACCTTCCGACCCCAATACTAAGGCTAATTTACCGTTTAACTTTACTTGAGTGATGGTTTGATTGGCACTAGCGTCAAGGCCAAATATCCAGTAACCAAATTTTTTTAATTGTTTTAGAGCGCGTGTGAGATTTGCAACTCTCACCATTGGGAGAAGATCAGCTGCACCCGCCGCTGCTTTTTCTAATGTTGCAGTCATATCAGGCGTATTTTTTTCTGGGACAATGATTGCCGAAGCTCCAAAAGCTGCAGCTGACCGCATAATGGCACCTATATTTCGAGGATCCGTAACCTGGTCTAGGATAACCATCACTGAATTTTCGTTGGCTTCGTGACAAACGTCTTCTATTGATGGTTGTTGCAGGGGTGATACCAGCAATGCTAAACCTTGATGGACTGCTCCAGAATCCAGTTGTTGGGTTATTTGATGACGGCTAACATGTTCGGTTTGAAATTTACCCGTAATAAAGTTGGAGGGAAACAATAATTTTTTGTCCACAAGAAGTCTGTATTTTTTTCGCTTAGGATTAACCAATGCAGCTTGTACTGTGTGATGACCATAGATCCAGTATCGATTATTAGGACCTGAATCAAGTTCTCTTGGTGAGAGTTGGGTGATCTTGGAATCGGAGTGCCTATTTTGTTTATTATATTGGGGCCTATATTTTGCTACCGGTGAGTGGCGCATTTTTCCTTTATTAGATTTATTGTATTTTGCCATAATGAGGCCTAAATTATACTAAAGTTCGGTTATATAACAGACTTGGTTGAAGTAATTTGGTGAAATGCATATACTAATTGGTTTTTTTACGTGTTTTGTGTTGACAAGGGATTGAAAATTAACGATAGAACTCAGCGCCTTAATGAAGGTCCTCGTTATAAGCATTCTGGCTGGCACTCGTTGGGTACTATATAAGCGTAAATGGGAGCTCTGATGGAGGGGTGCCCGAGTGGCTAAAGGGGGCGGGCTGTAAACCCGCTGACGTACGTCTACGTTGGTTCGAATCCAACTCCCTCCACCATTTTGGGCGAGTAAAATTTGGCTAGAATTATAAGGAAAAGATTTCGGGCGGGTGTAGCTCAATGGTAGAGCAGAAGCCTTCCAAGCTTACGACGAGGGTTCGATTCCCTTCACCCGCTCCATTGATTTCTGAATGGAAATATGGGAATAAGTCGAGGACGTGTTTAGGTGCGCACGTCACTGGATGAAACGTAATAACTGATAACGAAAGACTGATGATATGAGTAAAGAAAAATTTGAGCGTACGAAACCGCATTGTAATGTTGGTACGATTGGTCATGTTGATCATGGTAAAACGACCCTTACGGCGGCGATTTCAAAGATTTTGTCGTCCCAAGGTGGCGGGGAATTTACAGATTTTGCTGATATAGATAAGGCCCCAGAGGAGCGTGAACGTGGTATCACAATTTCGACGGCACACGTTGAGTATGAAACTGAGAGTCGTCATTATGCTCACGTCGATTGTCCAGGCCACGCAGATTATGTGAAGAATATGATCACGGGTGCTGCGCAAATGGATGGTGGAATTTTGGTTGTGAATGCGGCTGATGGTCCTATGCCCCAAACCCGAGAACATATATTACTCGCTCGCCAGGTAGGGGTGCCCGCTTTGGTAGTTTATCTTAACAAAGTTGATCAGGTAGATGATGAAGAACTCTTGGAGCTCGTCGAAATGGAAGTTCGCGATCTTCTTTCGTCCTATGAATTTCCAGGCGACGATATTCCAATTATCACTGGTTCAGCTTTGGCTGCCCTTGAAGACCGTGATGATGAAATTGGTAAAGAAAGTATCCTAAAATTAATGGCTGCTGTTGATGAGTATATCCCGCAGCCTGACCGTCCAGTTGATCAACCGTTTTTAATGCCAATTGAGGATGTATTCTCTATTTCTGGTCGAGGTACGGTTGTTACAGGTCGTGTTGAGAGCGGAGTAATTAATGTTGGTGATGAGATTGAAATCATTGGTATTCGGGATACTCAGGTGACAACCTGCACCGGCGTTGAAATGTTCCGTAAGCTTCTAGATCGTGGTGAAGCGGGTGATAATATTGGGGCGTTATTACGTGGTACAAAACGTGAGGAAGTTGAACGGGGACAGGTTGTTGCTGCTCCTGGGTCGATTACGCCTCATAAAAAATTCACTTGTTCAGCGTATATTCTTACGAAGGAAGAAGGGGGGCGTCACACTCCATTCTTTGCTAATTATCGTCCACAATTTTACTTCCGGACGACCGATGTAACGGGAACGATTGAATTACCAGATGGCACAGAGATGGTTATGCCTGGTGATGATATTGCGATGACAGTTGATTTAATTACACCTATTGCAATGGACCAAGGTTTACGCTTTGCTATTCGTGAAGGCGGACGGACTGTTGGTGCTGGTGTTGTTGGAGATATAATCGATTAAGAAATAGGGAAAAATGGTTTAGTTTTAAACGGCGCTATTTCTAATTTTAGAAAAATATTTGGAATTAAGTAATGGTAGATAGTCAAAATATCCGTATACGCTTAAAAGCTTTTGATCATAGAGTGCTTGATACGTCGACTTTGGAAATTGTTAACACAGCGAAGCGGACCGGAGCTCAAGTGCGCGGGCCCATTCCTCTACCTACTAAGATTGAGAAATATACTGTGTTACGTTCACCACATATAGATAAAAAGTCACGTGAGCAATTCGAAATCAGAACACATAAGCGAGTTATTGATATCCTAGATCCGACCCCAGAAACCGTTGATGCATTGATGAAATTGGACCTAGCGTCTGGCGTTGATGTTGAGATAAAACTTTAGGAATAGACTATGAGAACTGGACTTATAGCGCAAAAAATTGGGATGAGTGCTTATTTCGAGGGAAATGGTCAGCATATACCTGTGACGGTATTAAAGATTGATAATTGTCAAGTTATTTCACATCGTACACAACAGACTGATGGATATACGGCGCTTCAGCTTGGTGTTGGTAAAGCTAAAGTAAAAAATATTTCGAAACCAATGCGTGGGCACTTTGCTAAATCAAAGTTGGAGCCAAAACGACAAGTCGTTGAATTTCGTGTTTCTGATGATGCGATGGTTGATATTGGCGAAGAAATTACAGCGGGGCATTTCGTTGTTGGCCAATTCGTTGATGTTGTCGGGGTTAGCCAAGGAAAGGGTTTTGCTGGAGCTATGAAAAGACATGGTTTTCATGGGCTTCGTGCATCCCACGGTGTATCAATTTCACATCGGAGCCATGGCTCGACTGGTCAGTGTCAAGATCCTGGCAAGGTTTTTAAAGGAAAAAAAATGGCGGGACATATGGGTGATGTGCAGAAAACGGCTCAAAGCCTGCAGGTTATTTCAACCGATGTGGATCGTGGTATTATTTTAGTTAAAGGCGCAGTTCCCGGATCGAAGGGGGGGTATATTTTGGTTAAAGATGCGTTAAAAAAGATTTTACCTGAAAACGTTCCAATGCCCGCGGGTACGCGTTCCCGAGTTTCTACTAAGGGAGATGACTTGTCACGAGAAGGGGCCTCTGACGCAACTATACCTGCATCAGACGACCCTGTTGAAGCTATATCAGAAGAACCTGTTGAAACCGCATTAGATGATCCGGGGCAAATTGGGTCGGATGAACCTGTTGAAACGGAGCCAGATGAACCTCCTGAGATCGAAACGCCTGAGGACGCAAAATAATGAAGTATCCAGTCATAGATATCAATAATAAGAGCTTGGGCGATATTGATCTTGACGAAGCGGTATTTGGTGTGCCTGAGCGGACCGACATATTATCGCGTGCGGTTAACTGGCAACTAGCAAAACGCCGGGCTGGGACACACAAGACAAAACAACGGGCTGAGATTAAGGGGTCAACTGCAAAACCTTTTAAACAGAAAGGTACAGGTCGTGCTCGGCAGGGTGACAAAAAGGCACCTCAGATGCGCGGTGGAGGTGTAGCTTTTGGTCCGGTTTTTCGCTCGCATGCACATAAATTGACGAAAAAAATTCGTCGATCCGCGCTCAGGACAGCACTTTCAGTAAAACGTGCTGATGGTAAGTTGGTTGTCCTGAATGAGGCTAGGGCAAAAACATCAAAAACCTCTGAGTTGGCTAAGTATATAAAAAAGCTGGGTTGGAAATCTGCTTTGATCATTGATGGAGTTGAAATTGATCAAAATTTTCACTTAGCTGCGCGTAATATTAAGGGCATAGACGTGTTACCACAGCAGGGGGCGAATGTTTATGACATTCTCAGGCGTGATATTTTAGTTTTAACTAAGGATGCCATTGACAAATTGGTGGAGCGCTTGAAATGAGTAAACATAGTCATGTAGGTAAAAATATAAGATTAAGGAAAGAACGGATGTATGAAGTTATTCGTTCGCCAATAATAACTGAGAAAGCAACTTTAATCTCGGAGCATAATCAAGTGACGTTTAAAGTGCCACTTGGGGCTACGAAACCAGAAATTAAAGTTGCAGTTGAAGGCTTATTTGAAGTTAAGGTTAAGGCGGTTAACACGATAGTTCAGAAAGGTAAAATGAAACGTTTTCGTGGCCAACTTGGTAGGCGCTCTGACTACAAAAAGGCAATTGTTACGTTGGTCGATGGCGATTCCATTGATATTACGACAGGGGTGTAGAGATGGCACTAAGAAATTATAAGCCAACCTCTCCCTCACGTCGAAACTTAGTTTTGATTGATCGTTCTGATCTTTGGAAAGGGAAGCCCGAGAAAATTCTGACAGAAGGGTTGTCCAGTAAGGGTGGGCGTAATAATGCGGGGCGCATTACCGCTCGCCGTCGAGGGGGAGGTCATAAAAGACGCTATCGTATTATAGATTTTACGCGAACAAAATTTGATATACCCGCAACGGTGGAGCGGATTGAACATGACCCAAATAGGAGTGCATTCATCGCTTTATTAAAATATGAAGATGGTGAAAAGGCTTATATAATTGCACCGCAACGGTTGGCCCCCGGTGATACAGTTGTGTCTGGCAAAAATGTCGATATTAAGCCTGGGAATGCATTGCCAATGGAAAACATACCGGTCGGCACAATTATCCATAATGTTGAGTTGAAAGTTGGTGGCGGAGCTCAGATCGCGCGGTCAGCAGGGACCTATGTTCAGTTGATTGGTAAAGATCAAGGATATGCGCAGCTTCGTATGAACTCTGGCGAGATTCGAATAATTCGCGCAGAGTGCATGGCTACGATAGGAGCTGTTTCGAATCCTGATAAAGCAAATATTAAGCTTGGTAAAGCAGGTCGAAAGCGCTGGCTAGGTAAGCGTTCAGCAGTACGCGGTGTTGCCATGAATCCTGTCGATCATCCGCATGGTGGCGGTGAGGGTAGGACATCTGGTGGCCGACACCCTGTGACGCCTTGGGGAAAGCCGACAAAGGGCAAGCGTACACGGAGTAATAAAAAAACCGACCGGCTTATTATTCGCCGTCGAAAACGTTAAGGAGATAAAGTGGCTCGCTCAGTTTGGAAAGGACCTTTCGTTGATTCATATCTGCTTAAGAAAGCAGAGGTGGCTCGTGCATCCGGTCGAAATGATGTGATTAAAACTTGGTCACGCAGATCAACCATTCTCCCACAGTTCGTGGGATTAACCTTCGGTGTGTACAATGGAAAAAAATTCATCCCTGTTTTAGTAACAGAAAACATGGTTGGCCATAAAATGGGGGAGTTTTCTCCAACGCGTACATATTTTGGCCATTTGGCCGATAAAAAAGGAAAGAGAGCCTAATCATGGGCAAGAAATCATCACCCAGGAAATTTGCGGATAATGAGGCAATGGCTTATGGAAAAATGATCCGGACGTCTCCGCAGAAAATCAATTTGGTGGCCGAAGGTATTCGCGGTAAATCCTGTGAATCTGCCCTAAGTGATTTAACATTTTCGTCAAGGCGCATTTCATCTGAGGTAAAAAAAGTTCTTCAAGCCGCTATTGCCAATGCGGAGAATAATCACCAGCTTGATATAGATCGACTCTATGTTGCAGAAGCAAGCTGTGGTCGTGCTCTTGTAATGAAGCGTTGGCGTCCACGTGCAAGAGGTCGCACGGGTCGTATTTTCAAACCATTTAGCAACTTGACTATAGTTGTTCGCGAGCGTGAGGAGATAGTTTAATGGGCCAGAAAGTGAACCCTATTGGCTTTCGGGTTGGCATAAATCGTACTTGGGATTCCCGTTGGTATGCTGAGGGTGATAATTATGCGGATCAGTTGCATGCAGATGTTACTATACGTGAATTCTTGCATGGACGTCTCAAACAAGCCGGACTTAGCAAAATAGTAATCGAACGACCAGCAAAGCGAGCAAGAATTACTATTTACACTGCGCGACCTGGAGTTGTTATTGGTAAGAAGGGTGCCGACATAGAAACGCTCCGGAAAGAGCTGTCAAAGCGTACGGGTGGCGAGGTGAGCCTCAATATCGTTGAGATTCGCAAGCCAGAAATTGATGCGATGTTGATAGCGGAAAATATTGCTCACCAGTTAGAGAGACGGATTGCTTTCCGCCGCGCGATGAAGCGTGCCGTTCAGTCAGCTATGCGTTTGGGCGCTGAAGGTATAAGGATTAATTGTGGCGGACGGTTGGGCGGAGCGGAAATCGCACGCACAGAATGGTATCGTGAAGGCAGGGTCCCCCTTCATACATTACGGGCAGATATTGATTATGGAGTAGCGCGTGCCAAAACGACTTATGGTATCTGCGGCATCAAAGTCTGGGTATATAAAGGTGAAGTTTTATCTCATGATCCAATGGCACAAGAAAAAAAGACACAAGATATGCAATCGGCTCGTTAGTTTGAGTTTGGATTAAGAAAGTATAAATGAATGTTACAACCAAAACGTACTAAATTTCGTAAGGCTCATAAAGGCCGTATACATGGTAATGCAAAGGGCGGTACAGCATTGAACTTTGGAGCCTATGGCATGAAAGCGATGGCCCCCGCTCGGGTTACTGCCCGACAGATAGAGGCTGCTCGTCGCGCTATAACACGCCACATGAGACGTGCTGGCCGTGTGTGGATCAGGGTTTTTCCAGATATACCTGTGTCACAAAAACCAGCAGAGGTTCGGCAAGGCAAAGGTAAAGGCAATCCGGAATATTGGGTTGCGCGCATCAAACCTGGTCGAATTATGTTTGAACTTGATGGCGTACCGGAAACAGTGGCACGTAGAGCCTTTGAATTAGCTGCAGCTAAGTTACCTTTGGATACAAAATTTGTACAACGATTAGGGTTAGAAGAGTAGCATGGCCAAATCCGAGGACATACGTGCAAAAACAATTGATGAATTGAATGAACAGCTCATCGATTTAAGTAAGGAAAAATTTAATTTAAGATTTCAAGCAGCCAGTGGCCAATTAGAGAACACATCAAGGGTTCGACAAATTCGCCGTACCCTCGCGCAGATTAAAACTGTTTTGAATGAAAAAAAGCGTCTAGACGTGTCTTGAGGAGTAAATAAATGCCTAAGCGACTAATGCAAGGTGTTGTGGTAAGTGATAAAATGGATAAGTCGGTCGTCGTTAAAGTAGAACGGCGGACTCAGCATCCGCTATATAAAAAATTTATTCGCCGCTCAAAAAGATATGTGGCGCACGATGAAAATAATGCATTTAAAGAAGGTGATCTTGTGCAAATACAAGAATGTCGCCCAATTTCAAAACGCAAAAATTGGGAAGTGGTAGTCACACCTGAATAGGTTCTTTGTGGTTATCAATAGGAGAAAATAATATGATCCAGATGCAAACTAACCTAAATGTAGCCGATAACTCTGGCGCGAGGAGGGTTCAGTGCATCAAAGTTCTTGGCGGATCTAAGCGCAGAACGGCTTCAGTTGGTGATGTTGTCGTGGTAACAATTAAAGAAGCTATTCCGCGTGGTCGTGTAAAGAAAGGTGAGTTACATAGAGCTGTTATTGTTCGGACTAAGAAAGAAATCCGCAGAAACGATGGAAGTGCGATCCGTTTCGATAGCAATGCTGCTGTGTTGATTAGTCCTCAAGGTGAGCCAGTTGGAACAAGAATATTTGGGCCTGTGACCCGAGAGCTTCGGTCTCGAAAATTTATGAAAATCATTTCGCTAGCACCCGAAGTTTTGTAGGAGTTTTTTAAATGACGGTATCGTTCAAGGTTAGGAAAGGTGATCAAGTATTGATCCTCTCAGGAAAAGATAAAGGAAAAAAAGGTGAAATTCTAAAGATGATCCCAAACGATCAACGTGCGATTATTCAGGGTGTGAATATGGTTAAGCGCCACACATCTCCTTCACAAGCAGGTGCAGGTGGGATCGTTGAAAAGGAGGCCCCAATGCATATTTCGAATGTTGCGCTGATTGATCCAAAAGAAGAAAAGGCGACGCGTGTTGGGTATAAATATTTAGAAGATGGGCGTAAGGTCCGTTATTCGAAAAAATCTGGCGAAGTGATAGATGTTTGAGGTGAATTGAGATGACAAGGTTAAGCGAAAGCTTCCATGCCGAAGTTAAACCAGCTCTGATGTCGTATTTTCGTTACAAAAATACGATGCAAGTGCCGCGGCTCGATAAGATCATCATTAATATGGGCGTTGGCGAAGCTTCTCAGGACAAGAAAAAGATTGAATCAGCACTTGAGGATATGATGTTAGTATCCGGTCAAAGACCAGTCGTTACTAGAGCCCGAAAGTCGATCGCAAGTTTTAAGCTTCGCGATGGAATGATTGTTGGCTGTAAAGTAACGTTACGAGGAGATAAGATGTTTGAATTTCTTGATCGCCTGATCAATATAGCTTTGCCTCGTGTGCGAGATTTTCGGGGTATTTCGCCAAAAAGTTTTGATGGGCATGGAAATTTTGCGCTTGGTATTAAGGAACAGATTGTTTTTCCGGAAATTAATTACGACAAAGTTGACCAGATTCGTGGCATGGACGTTGTCATTTGTACGACAGCTAAGACTGATGAGGAAGGCCGTGAACTCCTCAGAGGTTTTAACATGCCTTTTACTAATTAATGGGTGAACGGAGGTTCATAAACCATGGCTAAGAAAAGTGTGGTTGAGCGAAATAAAAAACGTATTCGTCTATCAGGCAAGTTTTCGGGTAAACGTACAATT
>CAZXSC010000084.1:0-12427 GCA_964643045.1 uncultured Rhodospirillaceae bacterium
GATAAGAAGGAAAATCCGGTTAAGATAGGGATTTCTTTCGTTGCAGGTCCATCCGATAGGGTTTGAACAAATGAAGCATTGGCTCGTTTAGTTCAAAATGGAGACGGTCGGTTAGATCAGGCTGAGGTCAAAAAGGCCATTCGAGCCGATGAATCGACCTCAACATTTGCTGCTTTATCTCAGTATCAGAAACCTCTGGAACCTCAAAGTAAGATTTCGGAAGGCGAAGATCTGATGTCGTCAAAATTATTTCATGGTGATGAAGTAAAGGTTGAAAAGTTGTTTGACGATGAGCATCTTGATCAAGATTTATACGAAAATGATTATGGGCAAACTGGTCAATCGGAGCAAGCTGAAGATCAAGTTCCCGATTTAACCTCCTAATTTCAGGAGGGGTATGTAGATTTAGTCGAGCGCACTAGCGTGCGTTGCTTGCTCGTTTTCTTTTTTTGATCTTTAGAACGTTGTGGTCGAGTTGTGTCATTATCGATCTACGATAGCAAAAACACTATATAATTTCATCAGCTAAGTAGGGCGGTAAGATTGCTTGACACTTCCCAGAGCCTGTCTTAAACACCGCTCTTTAGAAGTATGTGTTAAGGGGGGTGTAGCTCAGTTTGGTTAGAGCGCCGGCCTGTCACGCCGGAGGCCGCGAGTTCAAGTCTCGTCACTCCCGCCACCTTAAAAAGCCCCGGAAACCCGGGGTTCCGCGGGTTCCAGAGCATCTTCGAGCTCCTTTTCCAATAGAATAAAATGAGAACAAAACGTCGAATTGAGGCATTTTTGACGTCCAAATGGAATTTTTTATTTTGCAGGATTTTACAAATAGGTGATTTTTAACGCTCATTAAACACGCTTTTAATCACGCCCAAAATACGGAAATTATTGGCTGTATTTTTCTCGTCATCGTCGAGTTGGAAAAGGATCTCAACAAATCAATTGTCACGCATCTGAGAAAGAAATTTTTTCATCTCAATCTTGCTCAGTTCGTATGCTTTGTGATTAAATTGGGTACAAAGTTCACCCAAGCCATCTCTATACTTTGTCGGGTGACATCGTTTATTTCTTAATTTTGGGAAGTCAAACAAATGATAAGCATCATCAAATAATTTAAGGGTCACGGGGTGTTTATTATCTTCAAATTCACTTATTTTCTCTTTCCAGCAATGCACACCACTTAGCGGATCACCATCATTACCATCCAATTTACCGTAAAGCATTAAAACTGGTACATTGAATGATTCAATTTCTGAATAACAACCATAGGTATAGGGATAGGTAAGAATAGCTCCCGCTATGGAAACATCTTCCGGTATATCGACCCTTTTCGGGTTGGATATAATAGGCAAAACCATACCTGAACCTGCTGACCATCCCGCAAGAATGATTTTTTTTCTATTAATTTTTGGTTTGTTTTTTAAATTTTTAAGAACATCCAATATATCCTTTAATCGGTATTCGTCCGCTTCTTTCAGAGTAAAATTTGATTTTGGTCCTCTAGAGAAAAGACCCCTAACAGAGTAATGATCCAATACTATTGTCGCAAAACCACTGCTGCTTGTTATTGAGTTTGCCACCCTATTGTATTGTCGTGAAGGCCCTCCTTTTCCATGACTTAAAATCATGACTGGAAAAGGACCATCTCCTTTAGGATAAAGAACACGTTCTGTAAATTCCTTTTCAACTGAGCACTGGCATTCACCTAAAAGGCAGCAAAGTGGATCCTTTTCAACTGGGCGCTGGCATTCCCCAAAAAGGAGGCAAAGAGGATCCTTTTCACCGGAATTACTAGGATTAGAAATAAATAATACTAACATAAATAAAGTAATCGCCGTTTTCATATTACTTTTCCCTCCAAGATAATTGGCCAAATTTTCTGCTCTTAAATGTGTATATATTTTTAACGTACCAAGATCTTTATGCCTTATTATTGTTGCAACCTCCATTACATTCAATTCTTTATCAACCCCCTTTGGTAATAAAAATATGATATTTATGCAAAAAAGTGTAGGGAAACCCTGATTGGACTCCTTCGTGTCACGCCGGAGGCCGCGAGTTCAAGTCTCGTCACTCCCGCCGCTTTCCCTATTTTCTTTTCTGTCTTTATATTTATCACCTGATCTATTAGTCTGATGGTACGCTGCAGCGAGGTGGGGATATGGCGATTACAGAGCGCCGTTTGACGGCAATATTAGCTGCTGATGTGTGTGATTTTAGTCGGATGATGGGCGAGAACGAAGATCGTACCATTAAGAACCTTCGTACCTGCCGTGAACTGATCGAAAGTTCAATTTCTTCTCATAAAGGAAATATATTTAATACTGCCGGTGATAGTATTGTGGCTGAGTTTGGCTCGGTGGTGGATGCGGTCAACTGTGCGGTGAGTTTTCAGGAGACTTTAAGAGACCGTAATAGCTCGGTTCCCGAGACATCTAAGATGGAGTTTCGGGTCGGTATTAATTTAGGCGATATCATTATTGAAGAGGATAACCGTTATGGAGACGGGATTAATATAGCAGCCCGTCTAGAGGGCTTGTCGGAGCCTGGAGGAATTTGTATTTCGGGCAGTGTTTACAGCGATATCAAGAGCAAGCTTAACCTTGAATTTGGGGCTATGGGGGAGCAGGTGTTAAAGAACATTGCTCAACCGGTATCGGCCTATAAGATTGACTTTGGAGGAGATCCCCCGACACCGCTGGCCAGTGTAGGAGATCTTGATAGCACCCCGATTGCCCAGCCCGCATCAGTACCAGAGGGAGCCGTTGCATCCTCCTCCTCACAAAGTGACAAACCTTCCATAGCTGTTCTACCCTTTGATAATATGAGCAATGATCCTGAACAGGAATACTTCACCGATGGAATAACCGAGGATATTATTACTGCTCTTTCTCACTTGAGATGGCTCAGTGTTATAGCAAGGAACTCCTCTTTTACATACAAGGGCCAATCACCAGATGTACGGAAAGTTTCTGAAGAGCTCAATTGTCGTTATGTACTTGAAGGAAGTATTCAAAAAGCTGGTAAGCGTGTTCGAATAAACGCTCAGTTATTAGAGGGGGCTACAGGTAATCATATTTGGGCCGAAAAATATGATCGCGAGCTTGAAAATATCTTCGATCTACAAGATGAATTGACTTCAACAGTCGTTCTAAAAATAAGACCGGAGCTTGAGCGAATTGAATTCAAAAGGACACAAGCAAAAACACAAGAATCTATGGATGCTTGGGATTTGTTCCAAAAGGGAAAATGGTCAATCTATGAGGGCGCAGGCGGCGTATATGGAGCTATAAAATGGTTCAAATTAGCTGAAAAAGCTGATGATCAATTTGCAGATGCAACGGCGATGCGAATTAATGTCGAAGCTGTTTCTAATTTTTTATTTAATACATCTTTTGACCTCCAAGAGGGTTATAACAAACTAGAAAACATGCGAATTCGTGATCCTAATAATGACCTAATTCTTACAGGAATGGGTACGGCTCTAAATTATGGGTTGGGGCGAAGTGCAGAGGCACTTGAGTTATTTAAAGGCGCTATTGAATTGAATCCAACCAATATGCAAGCACAAAGATATCATCTAATGTGTTTAATATGGCTTGGGATGGCTGAAGAAGCTCTGGATCATTTTGAGAGAATAAAGGCGATCAGTCCAAAAGACCCGGAAATGCTCCGAATGGATACGCGGCGCGCTGAAGCATACTTGTGCCTTGAGGACTTTAAAGAGGCAAAAAAATACGGAGAAATAGCAATCTCTCACTCCTTAACAATCTGGCCTTCTTATACTGTATTAATTTCTGCTTTGGGACACTTGGGTGAGTTATCAGGGATAGATGATATTTTAGAAAAAATGCGTAATCGAATTGAATCCGATCCCAAAATAGAGTGTGCTCCTGAACAAATTATAAGTACAGCATATGTCCAAAAAGTTATGCCATTTTCTGATAATAGGTTTAAAAAAATTTATTTATCCGGACTCGAAAAAGCAAGGTTTCCAAAATAATGTAGCGTAAACTAGCAGCTATACTCATACTACTTGAAAACCTTACGATAAGGCCACTTTCTGTCACGCCGGAGGCCGCGAGTTCAAGTCTCGTCACTCCCGCCACCTTAAAAAACCCCGGAAACCCGGGGTTTATTGCGTTACAGAGCATCTTCGAGCTCCTTTTTCAATAGAATAAAATGAGAACAAAACGTCGAATTGAGGCATTTTGGGCGACTAATATGAATTTTTTATTTTGTAAGATTTTGCAAATCGGTTGACTTGACGAGTTATCGCACAGAGACCATTCTGTATTCGTCTTAATTTTTAATCATGCCAGTGCTGAAAAATAGTTGAAATTATTGATGTTGTTATAAATATTATTATTGGTTCCTTCTTCGTTTTTTTATTATTTTCCATTATATCTTGGTGGAGAAAAATGAGCCAATAAAATATTCTTTCAGAGGATTGGTTAAATATTAATTCAAACAGGAAGGCGTTTAGCAAATGCGCCAAATGGGGGTTTCATAATATGGGCTATAGTATAAATACAATGGCTTTGTTTCAAACGATGCATAGCGAAGGCCTATTTGAAGATGTAAAGCGTGTTGTTGACCTAGGGTCCCAGGAAATGCATTTTGCTGAACGCGACACAATCAGTCATCCTCATCGTGAAATAATTCGTGAAACCATTTTGGTTATGGGTGGTCCAGAATTGTCCGATGAAATGTTAGCTTCTCTATCTAACCGAAAATCAGCCGGAGAATTCTATAAATATCTTGGCATTGATTATAACTCATTAGATGCTGATGGTTGGTATAATAAACCGTTTGATTTCAATCTCGATGAAGTTAGGCAAGAAGACCGGGGGAGCTATTGCCTAAGTGTCAATCACGGAACTACTGAACATTTGATTGATCAAAACAATGCTTTTAAGTGTGCCCATGATTTAGTCAGACCTGGTGGTATGATGATTCATGCGGTACCCTTTATGGGCTTAATCGATCACGGGTTTTTCAATTATAACCCTAACTTTTTCTTGGCTTTAGCTCGATTTAATTCATACGAACTACTAGGATTATGGATTAATCCATTTGGAGGAATGTCGTTAATTCCGTGGGATGAAAATGTGATGCAATATTTAAATGTCCCACTCGGGGCCGGTAGCGGCATCGGGATAACTTGTTTACTGAAAAAAGTATACGATACCGAATATTGCACCCCGTTTCAATTAGGGTATGAAGAGGTTCAGGATGAAACCAATCTCGCCCGGTATAAATATGTAATTGATGGGAAGTTATTGTCTGGAACTGACGCATACAGAGATACTCAAAAGAAGAAATCAGTCGAGAATGTCTCGGGTCGAATTCTTGTCAGAGAACTTTCGCGGCGAATAAAAAGTAGAATAGTATCATTGCGATCACGTTCCTAATGAAATCGATGCTTATAGCCATACGCCTTTTCTGACCCGTCCGAAGGAGTTCAACAAAGTGCTGAGAGAAGTCATTTAGGATCACAAAAGCGAACAAAAGGAGATTAGGTTCAAAAAAAATTAAGGAAACTGTCTTTGACCCACTTCCTGTCGCGCCGGAGGCCGCGAGATCAAGTCTCGTCACTCTCGCCATTCTTTTTTATCAATACGTTTTCCATGGGTATAATATTCTTTTTTTTCCAATTCACCGTTGTCGAAATACTCTTCCCAAAGACCAGATTTTTCTCCATTTTCGTAATTGCCTTTTGAGCCCAATTGGCCGTTATCATAATACCATTCTGAAAGCCCGTCTTTGATTCCATTTTTATAATTCTCTTTTGACTTCAACTGACCGTTCTTGTGGTAAGTTTCCGAAATACCGTCTTCTTTTACAATCCTTAAATACCTCCTTATCATTTAAAATTCCTCCCTTCAGATAAGGCTTCACATTTGTGTGCATGGGTCATTGATTGGTCCTCGAATAGTGATATAGACGATAATATTCTAGCGATTACTTTAGCCCAATTCTTGGTTATCATAAATGGCTCCAACACAACAGGAAATTTAGTTAAGGTAAGTTGATAAAAAAATGGTAAATTCTTTGACAATGCACTAACTTTATAGACTTCTATTTTTTGCTCCAACTAATAACAATACTTACGAAATGCGATTTATCATTTAAGTGACCCATGTCCAGGATAATTAGATTTATAGAAAATGAATATGTCGTATTGCATTTTCCCTTTAAAACTGGTTTGGTTCGATGAGATAAAGAACTTTAACACGCGGAAAAACTTGCCTCAAATCGAGGTTTAATTTAACTAGATAATAAACTTTGGGGAGATAAAATATGACAAAAATTGCTCGGAGGGATTTTTTAGCTGGCGCCACTGCAGCAGTAGCAGGAGCGTCTTCTTTAGGCTCTATTTTGTGGTCAAAAGAGGCTCGCGCGGCAATAGGAAATACTTTGACGATAGCCTATAATTTACCCGTGCCTTCGTGGGATCCCACGACTGGAACTTCTGCCGTAAATCCTGCTCTTGCGTCAATTTATAAGTCAATTTTTGATCAGTATGTCGATCAGGCGAAGGACCTTAAGCAGGTGCCCGGTGTTTTAACCGAGTGGTCTTTTAACAAAAATAATACTGGGATCCGCCTTAAATTAGGCAAGGGCCGTCGTTGGGCCGACGGAAAGCCGATTACACCAGAGGATATCGTATGGAATTTAAAAAGATTAGGCGATCCTAAAACAGGCAATCCTATCCAAATTGTATGGGGTAGTCTTAAAAACTTTAAAGTTAGCGGGGATGTTATTACGGCTGACTTAAAACCTTACCGTGCGACGATATTAAATTGGTTGAGCTTTCTGGGTGCTTATTTGCTACCGCCTCATTATTATAAAAAGGTTGGTAAAGCAGGATTTGAGAAAGCTCCTATGGGTTCGGGACCTTACCAGCTCGAGAAGTTTTCACGAGGATCTTTTGCGAGGTTAAAGCGGAATCCTAACTATTGGGGCCCAAAACCGGTTTTTGAAACTGTTGTGTTTAAATTCGTAACGGATGCATCGAGCCGAGTAGCGGAAATCGAGAGTGGTTCTTCAGATCTAACAGTTGATTTGCCTCATGAAGAATTTAAACGCCTCAAAGGTAAGGCGGGTCTAACCGGAGTTTCCCATCCAGTAAGTGATATAGCAATGATATTTATTAATGATATTGGTCCAATGGTTGATGCCAATGTACGTAAAGCAATGGTTCATGCGATAAATAAGCAGGCCATCGTGGACCGGTTAATGGGCGGGCTTGCAACACCTATTGATACACTGTTGACCCCAAATTATGTCGGTTATAATCCGAATATAAAAACCCCTTACAATCCTGATCTAGCTAAGAAACTTCTAGCAAAAAGTGGTTACTCGAAGAATAAGCCGGTCAAGTTTAAAATTCAAACGACTAGGGGGTATAAACCTAAGGACTATGAAACCGTTCAGGCGATTGTTGGGATGTGGAGACGCGTAGGAATTCAAGCAGAAATCGAAGTTTATGAAATTGCTAAGCATTTCCAGTTGCGCGCACAGGATAAATTAGCTCCAGCGGCATACTACAGTTGGGGGAATTCATCCGCAGATCCCGAGAGTTCTACAGGTCATGCGATGTTTGGGCCTGGACCGCATGCCGTTTGGGATGGGAAGAAGATGACCGGAATGATTCTTAAGCTTTTCATGGAGACCAATTACGATAAACGGGTTAAAGGGTATGATAAAGCCAACAAATACATTGCAGAAAACGCACTTATTTTACCTCTTTGGCAGTTTCACCAGCCGGTTGTCCATAAAAAGTCGTTGAATTTTACAGCGCATACCGCCAATTTCATTTTACCCGGAAGAATGAAGCGTAAATAAGGCTTATTTATAGAGCGGAATAATAGTTTATTGGCGAAGGGCAAGATAATTATAGGTGAAAGCCAATGTCAGTTAACTATTTTCTGAAAAGATTGTTAATGGCGATACCCACTTTGCTGGGTGTCGCCATTATCGTATTTGTTCTTCTGAGGGTCGTCCCAGGTGATCCTGTCGCAATGATGATCGGTCCTGAAGCTACGCAATTAGACATAGAGCGACTGCGGGCGTTTTATGGCCTTGATAAATCAATTATTGCGCAGTTCACACTATTTTTGGGGAATGCTTTTACAGGTGATTTTGGAACTTCGATCAGTTACAAGCAGGATGTAATGGAGTTGGTTCTGGGACATTTACCCTCAACACTCGAATTAACTTTCTTTGCTATTTTATTGGGCGTGTTGTTGGGTTTAGGTCTTGGAATTTCGGCGGTTTATTGGATAGGAAGCTGGCCGGAGGCCGTTGTAGATGGAATCAATGGGTTGACGATTGCCATACCTGATTTTTTGTGGGCTCTTCTATTGATTTTGTTCTTTGCTGTACTGGTTCCCATTTTACCTGTTTCGGGACGTCTTGATCCTTCATTATCTTTAAAGTTTGATACAAATTTCTATTTATTTGAAAGTATCGTTCGGGGTAATTTTGATACCGCTGGGATTGTTTTCAAACATATGCTGCTGCCGGGGTTAGCATTGGCTTTGCCTCTTACGGCGGTTATATCAAGGGTGCTGAAAACTTCTTTACTGGAGGCGATGAGCCAAGACTACATCCTTCTAGTTCAAGTCAAGGGCTTTGAGCGAGGCTGGGTACTATTTCGGCATGCGTTACCGAATGCGCTTATACCTACTATTACGCTGAGTGGTGTCCAGTTCATGTTTTTGGTTGGAGGTACTGTGTTAATTGAGTTGATATTTTCATACCCTGGTATTGGAAACATGGCGGTAAGTGCTGTAATCAACCGAGATTTGCCACTAATACAGGCCATTACCTTGGTTTTTGCTGTTTTGTTTATTTTTTTGAACCTTCTTATTGATCTAAGTTATGTTTTTCTTAATCCCCGGGTGCGAAATGAGTGAAACCCCCTTAAATCCGCGCCTGGTTATAGGGCTGGCAGTTTTGTGTGTGCTGATCTTCACCGCATTATTCGCCACTCCGATATCTCCTTGGGATCCTCTTGATCAGGATCTCATGGGCCAGTATTTACCTCCATTTTGGATTGAAAAAGCAAATGAAGATTATCTTATGGGAACGGATGCATTGGGGCGCGATGTTTTATCCCGTCTTATTTATGGAACGCAGCCAGCTTTAATTGTTGCGTTACTAGGAGCTTCTTTTTCTGCACTAATTGGTATTTTTTTGGGACTTGTTTCTGGGTTTTATGGAGGATGGATAGATAGTCTTATATCGAGGATTGTTGAAATTTTTATGTCCTTTCCACCCGTTCTACTCGCGATTGTACTTGTGGCGGTTATTGGTAATGGTCTTCACGCCGTTATAATTGCGATAGTGATTATTGATTGGACACGCTTTTGCCGCGTCGTTAGATCAGAGGTCCTTGTTCTTCGCGAGTTGGATTTTGTGTCTGCCGCTCGTACAATCGGGAAAAGTCGCAGACAAATTCTATTTGGTGAAGTGTTACCGAATGTGGCGCCCTTAATGCTAGTATTATTTGCGCTCGAAATGGGTATCGCGATTACTGTTGAAGCCATTCTAAGTTTTGTTGGGTTTTCATCTTCGAATATTGCCACTTGGGGAGGGATGATAGCAGAAGGAAGAGAATATCTCCATCAGGCGTGGTGGGTTATGACTTTACCTATCGGATGTATCATAGTTTCTGTCCTGGGCTTAAACCTTCTTGGCGATGGGTTGCGCCAGACTTTTGATCCGTTGTTGAGGAAATAATGCAGACTATATTATCAATAAAAAATTTGGATCTTAAAATTTCGGAGAGGGGGATAAGTACTCCTATCCTTAGAGACATCAATTTAGATATCAATGAAGGTGAAGTTCATGGATTGGTGGGTGAATCTGGTGGTGGAAAGACTATGGTTGGCAAATCAATACTCGGTATTATTCCTAAGACCGCAAATATTACCAAGGGCTTAATTCTTTTCGATGGTAAGATCATCGAGGGGTCCAATGCCTTGCCTAGAAAGGGTCTTCTTGGAAGTGAAATCTCAATGATATTACAAGACCCAATGACTGCACTGAATCCCGTTCTAAAAATCAAGACACAAATGATTGATGTATTGCGAAAGCACAAAGGTTTTTCAAGGGCTTCTGCTCTGGCAAGGGCGACAGAATTACTTGAAAGTGTTCATATGCGCGATCCCGAACGGATATTAGATCAGTATCCATTTGAACTTTCAGGGGGAATGCGTCAAAGAGTTATAATTGCAATAGCGTTTGCCTGTGATCCCAAATTAGTTATTGCTGATGAACCGACAACGGCTCTTGATGTCACTGTCCAGAAGCAAATATTGCGGTTGATTAAAGAACAACAAATACGCACAAAAGCGGCTGTTCTTTTTATTACCCACGATTTAGGTGTTGTGGCAAAAATTTGCAACAGAGTAAGCATTATTCATAGTGGTATGATTATAGAGAATCAGTCAGTTCAGGGTATTTTCAAACGGCCAAAAAGTAAATATTTAAAGGCTCTTTTGAATGCAACACCGAGATATGATAAGCCGGCTGAACTTTTACTTCCTGTCGAAGATAATGTTATTGATGATTTAATCAATAAAGCTAAGTCTTATGATTATGGTCGAGATAGTGCTTAACGTCCAAAATATAGACGTGTCGTTCCCCGATAGGAGTAGGAGATCCTTCTTAGGACGCATGCCAGAAATCAGTGTTCTGCACAAAGTGAACTTACATATCGCAGAAGGAAAAACAATTGGCCTGGTGGGAGAATCTGGATCCGGTAAAAGTACGCTCGGTAAGGCTATAATGAAACTATGCGATGTTAGTGCAGGAAGTATTCTTTTTGAAGAAAAAGAAATTACGGGTATGAGAGAAGAGGAATTCCGGCCCTTGAGAAAAGACATCCAAATGATATTTCAAGACCCCCAATCTTCTTTGAACCCCAGACAAAAAGTTGGCAGGATTTTAAGTGATCCGATTCTCAATTTTGGAATATGTAATTCTAGAGAACAAGCTTATGAAAAGGCAGTTAACATACTTGAAAGGGTTGGTTTATCCTCAAATTATCTTGATCGTTATCCCCATCAGTTGTCTGGAGGCCAGCGCCAACGTGTAGGAATTGCACGAGCTATATCTGTTGAACCACGGCTTGTCGTTGCCGATGAAATAGTTTCAGGACTTGATGTTTCTGTTCAAGCCAAGATACTCAAACTACTCAAAAGCCTCCAGGAAGAAATGAGTCTTTCTCTTTTATTTATTAGTCATGACCTCTCTGTGATAAGGGTTGTTTGTGACTATGTTGTTGTTTTGTACGAAGGAAAAGTTGTTGAGGAGGGTGACTGCAATGATATTTTTCTTAAACCTTCACACAGCTACACAAAAGAATTATTAGAAGCAATTCCTCTACCAAAGATTGAAAAAAATTGGCTATAGAGCGTTAGAGTGAAGATTATCCAGATAATCGCCTAAAATTTACTCAGGTAAATAAGCGGCAAACTCCTTTTCAATAGATTTGGGGTCCTTTTCGAGACCTTCTTTTATACCTTGAGCCATTGCCCCTGGCCATATGTCTTCATCATCATTTGTTATGGCGTCCAGAATATCTTTGGCGATATCTATAGGCGATGATTCTGCACCAGGGTTCATATCGGTATCTATCCCTCCAGGTAAAACAGCCATGACATGGGTTCCTTGGCCGGCTAATTCAGCGCGAACACCATTGTTCATGAGTAACAATGCAGCTTTGGAGGTGCAAACTGAACCAATAGCGGGAATTGAAACACGAGACAGAACCGAGACGACGTTGACTATCATCCCGCCGCCATTTTTTTTTAAGATGGGTGCAAAGGCTCTACACATTTGCAGCGTTCCAAATAAATTAGTCTCCATTTCCTCACGTGTTGCACTTAGGTCTTTCGAACCAATAAGTGGCACATTGAAATTCTTTCCAGCATTGTTAATTAAAAGGTCAATATCTCCGCATATTTCTGTTGCCTCCTGTATATGGTCGGCATTGGTAATGTCTATGGAGACTGCATTTGCGCGGTCATCGCTTGTTAAATCTGTAAGAAGCGATGTAGCCCTTGCTCCTGCATAGAGCTTTTCAACACCTGCTGCTAAAAGGGCCTTGGCTAATTCTTTTCCAAGGCCTCTATTTGTTCCAGTCACAAACACTTTGGTTTTTGTTAGATCCATCTTATCCTCTTCACGTTAACTTTGGAGTCTCAACATTAAAGATTTCTTGTATTGTGAGACCAGACTATTTTGGTTCCGATTCAGCCCACCGTTTCATTAGACGGTTTGACGGAGTACTTTTTGCGTCCATCATCTTTTTGGCGACATCGTCCTTACCAACTGGCAGACCATCTTTGTCGGGATCCAGAAGACCTATTTGGGCTAGTACAGATGCCTGATCCCAGTATATATGTTCATGGTA
>CAZXSC010000085.1:0-12008 GCA_964643045.1 uncultured Rhodospirillaceae bacterium
TATGTCTTGCCCGTTTTTTTTGTTAACCATTCTACATATTCAAGCGTATCATTCCAATTCACATTAATTACAGGACGCATTCCTCTCCCCCAACCTTCATCAGGTGGCCTATATCCAGCGCAGTCTCCATCTGCGGTGCAAGCATCCCATGAAGCAAAAGTAATTTCAAATCGACTTATAGAAAATGACGCCGGTATACTTACACCCACGGCTAGTGCATCTTTAGCTATTCCACCACTTTTGTCGCCCATGACAAAATCACCGGCAGGAAGGACAACCTGTTCTGGACAATTTTTACAATCGCGAAATCGGTCGCCGGGCTCATACTTCAAATTAACCATTTTCTCTTTGATCTTGGTTTTGGATTGTTTAATTAATTCTGATTTTTGATTAGATCTTACTTTGATTTTAGTCGCTGACTTGGTGCGATTATTACCCTCTCCCCGATCAACAACTTTCTTCTTAGAAACTCTAATTCTAACGGCCTGAGATTTAGTTTTAGACGTTGACTGTGGCCTATCATCGCCCTCAATCCGATTAGCAATTATCTTCTCAGATCCATTAATTTGTATTGCCCAAAAGTCTTTTAACCCTAGATCAGAAAGTGATTTTTCAAACCAATCTTTGTTCGGCTCAATAATAGGGCCAACAATAACTCGATAATAACGTCTACTTCTTCTTTTCAGTAAAATTATAGAAGGCGTCAAATTTGCGTGCCGGATTTGTAAATTATGAGCATTTTCGATAAGACTAAATGTTCCTATCGAATAATACGAACCCGGCTCAAGCCTGCTTTTAGATGAACCCGATGATGGTGATATAATAGAAGATCTAACTTTATGTTCTCGTGCTAAACAATCGGCTCCAACAATCGTTATAACCATTATCAACGTAGGCAGTAAAACTTGAACGCTACGCAACCTATACCCTCTCTTTTGGTCACTGGAGTTAGAGGCTTTCATTGAGCGTCTTCAGAAAGAATAATCTTGCAATCCCTCACGTTTAACTAGCACTGAGTAGTCGAGAATTATTAAGTTTCAGTGAAACTTTTGCAAAAACATATATTAATACATATATTACTACGTCAAATACACCCGGTTAAACTGTCAGATCCCGCATTTCGAAATTTTGCGTAATCACCCGTAGAGGAAACAGAAAACGAATGTTAAAAAATCCATTTTGGAACTCAGAAAACGATAGCTGCAATATAGGAAATATCTCTATAAATCGCATTCTCGATCTTGAAAACGTTCCATTTGCAGCTGATTTGGTGTTCCCCGACGCAAAACTTGAGATAATTAATCAACTCTCTGAACAGGTTGGCTCGCGTTATTTTGGTCAGAATAATACTGATCTCCTGTTGAGTTTCCACTCATTCTTAATTCAAACGAATACGCATAATATCTTGGTTGACACTTGTTGTGGTAATAATAAGGAACGCCCAACGCGGCCAGCTTGGCACCGTCGTGACGGACCTTTCTTACAAAATCTAAAAACGGCCGGTATAACTCCCTTGGATGTCGACTTTGTGTTGTGCACACATTTGCATGCTGATCACGTGGGTTGGAATACCCAAATGATTAATCGTGAATGGGTACCAACATTCCCTAATGCACAATATTTATTTGCACAAAAAGAACTAGATTATTGGCAATCTCAAAGTAAAAAATATCCCTCCCAATCTATTATGTATGGATCGTACGATGATAGTGTTCTTCCAGTGATCAAGTCAGGACAAGCCGTTCTAATTAAGGATGATTATCAGATTGATAGTGGAATTCGAACGGAGCCGGCCCATGGCCATACACCTGGAAATATTATTGTCCATGTTGAAAGCGGAAGCGATCACGCAATTTTATGTGGTGATGTTATTCACCATCCATTGCAATTAATAAAACCCATGTGGTCAACCAACTTTTGTTATGACCCTGAAATTTCAAGTCAAACTAGACTGGGCATCTTAGATCGATGTGCTGCGACAAGCACAGCTATTCTTCCAGCCCATTTTCATTCTCCTGACTATGGATATATAGAGAAAGACGATGACACGTATCGGTTTATTACATAATTTATTATTACCGTTATTAAGCCGTTATTCATCTCAATCTATATTGAAAGTTTTAAGTTAATTTAAGAGATTATAAACATGGAAAATCAAACTATCATTGTTACTGGCGCTGCGAGTGGAATTGGGCTCGCTTGTACAAAATTGTTATTGGAAAGAGGTGCACAAGTTACCGCTTTTGATATACAAGAAGGCAAAATGCGAGATAATCTACCCATAAAAAATTCAAAAATAGTCCAAATTCCAGGCGACGTCTCAGATCCAATTGTTTGCAATAAAGTCGTTGAAGAAACTTTGGCAAAGTTTGGTAAACTTGACGCCCTTATTCATTGGGGAGCCGAGCATTCCTCTTCGCGCTGGGACGAACTCGAAGCGGAAGAATGTAATAATATCATGAAAGTTAATGTTACCGGTACTTTTTTGATTGCCAAAGCAGCCGCCAAGCCAATGGCCGACCAAGGAAAAGGAGCAATTGTTCTTTGCACTTCAACTTCCGTTCTCCATGGTGTAACCGGAGGTGATGGGCAAGGAGGTCCGGCTTATGTTGCCTCTAAAGGAGCGGTTATTGCATTAACCCGGTCACTAGCGAGAGCACTTGGCCCTAAAGGAGTCCGAGTGAATGCTGTAAGTCCTGGCATCACAGAAACGGCAATGATTAAGGATTACACAGCTAGACAAAGGGATGCCATGAAACAACGCTTCCCATTAGGACGTTTTGCCCAACCAAATGAAATCGCAGAAGCAGGGATATTCTTGATTTCAGAAAGAGCGGGTTTTATGACAGGAGAAACCATGCACGTTAATGGTGGCTCAAACTTCGGATAGACAGCCGAAGGGAAATTAATTTGTTAACTAAAAAAATTTGGCGTTCTTCTCAAAACTATCTTTTTTTAAAGATACCCACCCTGGGCTGACATGAATACTGAACTCGTATCTATTCAAACTGATACTCAACCTCTTGATGGACTATTTTATCAACCGGGTAATGATGTAAAAAGCACTCAAGCCGTACAGCTTTTTCATGGAAATTCAATGAATTTTTATATTGGTTTCTGTAAATTTCTGCCTCCCGCATTAGTGTCCATGAATTACAGCGCTCTAGCATATAATAGGCGTGGACACGATATTCTAGCCATCAGAGATAGTCGTGATTTTGAAGGAGGCGCTATTCAATTAACATCCGAAGCCATCGCTGACAATAACTATGCTCGAGAGTGGCTTTTAGAGAGGGGCCATACAGTACCAATTTGCATGGGTCACTCTAATGGCGGCCTCTTAGCCGCTAAACACGCAGCAGTTCACCAAGATACGCCTGCTCTCATACTTTTAAGCGCTCATATTGGTGGCACAGAAATGTTACCGATAGCAAGTTCAAAAGGTTTATTTGGTGCAACTAAACTTCCTGAATTTCTTGATAAAGCAAAAAATATGCTTGCCGATGGCAAAGGTGATGAGATCATGCGGCTACCTGGCTGGTACTGGATAACCACTCCAAGAAGTTTACTGGACTTATCGCAAAATTTACCCTACCTAATCGATGAGGCTTCTAAGATTTCATGCCCCGTACTTTTTATTCGAGGGGATCAAGAACCGGAGGATCTTTACCCAGCAGAGGGTTTTAAAGACACATGCAACGCTCCCGTCGATGTTGTTACCATTAAGGACTCAGACCATTTTTATGTTGGTACTGAAAAAATTGTAATTAAGACTATTTGTGATTGGCTTAAAAAGCTAAATCTTCGCGTAAGATAGATGTTTGTTGCAGATGATAGAAATCGTTATGATTTCAGACCACTATTTACGGAGACTGCAGTGCCAATAATTGAACCTTCTGACAAGTCCCTCAAAACTTTGGAGGGAATCCATCTTTGGCATGGTGACGTTTCAAGTTGTTCCCAGAGAGTACGTATAACGCTTGCTGAAAAGAACCTTAAATGGCAGAGCCATTTAGTCAGTATTCCAAAAAATGAACACGCCACGCCAGAATATCAGGCAATTCACCCAGATGGGCTAGTGCCTGCATTCGTCGATAATGGAACCCTCGTAATTGAATCATGTGACATCATAGAATATATAGACGAAAAGTACCTAGATCCCGGATTGCGGCCAAAAGATCAAAAGAGCCAAAAAATTATGTCTGACTGGCTAATATACGTAGACAGAAGTCAGGCCGATTTAAAGCTTCTATCCCATGAATTTTTATTTCGGCCCAGGAAAAAAATGTCTGTAGAAGAATTGGAAATATTCGCCACGAAACACCAGAATAGGGGGTTAGTGGATTTTATCAGAGAATGGCAGATGAATGACATATTTCCTAAAGAAAAATTAGATGACGCCGTGACTAGAACGGATATGGCATTCACCAAGCTCGATACAGCTCTTAAAAAACAAAAATGGCTTCTTGGGCGCGAAATTTCAATTGCTGACATTGCCTGGATGCCAAATATACACAGAATGGATCTGATGAACTGGCCATGGCACTTATACCCCGATTTAAATCGCTGGTTCGGCCAAGCGAAATTGCGTCAAAGCTATAAAAACGCGCTTATAGATTGGGAACCTGAGGGGTTGAAGGAAAAATTCTCGAGCTACGTTGCCAAGCGTTACAATGAGACCGGCATCCACGTGTCCAAGTTTGGCTCTCTAGGAAAAAGAAAATTCATAGTATCTGGATGAAACCAATAGAAACAATGAATACCCTCAACTAGTTCCTTTAATTAAATCTAATTTTTTCTATTATTCAAATAAAGGACGAGAGATATTATTATCAGGACAGCAACTATGGTGTTTTCTCCTGAAGCCTTAACGAAATCAGCTATATTTTCCATTACTGCAACCACAAATGTGCCTGATGTTTGCCCTAGTAAGAAGTAAACGAATATTAGCAGGACGAGGCCAAGACTGAAAATCTCGACAAGAAACCAAAGGACCTTTCTTAGCAGATTTAAATTATCCAAAATTGACCTCGTCCACTAACAGTATTTTTCACTTGGTTAGGCTGATCGTCCTTTTAGCAGCCAAATGATGATGCCCAAGGCGATTAATCCAACCAACCCAGCATTGCCGAGTTGACTAACTAGCCCAATTAAGTTGCCAACAACATCTCCGACAAAGGCAAGCTTGTTACCAATTAAAACACCTAAAACGATACCAAGTGCGATAAGTGATAGACCGATGTCGGTAAGTGCGCCGATCCATGCACGAGCTTGATTTAACATAAATAAAGTCTCCTAATTGTTTCAGTTAATGCCTTTATCCTAAATTCAGCAATGGATAAAAAACATAGGTCATTGACCTAGCATAATTCGGCACCTCACCCAGATATTCGTGTTCACGTTTTCGTGATCACGAAATCTTGAAATAACAAAAATCCGCAGAAAGGTCTATAACAAATTGAATAAAAACTTTTAATTACAGTATGTTACGTCTATAATTAGTTTAAGATATAGCCTTCCAATACACATCTGAGAATGTGTGAATTGACGTCAATCTAATATGGTCATAATCGACCCCTAAATCAATTTGTAATCCGTATAACGCGAATCACATATGAAATTTAAATAATTATTAATAAATAAATTATCGTGAAAAAAACCGAAAATTATTTGTATGTTATCGTCGGCTAGATGATTCAAACCTGCAGTGTATTCTAGATATTACCTTGATTGGGATCTTTTCGCATTATCTTTTTTTTTGCTGGTACCAGCAACCTAATGATAAAACCGATAAGCAAAATCGCGATGATAGTTATAATTGGCCAAATCGCAACAAATGCAGGAATATTAATTCCCTCATATGTAACATTCAACCAACTACTAAGATTAAACAAAATCTGAACACACCAGGAAAATAAGCAATTAACTACTTGAAAACCCATCCATTGCCCCTCATTTATGACGGTCATTCTTATTAACAAATAGTAGAAAAATAATGCACTTCGAATGAAAACATTTAGGCAATATTTAAAAGTAAAATTTTGCGTATCAAATCTAGTCGCCTCGAGCAGAAACATATTTCTCATATTGATAAATACATACCCTTGCAGATGAAGCCCCGCTAACGTAGTGTTGGGCGCGGCCATATTCAAAATAGGCAGAGCAATAAAATGGAGATAAGATGAAACTTCTCGTCAAAGTAATGTTCTATGTTTTGATTTTAGCCCTGTTTTATATGGCATTTTTATATTCTCAATGATACCTGTTTCACTGCTCGACTGTTGAATAGCGTGCCGGACAACAGATAGCGCGCTATGCAAATAGCGGCCTTTATCAGAGATATAACTAACGTATTGACCGAAAACGAATTGCTAAAATGGCTCAGCAATCTAACGAATAGACAGTGTAATATTGGCTAAATAAAGCAACGAGAATACCTATGTTGGAAAGACGTCTGATAATGATACACTGGGTTTGCTTTTTATGTGTCGTAGTACTAATTTCGGCTACTATAATCGGTGTCATTGCAAACACCGTTCCAGAGTCGAACCACGACAACATTTCAATCCAAATGATTGATGAGGCAGCATTAAAGGTAATACTCTATTTCTCTCTGCTTCCGATCTATACCATAATACACCGGCTGATCGCACGCAGCTGGGTATTTTTTCCGTGGCAGCACAATAAAGGCAATAAATAATCTAAAAAATGTTAAGTTATCGAAACCATATCATTCGAGTTCATCAGCGAGCATGCTAGTGATAGTCAACGTGGATCTATAGGTACTGGACTTTCTCCTATTAGATCCTCAAGAAACTGAGCCGCTGAGAGTACGGATCCTTCTCCCATATTTGGACCTATAAGTTGCACACCCACCGGAAGGCCATTGCTGGTGGTGCCAGCCGGGAGTGAAATGGCAGGGCAAGAGGCAAGGGTCGCTAGAAATGCAATACCGAGCCAGTCGACATACTTATTAAATTTGTGTCCCTCACAACTCTCTACAAATCGGTTTTCGACTGGAAAGGGAGATACGACCGTAGAGGGAGCGAGAAGAAGATCATACTCTTCGAAAAATCCAACCATGGAATTAAATATTTTTCCTCGAGCAAGTTCCGCTTCCCTGACTTCGTTTGATGAAATATTCAAACCCTCTCGAATATTCCCAAGCAGCTCGGGCATCATTTTGGTTGGGTTCTGTTCTGCCATTTCTTTCATCATCGTAGCAAAAAGATTACACCGCAAAGTCCAAAAGGTTTCGATGACATTTTCGAGATCTGGATCAGTTTCTTCGACGATAACGCCCTGTTGTTCAAAATTCATAGCCGCTTTTTTACAGATTTCAGCAACTTCTTTTTCTACAGGCATGTAACCTAGACCGTAACTAAATGCCACTTTACTCGGCTTGTTCCGAACTTGACTTGCGGCCAAAAAGGTCTGCTTGGGAGAAGGTAAAGACAGGGGAGCAATTGAAGTTTGGCCAGTCATCGCATCAAAAAATAGTGAAATATCAGCAACATTACGGGCCATAGGGCCTTGAACGCCTAGATTTTGGAAAGGCAATATTTTATTCACAGTTGGAATTCGTCCTGGACAGGGGCGAAGACCAACAATGCCACAAAAACTTGCCGGATTGCGCAAGGAGCCGCCTAAATCTGACCCGTGGGCCAGCCAAGCCGTTCCAGATGCTAGGGCTGCTGCTGCACCCCCCGAAGAGCCAGCTACGGATTTGCTTACGTCCCATGGATTAAGAGTAGCTCCAAATACGTCGTTAAACGTATTACCGCCAGCACCGAACTCGGGTGTATTAGATTTGGCATAAATAATGCCGCCACGGGCTTCGATTACTTCAACCAAGGGGTCAGACACTGGAGCAATATAGTTCTCAAATAAAACTGAACCCGAGGTGAAGCGAACGTCCGCAACTGCTGTCAGATCCTTGATGGCTACGGGAAGTCCCGCCAGAAGACCGCGCTCGTTTATCGGGGTTTCCATCATGCGGCGCGCGTGTTCGCGTGCACGATCAAAACATCTTATTGGTAGAGCATTAATTTTTCCGTCAACTTCAAGGATACGATTTTCTAAAACGTCCAACAGTTCAAGAGGGCTGATTTCCAGAGTTTTTAACAAGTCTACTATTTCACAGGCTGATTTTTGGATTAAACTTTTTTCTTCAAACATACCAATACTCACTGAAATAAAATTATCTCACAATTTATATAACCAACACCTAAAATAGAAAGGTGTTAATCCATTATAGTTTAGCGTTTTTACCAAGTCTGAAATTAGAACAAATTACTTTATCAGACCCTATTTTTTAATCTGTGCCATGGTCATCCAACAAGACAGGTAATTGGTAGCTCCAGAAATTATTCTGCCAAGATCTACTTTTTCCATTTTAATTGTATTAGGCTCAGAAACCCTTACGTTGTTCCCTTCAAGAAAATTCCTTACCACCTTGCTCTTAATACCAAAGTTTATATTTTCAGGTAGAGTTCCAAACTTTTTAAAAACTTTCTTAAAGTTCAATTTTCCCGCCGCCACACCTATGACGTTACCCTTATCATTGATTATTGGGCCACCACTGTTCCCTGGTTGAATAGCCGCATCGATCTGAATCCTAGCAAAATTATTTCCGATTCCAGTCAGTGAACTGATTATTCCTTTCGTAATTTTTATTGATCCGCTCACCTTGCGACCAAATGGATAGCCTGCCACAAAAACATCTTCCATTAGTTGTGGAGCGTCGCGACTTAATTTAAGTATTGCGTTTGGCCGAAAATCAACTTTAAGAAGGGCTAGGTCATTTTTCTTATCCACTGCGACAAGCTCTGCCGGCAGAAATTTACCTTTATGAAAAATCTTCACTTTCGTACAACCTTTGACTACGTGGTTGTTTGTAATCACATAACCAGAATGGGTCACCGCAAAACCGGTTCCCGATCCAGTTTTATAAGTTTTTTTGCCTTTTTCCGTAGTTTTTGTGGCCTCATTATTTGTTACAGGGTTACGCTGATCACTGAATCTACTAACTGTGGGCTGAAAGACACCATTTTGCCAAAGCCCCCTTCGAGCCGTCCCTCCCGCGAAAGTGAAGGTTCCATATCCATGCCTTCTCCCACTACTGTATTCCCCTACATATTTATTTCCACTTTTGGCAAAGGTGAAGATACCTTTGCCATCCCTTTCTCCATTTTTATACTCCCCGACGTACTTATCGCCATTTACAAATTCAAATGTTCCCTGACCGTGTCTTTTACCATTTAAAAATTCGCCAACGTACTTATCTCCTGCTGCGAACTTAAAGGTGCCTCTACCATGAGGTTTCCCATCCTTAAATTCACCAGAATATTCATTCCCATTTGAAGATGTGATAGTACCTGTACAGTCATGCCAAGCCTTCACACCTGAAGGCGACTTAGGCTTACCCTCCGCTTCGCAATCAGTCATGGATAAACTGGCCCTAGAACTAAGAAAAACCAAAACCAGTGTTAAAGAAAATAATGAAAGCAATCTTGTCATAAACATAGTTAATCAAAAAAAATTGAATGAACGGGATAATAACGCTTGCCGCTGCTCGTAAGATCTCCTTAAGAGAACTCGTAAGATCTCCTTAAGAGAAATTGCGAAACTATCGATCTAACTTTCGACGATGACTGGTCCTGACACGGGGTCCGTTACTCCAAGCTCTGGCGAAATTTCCTCAAGCATCGGACGAACGCTATCAAGGAAAGATATCATCTTCTCTCGTGCGTTAACCAACGATTCCTCATCATTCCATACACCAACCGCGCAGAAAGTATTTTCCCCTGTCTGGACCAGTGTCTGCGAACTCAGACCATCGTAATGAGGAGCTTCTTTAAACGCCTTTATCATCGCCTCCCGCTGGCCATTTTTCGCAATAAATCTGACAACATTTGAAAATTTTGTCATGTTAATTTCCTTTTGTTAAACATGTTCAGTCCCGGTTTAAATTAACTTTTTGAACTACTTATGCCTTATATTTATCTTTTAATTATCCTGTTTAGTATACCCTTTAAAAAATGTAGTAAAAGAAGCCCCTAACCGTTTAAATTCCTTCTTTAGTGTATCCGATACCTCTCCTAATACGACAATAGGATCTAACTCCACGCACTCAAAGAAAACAGGTAAGTCCTCGCTAATATTTTCAAAATGGAGCAAACAAGCGTCCGAATTAATATAACGCTCGAACACATAAAGTTTTTTACAACTTTCGCTAAGCCAAAATTCATAGTTTATACACCCAGGTTCTGAAATTGTTTTTGCTAGAACCTTTTCGAGAAAAGATTTCAAGGCATCAAGTTGATTTTCTTTGACGGTACCGCTTAAGGTCCAATATATATTACGGGTCATTGCAACTCTGTATCAAATCTCTTTTAAACATTAACAAAACTATTTGAATTATGGATTAAGTGTGTGAGTATATATCGTTAAATGGCTTATGTAAGCATCTTTATTGGTTTATTGTCTGTTTCAAATACGGCCTCACCCAGCCAAATACCAAGGCTTAAATATTGCAGCAATAGTTAATTTCACAAAATCTATTTTTCATGATCTCATCTATATTTTCGTTTATTAATACCATTTCGTTCAACCTGAAAACTTAGAAAGGACAATTAGATTGAAAATATCAATCGAATACTGCGTTCAATGAGATTATAAACCTGAAGCTCTCCGTGTGAGAGATCAATTGATGCGGTTATTTTCTGCCGAAGTCGATCTTATTGAAGGAAAAAACGGCGTTTTCGAGATTACCCGACAGGCAAGAATTTTGTTTTCTAAGAGCACTGTAGGCCGATTTCCAACCGATGTTGAATTGGAAACGCTTGCCGTAGAATAGAACAAAAAACCAAAAATTACCTAATTATCTTTTCGATTTGTTCAAGAATGGCTTCCTGGTGTCCCAAGAGCGGTTGCTGTTCGAGATCAAGTGCCCATGGCGGTAAATATGGATCTTCTACACCAGACTTAATCCCTGATAACTGCTCAATAACGGCTAGACAATGAAAAGGGACCGAGTGAGGAGAATAGCCTCCTTCGTGGGTCATAATCAACTTCCCGTCACAAAGTTTATCAGCCAGATCCATAATTCGTTCCGTTAAACAACGAAAGCTGTAGCTTGTAAGCATCATTCTTCCGAGAGGATCATGGACACCTGCATCAAATCCACAGGGCACAATTATCAATTGCGGTCTAAATTTCTCAAGTACTGGCTTAATAATACGATCAAAAGCTGCTAAATAAGCTGCTCCGCCAGAGCCTGGCGGTAATGGAATGTTTAAATTTGTTCCAGTACCCTGACCGCTACCAATCTCTTCAATAGTGCCACTACCCGGCGGGAAACAGTTATCTTGATGAATTGAAATAGTATAAGCTCGAGGATCTTCCCAGAAAATAGACTGGGTACCATTACCATGGTGCACATCCCAATCGACGAAAGCTATTCGATCCAGTTCCCGCACTTCAAGCGCATATTTACCAGCAATAGCCGCATTGGCAAAAACGCAAAACCCAAGAGCTTCTTCTGCTTCAGCATGGTGACCAGGGGGGCGGATCAGGGCGTATGCATTATTTAGTTTTCCGTCTAGCACGTTCTTTGCTGCAGTAATTGCACCACCCGCGGCTATCAGGGCTATATCTATGCCTAAGTCACCTATGAACGTTGAGCCCAACTTTGACCGCTTCGCGACATTTCCACCACCAGTTTTACTTATCTTTGAAACTTCAGCGAAGTATTTCGGACTGTGTACACGCACTACATCTTGCTTCGTCGCTTTCTTGATCGTTGGCAATTCGAGTTGTGCCGATACACCGGAAGCATCTAGTAAATTCTTTATGCGGCGCTTTGCATCTACATTCTCGATATGACTGATAGGTTCAATCCAGGGACTAGTGTCCAGCGGGCCAAAATAAAGCCCCGTGTTATGCCACATACATTTCTCATCCCAAATTAAACCCGTAATCATTCTGGAATTATTTACCATTAACCC
>CAZXSC010000086.1:0-11937 GCA_964643045.1 uncultured Rhodospirillaceae bacterium
CTTTAAACTTAAAACCTCCTGTATTTATAAGCTTACTTATGTGGTCCCTCGCTTCTGGGTAGCGATCAATAAAGTCAAACACCAAAAATCCCTGGATACGAGCTCGTGCTATTAGGATTTGCCTGAAGTAACGGGGACCAAAATCTGGTTTATCTATTTTATCAGAAAGAGCAATAACACCACAAACGGCAATTCGAGCATTAAGATTTAGATTTTCCATTACTGCATCATTTATTGGACCTCCAGTATTATCAAAATATACATCCACGCCCTTTGGACAAACAGCTTTTATTTCATCTGAAAGATTGGCGGCATTCCGATAATTAACACCAACATCATATCCAATTTCCTTGCACCAATTAATTTTGTCATCATTTGAGACTATGGCTACCACCCGACAACCACGAGCTTTAGCCAGCTGACCCACAACTTGCCCAACCGCACCTGAGGCTGCAGAAACTACTACGCAATCTCCCGGTTTAGCGGTTGCAACATCAAAAAGACCAAAATATGCCGTAAGGCCTGGCATTCCCATATAACTTAAATAACTTTGAATAGGGGAAAAGTTGGTATCCACTTTTTCGGCCATATCAGCCTCCACCACTACATATTCTTGCCAACCAAAATCTTTTATTAACACCTCGTCGCCAGGTTTATATTGACCCGCCCGAGATTCTATTATTACACCCACCCCACCTGCCGGCATTAAATGGCCTAATTCGACCCCTGCTGTATACCCTTTAGTAGGACTAATGCGCCCCCTCATGTAAGGATCAACTGAGAGATAACTAGCTTTGACCAATATTTCATTTTCCTCCACCTCTGGAATTTCTTGAACAACATCGAGGCGAAAATTATTTTCTTCAGGCATGGATTTAGGATAATTGACCAATAACCAACGACGATTATTAAAATTAGAGCGAGCCATCTCGGAAATCCTTTAATTTCGCAATCAATTTATGAGATTTGACATTGATTAATTAAAATACACAATATTTCTCAACACTGACCTTAAACTCTTAATAAAAGGTGGTGGTCTGGAGAGGATTCGAACCTCCGACTTCGAGATTAGGAATCTCGCACTCTATCCAACTGAGTTACCAGACCACACTGTATGACCTATTACATGTTTTGATTATTATTAACAAGAACACCCATATTTAACGCAACAAGGCTTGCGAATGATTGTCTCGATTAAAGGTATTATACAGAACTATTTAATCAAGGCTGTGATCAACGCTCCTATTCAAGAGGTAACGAAAAATAGACAGTGGCAGTTTCGGTACCAGGGTTTGTATCCCCTAAACTGGCATTTGAATAATGAGAAATTGCCAGACCTAGACGAGCCCGGTTATCGAACCTATATGCCAATTCCAATTGCGACCGAAACTCTAATGCGTGGCCAAGGTCTAATTGATTATTACCCCCCCAATAATAATTGGGTGAAAAAGACGGCGTTATTACAATCCTGCGCCCAATGAAAAGGTCCAATAAAATACCAGCTCCGACAAACCCTTGTGATGTATTGGTAGCAGAAATTGCCATAAAAGGTTTAAATATTGACACTTTTTTTTCAGACCTATATTCGAGCCGGAATTCGGTTCCAGTTTCTTTTCTGCGGTTAAAATCATATTTCCCTACACCTATTGAAAAAAAAGCCGGATCATCTTTTTTAACACCATCTGCCCTAACCTTGTCAGTAACGCACAACAGTACTAAAGCAACTAATACTGCAATCAACGGAGAATAAATGTTATTTATCACACAGGTCACAGGATAATTTTACCTAGGGTCAGTCAAATTAGGTTAAATATAATTCCAGGCGCCATTCTAATTTTGTTTACATTGTATGCAAGAAAATACTCATTCCTAACAAAACTCTTTTAGAATCTGAATCATTATTTAATTAATGCCAAATTAGTTAGTAATTATAGCTGTTTAAAATTTTCTGTGGTGGCTACTAATGCTGATCTTACACCGAGCTCCATTGCCGAATGTCCTGCATCAGATACAACGATTAATTCGGCTTCTGGCCAAAGCTCAACAAAATCATAAGCTGTTACAATTGGGCAGATCATATCGTAACGTCCTTGAACCACAGTTGCCGGGATATGACTTATATTGTTTAAATATCTATGGAAATAATTATCAGACAGAAAAAAATTATTTAAAAAATAATGCACTTCGATCCTAGCTAGAGCCAATAAAATGCGGCCGGAATCCCCAGAAATCCAACCTCTATCGTTAGGCAATAATGTTGAACAAGATCCTTCAAATTGACCCCAAGCGAGAGCGGCTGCCTCATGAATAGTAGTGTCTGGGCTAACCAGCCTTTTGTAATAAGATTGAAGTAGGTCACTCCTCTCAGATTCCGGAATATAGTTATAAAACTCGCTCCAATTTTCGGGAAATACCATTCGGATTCCTTTTAGAAACCAATTTAGCTCTCTATGGGTACACAAGAAAAGTCCCCGCAAGATAAAACCTTTTACACGTTCGGGATACGAAATACCGTAAGCTAATGCCAACGAAGACCCCCAAGATCCACCAAAAATCACCCAATTTTCTACCTCCAAATATTGACGTAAAATTTCCATATCGCGAACTAAATTTTGGGTAGTGTTATTGGTAATATCTGCAAAAGGTTTTGATCTGCCGCTGCCCCTTTGATCAAAAATTATTATTTTATAATATTCAGGATCAAAAAAACGTCGGTGCGAGGCTGATGCGCCGGCGCCCGGTCCACCGTGTAGAAACACAACCGGAGACCCCTCTGGATTACCTGAAATTTCCCAATACATCTGATGGTGACCATCCAAATCAAGCATGCCTTTTGAGTACACTTCAATTTCTGGATAAAGCTGATATATTGTAGAAGAAACGTCCATGGTTACTTTGTGTAGACCGCCGAGGGTAATCTGTCAAAAACTAGACAAAAATATTTGTATTAAATTTTTAAGGACTGATGAACATTGTATTACTGTAAATTAATTTTTATTATTGGAATAATACAGATACGAGACTATTCCAAACGAATTTCGTTTTTACTCATCTTATCATCAACACCGTTTCTTGGAGCCTGCTCAGTTAACCCGGCCACGGGTAATCAGAGTTTTACTGGCCTAATGTCAACAAATGATGAAATTCGAATCGGTCGAAAAGAACACCCTAAAATTCTTAAAGCGTTTGGCGGACGTTATAATGATAATAGGGTTCAAACTTACGTGAACAAAATCGGGAATCATCTTGCTAAAAAATCAGAACTCCCAAACATAAAATGGACATTTACTGTTTTAAATTCTCCTTTAGTAAATGCCTTAGCATTACCCGGAGGTTATATTTATGTGACCCGTGGTTTAATGGCATTGGCAAGCAATGAGGCGGAACTAGCAGGCGTAATAGCGCATGAGATTGGGCATGTCACTGCTCGTCATACTGCACAGAGATACAGTAGCTCAATGTTAGCTGGTGGCCTCTCAATGGCAACCAGCATACTTCTAGGTTCAACTGCCGGTGAAATAACAAATTTTGCCAGTAAAGCGTTAATCCAAGGCTACTCGCGAAGCCAAGAATTTGAGGCAGATAGCCTTGGGGTTCGTTATTTGTCGAGAAGTAACTACAATACTGAGTCAATGGCAACATTCTTAAAAAAACTTAGAGCATACAGCCAATTGCAAGCTAAACTTCACCGAAAAGATCCAGCCAGTGTTGATCATAAGGATATGTTTGCAACCCACCCTCGGACCCTTGACCGCGTTGAACACGCCATCGTTAATACTAAAAATACGGGGCCAAGATCAAGAACTGGAACTATCGATTATATGGAACAACTGCATAATATAATTCATGGAGACGATCCAAAAGAAGGCCTAATAAAGGGCCAAACATTTATTCATCCAAAACTCCGCTTCCGATTTGATGTGCCGGAAGAATTTCGACTTTTTAATAGCCCAATGATGGTTATTGCAAAGGGACCACACAACTCTCTGGTCCAATTTGATACAGCACCGAAATCGTATTCCGGACCGATAACGCAATATATTCAGAATGTCTGGGCACGTAATGCTAATTTTTCTACAGTAGACCGGATCAGCGTAAATGGCATGTCTGGTGTAACGGCAACAAAACGCATACGCCGACGAACTAGTGTCTTTGATCTTCGATTGGTTGCCATCCGCTATAACAGCTCCCGTATATATCGTTTTCAATTCACAACAAAAACTCGCTACACTCAGAAACTTGCCTCGAAACTGCGTGAAATAACATATAGCCTGCGGAGTATTTCGCATGCTGAAGCTAGAAAAATCTCGCCAAACAGAATATTGGTGAAATCGGTTGGTGCTGAAGATACTGTACAAAGCTTTTCAAAACAAATGAGTATCAATAATTTAAAAGAAGATACCTTTCGAGTAATTAATGGCCTAAAATCCAACCAAAATCTGCGGAAAGGCCAACTTATCAAGGTCATTTCAGAAAAATAAAATAGGCCAAATTAATCCGAATTAAATGCTAAACAATTGCTTTGCAAATTAAAGCAGGGTTGAGCTAAATAACCAACAAACCAAGAGTTAAGGGGCGTGCAAAACTGCCTCTAATTTTTCTGTAGCCTGGTCCTTATCAATACTTTCAACAGCTGCGAATTCACCGGCGAGGCGCTCGAGTGCAGCTTCATAAATTTGGCGCTCACTAAACGATTGATCAGGCTGCCCAACATTACGATGCAGATCACGAACAACTTCAGCAATTAAAAGAGGATCACCCGAATTGATTTTTGCTTCATATTCTTGAGCACGTCGACTCCACATAGTCCTTTTTATTCTAGCTCGACCCTTAAGCGTATCAACAGCTTCACCCATAATTTTCTGCGAACTTACTTTTCGCAAACCCGAGGTTTCCATTTTGTTAAATGGAACCCTAAGTGTCATGCGATCATTTTCAAAAGTAACCACAACTAATTTCAATGACTGTCCGTCAATAGTTTCTTTTTCAATACCCGTAACTTGGCCAACACCATGCGTGGGATAAACTACAAAATCACCTTCTTTAAACTCAACTACTGGCTTTTTTCCAGATTTCTTTGTTGCCATAATTCTATTTCCTTCAAAAAAATCTAAGTTAATGTTAAAAGGCTAGCTATACCTTCCCAAATTATAAGTGATGCCTTCTAAAATTATATTTGAAAATTATCTTTCGTCTCTCAAAACCATTCCAGTCCTCAGGATTTAATCCAACTAGGCTGATTTTCAAGAAAAAACGCAGATAAGTCTCAGTTGTACAATAATTTTAACCCTGAATACAAAGAGAAAGGTAATCTAACAAGTCACCACATGAAGCAAATAAATAACTATTTTAATAATGTTATTAACTGCCTGAGCCAGGATTCTCACTTAATTCAGCTCTTTTACCGTCTTTACCTTTCCATTCCTCCGCATCTGCCGGAGAGGTTCCTGCGGCTGTAATATTTGGCCAAATAGCTGAAAATTTAGTGTTAAGTTCAAGCCACTCATCTAATCCATCTTCCGTGTCCGGTAATATTGCCTCAGCTGGGCATTCAGGCTCACATACGCCACAATCAATGCACTCATCTGGGCTGATTACCAAAAAATTTTCACCTTCATAAAAGCAATCGACGGGGCAAACCTCGACGCAATCCATAAACTTACATTTTATACAGTTCTCGGTGACAATATAGGTCATTTCGGTCTCCGTTAAATTCTTATAATTTTTTTTATATAAAGATAGTTTGATTCATTTTTACACGTTCACATAGTTAATGCCAAGTCTCGCAATTACTCTTTTTCGCGCTTCACCGCGGTCCTTATCAGTAACATAAATCAAGCCTGCTATCCTGCTGATCAAATTTTTTTCATAATGATCTACATTACCGTCAGCAAAGGCTACCTCCCACAACATTTCAATCATTTCAATGCGTTGCTTAGGTTCGTAACGTGCTTTAATTACGCGAGCGAAGGTATAAAGTTCTCCTGCGTTCTCAACAACCTTCTCGGCTTCTTCTATCAAAGTCGCAGACTCCTCGCTATTTAATAGAAAATGCCGTTGTATTAAATCCAAAATACTCTTCCGTTCTTTTTCATCAAAATTACCGTCCATACAAGCAGCCTCAACCAACAAGGCTGCTGCTGCTGCCTGAAGTTCGTCCCTCTTCGGCTCAATAACTTTTGAGGAAGATTCCGAAAATAAATTTTTAATTCTATTTATCACAAAGGCCTCACTAGCACGAACATTGCTAAATTATCAATAACTAAATTCGATTTTTCAGCTCGTTATCAATGTTTTCCCTTAGCCATTAACCGATCGATAGCTCTGCGCTGATTTTTGGTGGGACGACCAGATCCCGATGCTCGCTTAGCAACGGTTACAAGAGCTTGATTATTCCTTTCTTCCAATTTTAACGACGGAGAAAGATCCTCATATAAAGTTCGAGCCTCAGATGCTGGTCCACGCCGCAAGCCAAGTTTTAAGATTCTAATTACTTTGATACTGCTACCTTTGGTAAATGTTAAAACATCGTTAAACTTTACCGGATAATGGGCCTTGGAAATAGTATTGCCGTTGACACGAACCTTGCTCGATTGACAAATCGTAGACGCCAATGACCGGCTTTTAAAGAATCTTGCCCGCCACAACCATTTATCAAGACGCAAAACTTCACTCAATTTTAGTATGCCCACATATAGTGCTCAACGAATTGACATCTCGCGCAACTTCAAAAAAGGCGATTCTTCTAAAATAGTATCCGGTCCCAAATTGTTTCTTTTTTTTCTCTTTCTACTTGTCATATTTATTTTGTTTTTTCTAGGATTATGTTTTGGCTTTCTTGCAACATATAAAGCTACTTCGTTCAGTTCTCCAATTTGATCTACACTCTTTTTTTCATAACCTAATGACCGCAGAACTAAAACCGCCTTTTCAGCAGAACACCCTAGTGTGTTTAATATATTGCTATCCAAACCAAAAGGACCTTGTTCTGATCGGAATTTCAACATTCCTATAATTCTCTCTAATATATCAACGCGCACCATAAGGTCCCCCGCACGCTTAAATCCAGCGGCCCGCATAAAACCATTGGGAATTTCAGGCTTATAATCTATGGACACACGACCGGGAGGCGGTAATTCTGGCACCGGATCTATTTTATTTTGGATTGCCCATAATAATGCAACGAGACCTGCCAGCTTAGGTCGCAATAGTCTTGGAAAAAATATATCCAGACGACCAACTTTGATATTCAAACGCCGCAACATAATATAATCGCATTCACCCAAAGCCTTCAGCTGTCCAATCACTTTGTACCTACTCAACACACCACCATTTTCAATGAGTTGAAAAATTAAACCTCGTATTGCACCTGTCAAATTTTCTTCTTGAGCTTTAAAGAGAGGCGCGAGGTTCTCCCTAACGTGTTCATTCAGCCATTTCTGGATACAGTGCCCAACTGCTATCCTAGATGAACCAGCAAGACAATCACTTGCCACGAGCTCTGCTCTGGGCCTCAGAGTATCTTTGCCAGGGATAAGACGTCCAACTAGTTGTGTGATACCTTTATCAAGCCAATAAATTTTTCCTTGCGGGCTTAACTCAAACCTTAAATTGCTTGTTCCAGTTATCGCTGTAGCTCGACGCGGAATCTCATTTGCTAACGCCCGATAAGCGGCTGCAGAGACAGTTCGTCCGGCAATAGCATTATCCGTTATATCAGGGAAAAATTTAAAGCCCTCAATTCGACCAACAAAGTGGCCTTCAACCATAACGTCGCCTTCTTTGGTAACAGAAGATTGGAGATTTTTTTTATCTTTTAATTTTTTTACTAATACAGAAGTACGCTGATCAACAAATCGCTGAATTAATCTTTCATGTAATGCATCCGACAAACGGTCTTCAATTTCTCTTGTACGCTCCTGCCAATCTTCTGGGTTAATCAACCAATCAGATTTATTTGCGATATATGTCCAAATCCGAATATTGGCAATACGGTCTACAAGTGAATCGATGCCACCATCAATATTAGCCATGCGACTTACTTCTTTGGCAATCCATTCAGTATTCAAATTTCCTGAATTATTGATTGACTGAAATATGCGCGATAACAGACAGACATGCCCACCCGCCGTCCTTTTTCTAAAATCTGGTATTTGACAAACCTGCCAAAGTAATTCAATCGCACTTTTGTCGTCCAAACGCTCTTGCACATCTTTTTCACAAACCAATTCCATAAAAAATTTTTCATCGTCTGGTTGACGTATTTTTTCTAAATTCAAACTATCTGGACAAACTTTAAGACTTTCTATCAGACTGTCGACAGAATCAAAAACGAGATTAGAGTTTCGCCATTGAAACCGTTTAATAGGATCAAATCGATGAGATTCAAGCTGTTCAATTATACTTGGGTGAATTTCATCCGCATCGCCTGTAACACCAAAGGTACCATCACGCATATACCGTCCAGCTCGCCCAGCTATTTGCGCCAATTCCCTTGGTGTCAAAATTCGTCTTAAAGTTCCGTCAAACTTATCAAGTGATGCAAATGCAATGTGATCAACATCCATGTTGAGACCCATGCCAATTGCATCCGTAGCCACTAAATAATCAACATCACCGTTTTGAAACATCGCTACCTGTGCATTCCGAGTGCGAGGGCTCAATGCACCCATAACAATGGCTGCTCCACCCCGTTGACGGCGAATAAGTTCTGCCAAAGCATAAACATCGCCAGCAGAAAACCCAACCACAGCGCTTCTTGGCGGCAATCTTATTGTTTTTCGACTGCCGGTATAGGTTAATTTAGAAAAACGTGGGCGTGTTATGCAACTAACGTCAGGAACTAATTTCTTCAATAACGACCATATTCCTTCAGAGCCCATAAACATTGTTTCTTGTTCGCCGCGTGCATGCAGTAAACGCTCCGTAAAAATATGCCCCCGGTCTAAATCAGCACATAGTTGTATCTCGTCGATCGCCAAAAAATCCACCCGCTTATTAACCGGCATCGACTCCACGGTACAGAAGAAATATTTGGCATAAGTCGGGACTATTTTTTCCTCACCGGTGATTAATGCAACTTGACGGGGACCTTTCAATTCAACGGCCCTATCGTAATTTTCTCGCGCCAAAAGCCTCAAGGGAAATCCAATCATTCCGCTGCCATGTGCTAATAAACGTTCCATGGCGAGATGGGTCTTTCCCGTGTTAGTAGGACCCAAGACAGCTGTTACTATTTTTTCTTTGGTTGAAATTTGCATAACTCAAGGATCAAGATTCAATACAAAGGTGCAAAAATAATTTTTTAATTAAGAGATAATATTCATTAGCAAGATTATCAACAAATTAGTTGCTTACAAATATAAAGTTATTACTTCCAAAACATATATTTTTTATTTTATTTATTGAATCAGGCCTTGCAAAAACAATCATCTAGATACATATGAATGCCCAAGGTAAATTGATTGCATTTAACGTTAAGGGAAAGATTAACTCAAAATGGCAAAGAAAAAAAAGGAAGAGAAACTAGAGTTCCAAGCCGAGGTTACTAAGGTACTGGATCTTGTCATTAATTCTCTTTATAGCAACAAAGAAATCTTTCTGCGTGAATTGATTTCTAACGCGTCAGATGCCTGCGATAAATTACGTTATTTGGCGCTCACCAATAACAAGCTAATTGATCCAGGAACCGAACTTGCTATTACTATTTCCGTTGACAAAAAAGCTAAAAGTCTAACTGTCAGCGATAACGGAATAGGCATGAGCCGTGACGAACTCATTGAAAACTTGGGAACGATAGCAAAATCCGGCACTACCGCATTTTTAGAAAGTTTATCGGGTGATAAAAAGAAGGATGCCGATTTAATTGGGCAATTTGGCGTGGGTTTTTATTCATGCTTCAGTGTTGCAGACAAAGTCGAAGTTATTTCTCAACGCGCCGGCGAACAACAAGCTTGGTTATGGTCATCCGAAGGTGCTGGATTATTTACAATAGTTGAAACCGAAATAGCTAATCAGGGGTCTACAGTAACGGTCTATCTAAACAAAGATAACAAAGAATATCTTGAAGAAGCGCGTATTGGAAACATCGTTAAAACATACTCAGATCACATTTCTATTCCGATAAAAATGGAAAAAACTGATGGTAAAGAAACCTCTATAGAGCAATTAAATAGTGGCTCTGCTATTTGGACAAGAAGTAAATCAGATATCACGGAAGAACAGTATAAAGAATTCTACCATCATGTAGGTCATGTTTTTGATGACCCCTGGCTGACACTTCATAATAAGGCTGAAGGTAAAATCGAGTACACCAATCTATTATTTATCCCCTCATCCAAACCTTTCGACCTAATGAATCCTGAACGGAAACATAAGGTCAAACTATACGTCAAACGGGTATTTATAACAGACGATTGCGAAGACTTGATGCCGGGATATTTAAGGTTCGCAAGGGGCATTGTTGATTCGGAAGATTTACCCCTAAATGTTAGCCGTGAAATGCTGCAACATAATGTACTTATCACTCATATCAAAAAAGCTTTAATGAAACGCATCTTTTCTGAACTCAAAAAGAAAGCATCCAAAAAACCGGAAGAGTACGCAACTTTCTGGGACAATTTTGGTGCGGTCCTCAAAGAAGGAATCTATGAAGACCACGAAAACCGTGACACACTTCTTGAGCTAGCACGTTTTAATGCCACCAGCAGTGATGGTATTATAAGTCTTCCAGACTACGTTGAGCGCATGAATGAAGGACAGACGGATATATTTTATATAACTGGTGAAGATCGCGAAATGTTGAGATCTTCACCACAAATTGAGGGCTTTAAGGCACGTGGCATAGATGTTCTTCTCTTAACGGATCCGGTTGACGAATTTTGGCTGCCAATGGTTGGTCAATATAATGAAAAACATTTCAAATCTGTTACATCTGGTGAAATTAATCTGGAGAGTATAAAACACAGTGGTGAGGTCAAAAAAGAAAAAAAGGCAAAATCAGATAATAGTCAAACCGCTAAACTCATTCTGGCCTTCAAAGAGGCTCTTGGGGATTCTGTAAAAGAAGTAAGAGCTTCAGATCGATTGACTGACAGCGCAGTTTGTCTCGTTGCCGGGGAAGGCGATATGGACTTACACCTGGCCCGGATGCTAAAACAACAAGGCCACACCGATGTTCAAAACGCTAGCAGAATCTTAGAAATAAACCCGGGACATGATCTGGTAAAAAAACTTGCTGCTATAGCGGATGACCTGAGCAAGAAAGAAGATCTCCATAATATGGCCCATTTGCTTTTAGACCAAGCACGTATAATTGAAGGTGAGGCCGTTGGCGACCCTACTACCTTTTCTAAGCGTTTGAATGATGCTCTTGTCAAAGGCTTTGCTTGACACATAAACGAACTCGTATATCGATCATACCGTAAGAAATTATGTGTTAGTTTTCACATAAACGTTCAAGAATTTCTATGGGCAGGGGTTCCGCACGAATACCTTTCGGTTTTTCGGGAGCTTTTATGGCCCAAACTCGTTTTTCAATTCCCTCAACATGCACGACACCATCTTTCCGTATATTATGTCGCACTATTCCCACTCTTCCAGTCCAATCTTCAACCCAGGTATCAATGATAACCTGATCTTCCATTCGGAGAGGTGCCACAAATGTCGCTTGAGCATCCACCAACGGAATGCCTGCTATGTTATAATCTGGCCACATCTTGCTCCAAGCCAAGCCAACTTCATTGAACATGTTTTGGGTTGCGCGATCGAACCATTGAAAATAATTTGGATAAAAAACCATCTGCGCATTATCACAATCGCTAAACATGATAGTACGATGCTGGGTGAAAACTTTCATTTTAAACTTTGAACCGGGCGATGCAAATTAATGATAGAATTTACTGAAAACCTTATAAGCGATACAAAGAGGTCAAGCCA
>CAZXSC010000087.1:0-11872 GCA_964643045.1 uncultured Rhodospirillaceae bacterium
TATTGTCATTTTACATCACCAATCCGTCGGTATGCAGATTTAGTTATCCACCGTTTACTCATCTCTGCATTGGAATCTAGCCCGGGTGGTTTTAACGATGATCCTCCTGATATTGAAGTGATTGGTCAACATTTGTGCGTTACCGAGCGACGTGCTGCCATCGCCGAACGAGATGTTATTGATCGCTTCTCGGCTGCTTACTTGACCAATAAAATTGGCAAAGTCTTTAATGGAAAAGTAAGCGGGGTCACAAAATTTGGTTTATTCGTGACGTTAGATGAAATAGCCGCTGACGGACTGGTGCCAATTCGTTCCTTGCCCAACGATTTTTATAAATTCGATGAAAAACGAATACTACTAAAGGGATCGCGAAACAAAAAAGTGTTCCATCTGGGCATGAAAATTGATGTAATTCTCAAAGAGGCTAATCCAATTTCAGGATCTTTAGTGCTAACAATTGACAATCCTACAGGAACTAACCTAAGAACCAAGCGGAAAAACAAAAATATATATCCATAAGATAATGACGATTTGTCAAAAATAATACACAATAACTCCCGTGAAACGGAATTAGGACATATATCAACTTATGCAGTTAGCAACAAAGATAGTTACAATATTATTTCTGTGCTCACTTGTCGCTTGCACAAGCCAAAAAATAAAAACAACCCGAAGTCCGGACAATGTAGAAGCTAGAATTGCAGTCAAAACGTTTTCCGTGGGGTTCCAAAAAATGTCAGAACGGTATGTCGAAGAAATTTCTGCCGCAGAATTAGCCAAAGAAGGCTTGCGCGGCTTAACCACGATCGATCCAACTATTCGTATAGAAGAGAACTCTGATAAGATCAGTATTGAATCAGATTCTATACAAAAACATCTATATGATTTACCTAGAAAAGACGATCATGACGGCTGGGCCAATTTAATAGTCAACGCCATTTACGATAGTCGGAGCGACTCAGATGTGTTTAAGAAAACAAGAATGGTGCGATTTTATGAGGCGATTTTTGATGGAAGTTTGTCATTGCTCGACCCTTTTTCGCGATATGCTAATGAGAAAAGAGCCCGAAAGAACCGCGAAAAACGATCTGGTTTTGGTGGTATTGGTATTCGTTTTAACCACAAGCCGAACGGTATTATCGTAACCCAGGTATTTTTAGAAACACCGGCATTAAAGGCAGGATTAAAAAGAGGCGATATTATAACCCATGCTGACGGGCACTCTTTAGCAAGATTAAAATACCCTAAAGCCACAAAATACTTGCGTGGAAAAATAGGATCGATTGTTGAAATTAGAGTTTTACGTTCTATAGGCAATCCAAAAAAAATAAACAGATTCTTATCACTTAAATTTTCTCTGAGACGGGATCGTATTATTATACCAACCAGCTCATATTCAATAAAAAACAATATCCTCTATATACAACTGCGTGGGTTTAACGATAATACGGCAGAAAATTTGGCTTCAAATCTCTCTAAAGGGCTAAACGACATACGTGACAAGTCAAATAACCAAGTTAAAGGCATTATACTTGACATAAGAAACAACCCGGGAGGACTCCTAAAACAGGCGGTAAAAGTCTCAAGCCTCTTTTTAGTTAGGGGTAGAATTCTTTCCACTAGAGGGCGTCACCCTTTAAGCGATCATGATTATGAAGCACGCGGCACCGATGTTACTGGAGGATTGCCCTTGATAATCTTAGTAAATGGAAAGTCGGCTAGCGCCTCTGAGATTGTTGCCGCTTCGCTGCAAGATCATTCACGCGCGATTGTGATAGGATCAACATCGTATGGCAAGGGTACGGTTCAAACAATCATAAGGCTGCCAAATAATGGTGAAATTGCTTTAACCTGGTCTTATTTTCAAGCCCCGTCAGGTTATCTTCTCCATGAACTCGGTGTACCACCAACGGTTTGTGCCACAGGAGAAGTAAAACCAACGGCCACAGAATACATTCAGGCAGCGTTGAACCAAGATGACCATATAAAAAACCTACGCGCATGGCATACGGTTAATATCCGCCAGAAGTGGAAAAGAAACCGCCTTAAGGCGATCTGCCCAACCACGCAAAAAATAAACCCACTTGATAGAAAAATCGCTGAAGAGTTACTCCTAAACACATCGCTATATCAAAGAGTTATTGCATTAACTCCTTCAGTCGCCTCCGTTAACTAACAGCACTGCATAATAGTTGACAGAAGCGGCGGGATCGTTATTCTGCGCCAACTTGTTAATAAAAACATAGGCGTTGAGAAATGGCTAAGCCAGCGACAGTTTTAATAAAGCTTGTCAGCACTGCTGATACAGGATTTTACTACGTAACTAAGAAAAATCCACGAAATCACTCAGAAAAAATGGAATTCCGCAAATTTGATCCAATTGCACGAAAACATGTGCTTTTCAGAGAAGCTAAGATTAAATGACCTATAGAATTGATGTAGCTTCTTGTAGAGCTTTTTTTTCCAACGTCTCAAAAAAATAATGTCACGGCAATTGCATAAATTTACTGCATCCTAATACTAATCGATTTCTCATTTATTTTCTTCTGTTTTTCTGTCTATTGTCAACGAAATCTGCGTAAAATAAACAAACTAACAACCAACCCAAGCGCTTGCGTCAATTTAATGACCAGACTATGTTTCAAATATGTCAAATAAACGATCACCCCTTTCTTCGTTAAGCGATGATTCTTCCACAAAACAACAAATTGCCGTCGTGGTACCGTGTTATCGTGAAAAGGACCAAATTCTAGATGTACTGAATAAAATAGATTCTGCAATTTCCCATATAATTGTGATTGATGATGGTTGTCCGGATAACACGGGCGAATTTATACGCAATAATTACAACGATGCTAGATTACACATCATTACCCATGAGAACAATAAAGGTGTTGGAGGTGCTACAATAACCGGCTACAAAAAAGCTATTGAGCTTGGAACAGATATTATCGTCAAAGTAGATGGTGATGGACAAATGGACCCTCGAATGATTCAAACTCTCATTAGACCGATTAAGGCTGGTGAAGCTGACTATACTAAGGGGAACCGATTTTTTCGACGTACCGGTCTCTCTAAAATGCCACCACTTAGACTTTTTGGTAATCTAGTACTTTCATTTGCATCAAAAATGTCGAGCGGTTATTGGAAAGTTTTTGATCCTACTAATGGTTTTACGGCAATTCATAGAAAAGTAGCTCGAGAATTACCATTAGATAAATTTAGTCGTGGCTATTTTTTTGAATCCGATATGCTTTTCCATCTGAATATATCGCGAGCTGTCGTTGCTGACGTCCCGATCCCCGCTATTTATGGAAATGAAAAAAGCAGTTTGAAGGTTTCTAGAATTTTATTACCTTTTTTTACCAAACACCTTACAAATCTCTTTCGACGGATCGTCTATAATTATTTTGTGCGTGACTTCAGTATAGCATCAATTGAACTCATTATTGGTCTGATTTTTATTGCATTTGGGGCCATATTTGGAAGTCTCGAATGGTATAAAAGTTCAACTTCTGGGACACCGGCGACTGCGGGCACCGTTATAATCGCTGCCTTACCTTTGATGGTAGGTAGCCAACTCCTAATAAGTTTCTTGAATTTTGACGTCCATAACCAACCGGATCAACCTCTTCACCACAACCTTTAAAGAAATCTGGCTGGCTTTGTAATTTCTAATGCGCCATAACGAAATAACTTTAATAGATATAAAATAGAGCTACGTCCCGTTAAATTTTATTTAAAGATGATGTAAATGGATATAACCACATGAATGATATCGCACACAAAGGTTTATTGCCTACTGGACTAGCAGATATTCTCCCGCCCGAAGCAGAGTTTGAAGCGGAAATCACGGAAATGTTAATGGCTTCATTCAGCCAATATGGCTACGAACGTGTTAAACCGCCGCTTATAGAATTTGAAGATATTCTCCTAAGTGGCAGCGGCACCAAAACGGCAAAACAGACTTTTCGTATGATGGACCCTATATCGCAACGGATGCTGGGTATTCGTGCTGATATGACACTGCAAATTGCACGCATAGCGTCTACGCGGCTCTGCGACGTCCAGCGCCCACTTAGGTTGAGTTATGCCGGCCAAGTATTACGAGTGAAAGGTTCAGACCTACGACCAAAACGCCAGTTTGCACAAATCGGAACAGAATTAATTGGCTCACATTCTCCGCGAGCCGATGCAGAAGTCATATTAATGGCAGCAGAAGCCTTATCCAATGTAGGTGTTGCCAACCTATCCATTGATCTAGGTTTACCAACCTTAGTGCCAATAACATGTGAGAAGCTAGGTATTGATTTATCAGCCAAAGATAACAAAATCAGAATTGCCCTTAATCAAAAAGATGGGCCCGGTGTTGGTTTGCTTGCCAAAGAACTTGGCAATGAAGCAGGTACTATTTTAAATGCATTATTGGAATCCGTAGGGCCTGTTGACAAGGCATTAGAAAAATTCCAAGGAATCAATCTGCCAAAAGAAGCTGCGGCTGAAATACAGAATCTTTCTGATATTATATTCTGCTTAAAAAAAAGCGCGCCTGATTTAAAATTAACTGTTGATCCTGTAGAAACTCGTGGTTACGAATATCACACCGGAACGACATTCACATTTTTTGCATTAAATGTCAGGGGCGAAATTGGACGCGGCGGACGTTACCTAGTGAATGATGCGGATGGTATCAGAGCTCCGGAAACAGCTACAGGAGTATCACTTTTTATTGACACAATATTGCGTGCCCTACCAAAACCTCAAAAGAAAAACCGTGTGTTGGTGCCATCATCAAAACCGGAGGTCGTTTTTAAATTAAGGAAAGAAGGCTGGATAGTTGTTGAACACTTTGAAGAAAATAATTTAAATGCTAATTTCAAAGCTGACAAATTTGGCTGCTCCCACTACTGGAATGGCAATCAAATAGTCCCTGCTACTCTATTATAAAGGAAACAGAATGGCGAATGTCGTCATCGTTGGCGCCCAATGGGGTGACGAAGGAAAAGGTAAAATAGTCGACTGGCTTTCCGAGCGTGCTGACGTAGTAGTCAGGTTTCAAGGGGGTCATAATGCTGGCCATACCCTAGTTATTGATGGAATCACCTACAAACTTAGCCTGCTTCCGTCCGGAATTGTGCGCCCGAATAAATTATCCATTATTGGAAACGGTGTGGTTCTTGACCCCTGGGCTTTAGTGGAAGAGATTGAGACTCTTAGAACTAAGGGTATAGAAATAAACCCTAGAAATCTTTCAATAGCAGAAAACGTTTCGCTCATTTTACCTCTACACTCAATGTTAGATAAAATCCGCGAAGGATCAAAAGAAGGCATTAAAATAGGAACAACGGGTCGCGGTATTGGCCCCGCATACGAAGATAAAATTGGAAGACGTGCCATCAGGGCCGGCGATCTAGTAAATAGAGATATATTGGAATCAAGAATAGATAACCTGCTACTTCACCACAACGCATTGTTGCGTGGATTTGGCTCGTCGGAAATTGTAGGAAAAGACGTTAGCAAACAACTTCTGAAAATTGCACCAAAGATTCTCCCTTTTGTTAAAACAGTGTGGCGTCAATTGGACGACGCCCAAAAAGATGGCAAAAATATCCTTTTTGAAGGAGCCCAAGGAGCTATGCTCGATATTGATCACGGCACCTACCCATTTGTAACGTCTTCCAATACTTTAGCCGGTGCAGCTGGACTTGGATCTGGGCAAGGCGCCCAAACGGCTAATTTTAATCTTGGTATAGCAAAAGCCTACACAACAAGGGTTGGGGCAGGCCCTTTCCCGACTGAACTAACAGATGAGATTGGACAGAGATTAGGTGAACGGGGACATGAATTTGGAACTGTAACGGGTAGGAAACGACGCTGTGGTTGGTTTGATGCTACAATGGTACGACAGGCCATTAAAGTCAGCGGAATTAAAGGAATTGCCCTCACAAAACTAGACGTATTAGATGGCATTAGTGAATTGAAAATTTGCACAAATTATTTTCTTGAAGGCAAAAAGTTAGATTACTTTCCAGCCTCGATTTTTGGCCAATCAAAAGTAGAGCCCGTTTTTGAGGTTATTGAAGGATGGACTGAACCAACGTACGGGGCACGATCATGGACTGAACTTCCAGATGCAGCTATTAAATACATTCGGCGTGTTGAAGAGTTGATAGAAACACCAATTTCAATCCTTTCTACCAGTCCAGAGAGAAACGATACAATTTTGGTACAAGATCCATTTGCAAATTAATATTATTTTAAATTTACTAATACCTAAAATACGTATAGAAAGGCGGCAATCACTTAAAAGAATTTTAAGTGTAAATTGCTATATATGGGTATTATGAAGATAAGTTTCATTGTACAGTGTAATAATAGCAATAAATTAGTATATAGGACCCAAATTTTGAATTGGGGTTTAGTTAAACTGACGCTAGAAAAGTGATCAGAGCTTATGGGTGACACGTCAACAGAATTGGAAAAAGAATTAGGGTCGGGTCTTGATCCTAACCCTACTGATCTGTCCGAAGCCAAGGGAAGCCCAAAATCAAATATCAATGATAATCAAAATACGCCTCGAGACGACAACCAAGTTGAAGACGCGGGTACGGATAATTTAGATAACGCGCGCGCAGATGAACAAGATCAACTTGAAGCCCAACTTTCCAAACTTGAAACCTCTTCAAAGGCTTTATCACCATCATCTTTACACAATCGCTTTGATATTTATCCAAATAATCCGTTACCAGAATTTGATTCGCCATCGGCACGAGCATTTAAGGCCGAAGATCGAATGCAACCCAAACTTCAGTTGTTCGGATTAATTTGTATACCAGGGTTACCTGTAAGGTTAAGTGAAGTGGAAAAAATATCGGGTAAAGCCTTACCTGGTAACCTCAATCTCGTATCCTTTGGCAATATCGATTGGCCAATCCTGGGACAAAAATGCCTTGTCTTAATTTTCAAGTGCCCCCTGGGAGGTCGAGTTGATCATTTTTTTAAGGCTAAGGATGTTCCAAAAAAGAAAAAGGTAGAGACTGCAAACCTTATAGCAAAGACTGGTATCAGTTCACTTCTCAGTTTACGGGAACGCAGACTAACCAATCGAAATATCCGGCCAAACAATATTTTCTTCACTGACACGGACCAAGAAGAAATAATTTTTGGCGAATTTGTGACATCACCCCCAGGCTTCGACCAATCCCTCGAGTACGAAACCATTGAAAGAGGCATGGCGGGACAAGGTGGCAGAGGACAAGGATCCCTCGATGATGATATTTACGCACTGGGGGCAACTTTAGCCCTACTTATTCAAGAACGAAACCCTATTCGTGGCAAATCACCAGAGCAAATTATCTTTTCAAAAATAGCACTGACAAGTTTTAAGACGCTAGTTGGAGAAAAATTACTAACTAGAAATCTAATGGCCCCAATCCGAGGAATGCTCCAAGATAATAAAACTGAGCGCTGGAGTTTTGAAGAATTAGACACCTGGTTGCGAGGACACCATGTTAAACCTATAAAAAATGTATTGGTCAACAAATCTCGGCGATCTTTCAGGTTCGGCGGAGTTGACCACAAAATATCCCGAGCTCTTGGATTTTCAATGTCCACCCACAGGGAAAGTGCACTAAATATAATTAAGGATGGTTCACTCGAGGAATGGATTGAGGAAGGTTTGCAAGATATACTTTTGGCCGATGCCATCAAAGTTGCCAAAGAAAATGCAGCGGCTTTTACAGAAGCAATACCACATGCCGATGAGTTACTATTATCTCGCGTCTTGATGTTGATGGATCCAAAAGGCCCCATTACATATAAAGATATCAGCTACATGCCTGATGGTTTTGGGTCGGCCATGGCAATTGAGTCTCTGCGTGAGGGCAATACCTCGATCTATATAGAATCTATCGTCAATGGTGTGCCTGACATCTGGTATACTATATCCAATGAATCAAACCCTTATCAACATACCGAATTAGAATCTTACGCCAAGATGGCTAGCCATCTCCAAAAAGCTGGTCCGGGATTTGGAATTGAAAGATGTCTGTATGAAGCCAATCCAGGTTGTGCATGTCAAAGCCCTATTATTGTGAAAGAGAATATTTATTCGGTTAGTGATTTGCTTCAAACTTTAAATTCTGTCCAGAAATTGGTAGACACAAAGCAAAGTCCCATCGATCGCCACATCGCAGCTTTTATTGCTTCGCGCAGCTCTGACAATATGGATGAATCTGTCTCTAAACTAGGCGATCTTGATGATGCCATGGCAACACTAAGCATGCTACGATTATTGGTGGATTTACAAAACACTATGAATATTGGGACGCTTCTTGGACTAGCAAAGTGGGTGGGTGGATTAATGGGGCCGGTCATTAGGCTCTATCATAGTCGCGGCAAACGAAAAGAAATCGAATCCGCCGTTCCAAGCATCGTTAGAAGTGGTAATTTATCAGAACTTTTGTCTTTATTAGATAATCCTACCGAAAAGCAAGAAGATGAAAAGAATTATTTAGCCGCAGTGAAAGAGTATTCTGAAACAGAAGATGAAATAGAAGAAATTAGAAACAACATCGGGCCAGAGTCTGAGTCCGGTGAGCGAACCAGTAAACAAGCTGCTTCAGTAATATCGGGTTTAATTATGATCGTTATCATCTTTCTTATCATGATCACCTAATGGTAATAATCAGGGGGGAATAAGGATTTAAAATGTCAGAAAACGGGGAAGCCCGGCAAGATAAAAAACCGAAGAAATTTAGCGATGGATCTTTGAAACCCTTGCTTTGGGTAGTACTACTATCGATTATTTTACTCAAGTTTCCAGAGTCTGTTGTAGTCCTTCTTATTGGATTACTACCAACAATGGTAGCTTTTGTTGTAGACAAGTCGTCAGGTAAATACGCAACCTTTTGTGTTGGTTCTATGAATATAACAGGGATCTTCCCATCAATATTTGAACTTTGGGCAGGCAATAATAACATGTCTCAGGCCATCCAGATTATCACGGATGTGTTTGACCTCGTTATAATGTATGGGGCAGCTGGCTTTGGCTGGATTCTTTATATCATTATCCCTTCTGCCGTGAGCACGCTACTGACAATAATGGGGCAACGTCGCATCGCTCGGTCCCGCAATCGACAACGAGAATTAATAGGCGAATGGGGTAAAGATGTAGCGGCACGACCTGAACTAGAAAGTGGCTTAGTGAAAAACGATTCTTCAAACAGTCCCTCACCTTCCGTACATAACTAAACGGCACCGAGCAATACATAGACCAATAAAATATTAAATTATAACAATGCTTCAATGTCAGCGGGTAGAGAGCTTTCGAACTTTATTTTTTCACCAGTGATTGGATGCCTAAACCCTATCAAATAGGCATGCAGTGCCTGCCCTTTCAATAGTTTTATACTATCCTGAAAATCCATGCTTATATCGTTGAAAACTTTTCGAGAATCCCTTGCTCCATAGAGAGGATCTCCAATTATAGGATTGCCAATACTGGTAAGATGCACTCGAATTTGATGTGTCCGACCAGTTTGCAGGCGACATTTGATCAAACTGGCCCAAAACTTATCCTTAATTCCTATTTTTTTTTCAACCCAATACTTAGTTATAGCATGTTTTCCTCCACGATTGACAATGGCCATTTTTCTTCGATTACGTGGATTTCGTCCAATATTTCCCTCAATAGTGCCAGATTTTTCTCTCGGCATACCCCAAACAACCGCCTTATACGCTCGTTCAACACTGCGCTCAGCAAACTGTTTCGCTAATCCACGATGAGCAATATCATTCTTTGCTGCAACGATCAGTCCACTCGTATCTTTATCCAAGCGATGCACAATCCCCGGACGCGTTTCACCACCAATACCAGATAAACTATCTCCACAATAAAAAATAAGTGCATTAACCATTGTCATATCCTGATTTCCAGCGGCCGGATGCACGACAAGACCCGCAGGCTTATCAATAACTATTAAGTCAACATCTTCATAAATCACATTTAAAAAAATCTTTTGTCCAACCGGCTTTGCAGGCCTCACTGCCGGTACCTCTATCACATAACTCTCTGTGGGTTTGACCCGATGCGAAGGGTCGGTTATTTTCTGCCTCGCGTTTGAAACGTATCCCTTGAGTATTAATGACTTGATCCTCGAGCGAGAATATTCAACAAGACGTTGGCTGAGAAATTTATCAAGGCGGTTACCAGAAAAAGCCTCTTCAACCAATACGTTGATTACATTTGTATTAGATTTATTCTTCATGGAAAGAACACTGGACTATAATCATGCAAAATAACAAGGCCTTAATTTCAATTGTTTTATTTCTAGGCCTTATAATAATTAGCGGACTCACATTGCTGGGATTTGGAATATATAAACGTGCCACTAATCAAGAATTCAATTTGTTTAACAAAACTCCCGCAGAAGAAACACAAAATTCAATAATATCTGATGTAACCGGAAGCATAAAAACAAGGCCAACAAAAAATATTGTGATACCATTAACGAAACAAGAATGGATTCAACAGGTAACAACGTCTAATGATAGCATAATTGTCCATATCAATAGTAAGACAAAAAATGTCCGCCTGTTAATACTAGATGCCAATAACGGTTCGATTATTAGTGAGATAAAATTTGAGCACCATCAGTGATACAGTTACCTAAAATACTTTTAAACCAAATCAAATCTGAAGCCGTTAATTGCTACCCGGCAGAATGTTGCGGTTTATTGATTGGTAATAAATGCGACGACCTACATAACATTACAAGAATTGCACCAAGTCCCAATTTAATGAAAAACCAGGGAAATGATTGCTTCGAGATTGACCCTCAAGACCGGATTAATATCGAGCAAGAATTAAGGGGCTCGCCGAACAAAGTGATTGGACATTTCCATTCTCATCCTAACCAATCAAATCTGCCGTCAAAAACCGACCTAAATATGGCTTTTGAGCCTGAATTGATCTGGCTGATTATTTCGGTGATAAATGGTAAGTTTCAGGATTTTGCCATATATCAACTGGACGAATCCAGACAAAAATATACCAAACTCAGCCATAAAATAGTAAACTGATCCATCTAGAAAGCAACTTGGTCACCTCCCTTGAGAGCTAATCTTTCTCGCGCTTCAGTCGGCGTTGCAACCTCAAGCGACAAATCTTCAACAATTCGCCGTATCTTAGCCACTTGCTCGGCATTTGACTTAGCCAACTTCCCTTTGCCAATATAAAGAGAATCCTCAAGTCCAACACGGACATTGCCGCCAAGAATAGCACCTGTAGTAACAAAACTCATTTGATGACGACCTGCGGCTAAAATCGACCACTCATAATTCTCTTCACCAAACAACTTGTTTGCAATCCGCCGCATATGCGCCAGGTTCTCAATATCAGCTCCTATACCACCCAGTATACCAAAGATTGTCTGAACAAAGAAAGGAGGCTTCACCAAACCACGGTCGACAAAATGAGCAAGGTTATAAAGATGGCCCATATCATAACATTCAAACTCAAAACGAACGCCATGGCCCTCTCCAAGTTCTTTCAAGACCCACTCTATATCTTTAAACGTATTGCGAAAGATAAAATCTCTAGTCATCTCAAGATACGCAGGTTCCCACTCATGCTTCCATTCAAAGGGTTTATCAAGAATCGGAAAGAGACCAAAATTCATTGAGCCCATATTGAGAGAGGTCATTTCAGGACTCGCCCTCAAAGCACCAGCGCAGCGTTCTTCCAATGTCATACCATGGCCACCACCCGTCGTAATATTCACGACTGCATCGGTCGACTGTTTAATTCTAGGAAGAAATTCCATAAATGTTTCCGGCGAAGGGGTCGGACTACCATCAGCATTGCGCGCAT
>CAZXSC010000088.1:0-11742 GCA_964643045.1 uncultured Rhodospirillaceae bacterium
TGAGATTGGAGAAACCAACTAATGTCCAAGAACTTAAGCACATTGGTTCGCCTTCACCAATACCGCGTAGATGAAAAACGCCGCTCTTTAGCCGAACTATTAGGTGAGATTTCGAATCTGGAAACAAAAGATAAGCATTTGCAATCAGAAATTATCTCGGAGCAGGCAATAGCGAATTCCTCGCCGGATAGTGTTGGAATGTTTTATGGAATTTATGCCGAAGAAGCTGTCAATAAGCGGAGAAAGATTTCTGAAGAAATCAATGATTTCGAAGAAAAAGTTTCTTTGGCACAGGAAGAGATTAGAGATGAGTATAGAGATTTGAAAATATTTGAGATTACTCTGGAAAAACGAAAAAAAATAATTGAACTTGAGAATGCCAAGGTAGAGCAAGTCATCCTAGATGAGTTGGGTCAGGAAACTTATCGTCGCCGACAAAAATAATTTATGTACTTTAGATCATCTTACTTTGACTGGCATGATCCGCCATATTGGGCATTGGAATTTCAACGAAGTTTTGATTGGCTTGGAAGGTTACTTGTCCCCCAATTTTTGAGATTTCTGAAAAATTTGTATAAATTCTGGTTATGTCAATCCGCATTTTCCTTGGTAAGGCTTTCTGACTTCTTACGATCAGATCGATTTGCTTTCTTTTTTTCCAGACGAATCCATCGAGTTGAAATCGCCCTAGTCGACTTAACGTTAGGTCAACAATAAAGCGCGAGGTATCGGACGCACTACTACTATTCTTGTTATTTGGGTGACTTTGGGTATGTAATTGGAATTGTTCAAGTCCCATTGTAGTAAGAAATGGTACCAGTGCTGTTCGCCATTCATTCGCTGGTGGTTCAATCATGGCGCGACTAATATGATAAAAATCCTCATCTAATCGACTTAGCAATTCTGGATTTATTCGATTTAGAAGCGAAGTCGTCGTGTTTCCCATCCAAGATTGGATGTTGCCAACTTTGAGTGCATTAAGAAAAAATAACATATTCGATGTGAGTTTAGCATTCGGCTGTGGCAGGGTTGACTCCTGGAAGTTCCTGACTGTCCCAGGGGCAGCTATATTAAGCTGATGTATAGCTTCGTCCAGGTTGGGCCATTCTTTGAATTGAAAGATATGTTCGAAACGCATAACCGGAGATTCGATTTTTGTCCGTTGGGTTAGTTTGGGCAAAATTTCTAATGCTAGGTTTTCACCGGTTAGTAATGGTACTTTAGTATCTAGGGCGATCATACCAAGCGGTGTTTTTAAAATGGGTTGTTTTGATTTTGTCGTAGCCATAACAACGCCATGTATGAAGTTTGGGTTTATATTTCCGTTTTGTGAGGTTCCGGTTGGGCTTTTGCTAATCCCATGAAATTTTAAAACTAATTTTGATCCAGCTTGTAAAAGAGCAGGAAAACTTAGGTCTTTATCCTTGTTAATATGTGAGGATGGTTTTAGCATTAGTGCAATTCGATCTGCGCTCTTCCTCATTGTTGTGGAGGCTTTTTCATGAATTGTATCGTTAATACTCTTCAGTACCCTAAATAAATCTTCTAAAGTCTTGGGGGCTAAATTAATATTAGCTTTTTGTTTTATGAGGTTTTCGTTTCTTTTTTCTGTTTCTAATGAGAAAAGTGTTTGAGTGCTATTAGTGGTTAAAGTCTGCTCCAATTTATTAAATATTTTTTTGTTTATAGGTCCATTTTCATCATCAGAAGAAGTTACAGCGGGTCGCAGTAACGTTGCTTTTATGCGAGCTCCTATATCTAATTGGACTGTGTTTTGTGTTGGCCTGTTTGAATATTGCGTATTTTCCTGCAATTTTGATTCAGATTGATTTTTTGCACTTACCGGAGCATAGGTAATTATTGATAAGCTAGGGAGATCAATTTTTTTACCATCAATTTTCGTCAATAATAGTTTGAACTGTGGATGAGAGCGAGAGACTTGTAATTCAAGTATAGAATTTTCGGGCAATTTCAAAAGAGTTTTAACTATTAATTGTCCGAAAATGGTATCCAGTTTTGGCAGTCGGTCTTTTGAGTTAATTAACACTCGCGCAACTATTATTGCTCCGGTAGGTAGTTGATAAATTGCTTGCGGAGGGTCCTGGACAGTTATTGATATATCAGTGGCTCTGCTATTTTCTGGCAGTAAGTTTAAGTGATGAGGAACGATGGTTGTCATTCGTTACCGAGCAGCGTTTCTGCAATGGTCCTTACGTCGTGAGCAGCTTCAGTGTTTGGAAAACGCATGAGCAATGAAGCTTGGTTGCGTATTGTCTCACGAACTTTGTTATCGCGCCGAATAACTCCGGCTAAAGGTGGTGCAAATTTTAGAAAACCTTGGCAAGCTTTTAAGATGGTATTATATGTTCGTTCACCTTCTTTCGTTGAATTAGCCATGTTGACTACTACTCTGAGATCAAGGTTAGGACGTTCCATATGCGTTAGCTTTATAAATGCATAGGCATCTGTTAATGCAGTCGGTTCATCGGTAGTAATCACTATGACTGTATCAACCTGATTGGCTAAATTTCGCACTGTCCGCTCTACACCAGCACCCAAATCAAAAATTATATGGTCGTAAGAAGATGATAGCATCGTTAGATCTTCATTCAATGCATTGAGGCGACTAATAGAAATATTAGCGAGATTTCCAGAACCTGAGCGTCCAGCTATAATATCGAATCCTCCTTCATCAAACGCTATTGCTGCTTGATTTAGTGGTAATCTACCTGTCAAAACACTACCTAAGTCATGCTTAGGCATTAGACCAAGTTGTATATCTACGTTTGCTAGACCTAAATCTCCGTCAAAAAGAAGGATATTCCGGCTATTGTTTGCCAAAGCATGGGATAGAGTGATCGCAAACCATGTTTTGCCTACACCGCCTTTACCTGATGCTACAGCAATTTTCTTGTACAAAATTCCCCACCCATCACTCATCGCCATTGATCCTGTATTATCTTTTGGCCTCGATTAATTTTTTGATTGTGCTGATAATTTTGGGCAATACCATAAACCCTCTTTACTTTCTGAAAAGAATTTAATTTGTTTTGTATGACGTGTTAGTTGGATTGATCAAATTCAAACTTGTCCTACGGTCTTTATTTTAGCTTTTGGATGAATTTCATTTTGTGACATTATAATGGTTGAAGGTCTGAACCGCTCAACAATCGATCGCACAAATGGTCGAATTGGTGGGCTTGTCAATAAAACTGGCATCTCACCCATCATAGCGTGACGCTCGAAAATTTGCCGGACCGCCGAAATGAATTCCTGTAAACGGCTTGGAGGCATTGATAGTTGTTTTTCTTCCCCAGCACCAACGAGCGATTCAATAAAAGTTTGCTCCCACTCGGGTGATAAAGTTACCATCAAGATTACATCCTCATTATTGGTATTCGCATCGCTAATTTGACGGGCAAGACGGCTGCGAACGTGTTCAGTTATAAGGCCTATATTCCGGCTTTGTATACATGCTTCGGAAATCCCTTCCAAAATGGTTGGCAGATCACGTATAGAAACACGTTCTTGAAGCAAATTCTGCAAAGTTCTTTGTATACCACCGACAGAAATTTGCGTTGGCACAATATCTGCTATCAATTTTTGATGGTCTTTATCTAATTCATCGAGCAATTTTTGTGTTTCTGAGTAAGATAAAAGATCTGACATATTATCTTTGATGATTTCAGTTAGATGAGTGGTAATAACCGTTGGGGTGTCGACAACCGTGTATCCCTTAAATAGAGCCTGTTCACGACCTGATTCTTCAATCCACATCGCGGGCAAGCCGAACGTTGGTTCGGTAGTTGTCTCACCTGTTAGTGTAATTTCTTCGCCGCGCGGATCCATTACCAGCAACATATTGGGTCTCAAATCTCCTTTTCCCGCATCTATTTCTTTAACCCTTACAATATAATTAGTGGAATCAAGTTGCATGTTATCTTGGATTCTAACCGCAGGCATCACGAAGCCCATCTCGATGGCCATTTGGCGGCGTAACGCTTTGATTTGATCGGTTAGGCGTTGTCCTTCTTGTCCTTCATTAATTAAAGACAATAATCCATAACCCAATTCAAGCCTTAGGAAGTCAATTTTTAACACTTGTGATATAGGCTCTTCTGAAACGGTTGGTGCGTCGGCTAATTCAGCATTTAACTGCTCTGCTTGTTCAATTGCTAATCGTTTCGAATTTTTATAAAGAATAAAAGCGATACTACCGGTCGCTGTTGCCAATATCAGGAAGGGCAAGGCGGGTATTCCAGGAACCGCAACAAAACAAAAGAGCAGGAATGATACCATAGCAATCGATTTAGGTTTTGCGCTTAATTGTCCAAAAACAGCCTTTTCCATAGGCCCCGTAACTCCGCCCTTAGTAATCAGCATGCCGGCAGCAGTCGATACAATTAGCGCAGGTATTTGCGTGACTAAGCCATCACCGACGGTCAGGCGGGTATATGAATCAGCAGCATCAGAAAAGGCCATATCGTTTTGAGCTACACCAATGATGATGCCGCCAATAACGTTGATGAAAGTAATGATAATGCCGGCGACGGCGTCACCCCGAACAAATTTAGCCGCACCGTCCATAGCGCCAAAGAAGGAACTTTCATCTTCAAGTTCAGATCTACGTGCGCGGGCTTCATCTTCGTCAATTAGTCCTGAAGATAAATCAGCATCTATCGCCATTTGCTTGCCAGGCATAGCATCCAATGTAAAGCGAGCTGCAACTTCAGCAATACGGCCAGAACCTTTTGTAATAACGATGAAATTTACAATTACCAAGATAGTGAATACGACAATACCTATAACGAAATTGCCACCCATAACAAAGCCACCGAAAGCTTCAATCACTTTACCAGCGGCTCCTGTTCCCTCATGGCCGTTAGAAAGTATCAAACGTGTTGATGCCAGGTTAAGAGATAAACGAATTAATGTTGCGAGGAGTAAAACCGTCGGAAAAGCATTGAACTCAAGAGGTTTATTCAAAAAAATTACGGTCATTAGGATCATGACCGAGAAAGTAATCGAAAATGCTAAACTGAGGTCTAGCATCCATGTTGGCATAGGGATAATGAGAATTACCAAAATGCCAACAACACCTAGCGCCATAAACAAATCGCCGCGACTATTAGCTTTCGTCAATCTTTGGAAGATATTTTGCCCAAATTCAACAACCTCTTTTGTTGTTAGACCTACGCCTGTATTGGACCTTTCATCGAATTCGGCAACGTCAATCATTTCGCCACCTGAACTTTCGCTAGGCAACGTTCCTGGTGGAATGTCGTCAGAATTTGGATCAAGCTCTGAATTAACATCTGCCATTTTTAACCGTACCCATCACATTCTGATATTCAGAAAGATGACTGATGCCCACTCTCACCAGGAGAGGGAACGTTATATCCATCCGCAGCATAAAGTTTCAGTTTATTCCGCAAGGTCCTTATGGAAATACCCAAAATATTTGCAGCATGGGTGCGATTGCCAAGGCAATGGTCGAGGGTATCAATAATTAGGCCGCGTTCCACATCTGCAACTGTTTTCCCCACCAAGTTAATATTTTGTCGACTTTTATCGTTATTTTCCAGCTCGCCATTGGGCAAATCTTTTAGGCGCAATGCTTCCGGATGTATTTCACCATTAGATGTTAGTAGAACACCGCGATGAATCGTGTTCTCCAACTCCCGCACGTTGCCAGGCCATCCATGCATTTTGAGCACATCCCATGTTTCAGAAGCAATCGTTATATCCTTTAAGCCGTTCGCTTCAGAATATTTCTTTGTGAAAAATTCGCAAAGCGGTTCAATGTCACCAGGTCGTTCAGCTAGGTTTGGAATTTCAATCATGACTACGTTTAATCTAAAAAATAGATCCTCGCGAAAATTTCCTTCGGCAACTTCTTTTTCCAGATCGCGGTTACTAGTTGCTATGATTCGGGAATCCACTTTGATTGGACTCTTGCCACCAATACGATCAATTTCTTTTTCTTGGATGGCTCGCAATAACTTAGCCTGCAGCCTAAGGTCCATTTCACTAATTTCATCTAGTAATAGCGTGCCACCATCGGATTCTTCAAACTTACCAATCCGGCGAGAAACAGCGCCGGTGAAAGCTCCTTTTTCATAACCGAATAATTCTGATTCGAGAAGGTTTTCTGGTATAGCTGCACAATTGACAGCAATGTACGGTGCATTTGACCGATTGCTCTTTTGATGAATGAAATTAGCCATTAGCTCTTTACCTGTGCCAGATTCTCCAACAACTAAAACACTAGCAGCGCTCTTAGCAATGCGTTCTGCAAGCATTATTGTCTCAGCCATTTTTGGGTCAGCGTGCACGATGATATTAGATTCTTCGGTTATTGCTTCTAATACAGCTGATATTAATTCTGCGTCCGGAGGGAGAGGAACATACTCCTGCGCCCCAGCTTTTATTGCGGCGACCGCAGTTTTTGAATCATCGTCGACGCCACAAGCTACGACTGGGACATTAATCAATTCGGATTTCAGATTCGAAATTAGTAGTTCAATATTTAAGTCAGTGTCGGCCATGATAAGATCTGCACCATGACCCTTACGCAAAACTTTAAGAGCTTGATCAATATCATCCGCATGAGATACTTTAGCACCCCGAGCGACCGCAATTTGGCTTGCTGCCCCAATTTGTCCGCTAAGCGCGCCGATAATTAATAAGCGCATTGAACTTTATTCTCCCACTATTCAGGCTAGCTAATTAAAATATTCCGTTCGTGATGATGGCGGCATTAGGCTGTTTAAGGTCATTTCCAGACGCTGCGGATGCTCCTGTTGTCCCACAGAAGCAGCTCCAAGTATATAAATCTCGTTAACTGTTTCTTCGAGTACTGAGTTACGATCGAGTTTTGAAGCAAGAGGAATAAACACTAAATTGGCTAAGATAGCTCCATAAAAGGTAGTTAACAGAGCGACAGCCATACTTGGTCCAATAGTAGTTGGATCCTGCAAATTACCGAGCATTTGTACTAGGCCAATTAATGTGCCGATCAAACCCATTGCCGGTGAAAATTCTGCAGCCCGGCGTAATATACTCGCACTTTTTCTATGACGTTCCGCCGTGGTAGCAATCTCTAAACGCAAAATACGCTCAACTTGATCGCCGGGTATTCCATCAATAACCATGGTTATTGCCTTATTTAGAAAAGGCTCTTTGCTCATTTGTTCAGCAACATTTTGCAGCGATAATACGCCATTTCTGCGGGCCATCTGAGCGATCTGAATGACCTGAAGCGTAGCCTCTGCGGGGTCGCGCGTTGAAGAAAGAAGTGTTTTGCTTACTACGCCAATTGCGCGTAACATCTCTTTAAATGAGAAACAAACAGTAGTGATAGCCAACGTTCCACCCAGAACAATCAAAATAGCTGGGATGTTAAAAAAAGTGCTCGGTGAGCCACCTAGAAATACAGCTGTTCCGACTAGTGCAAACGCAGCTAACACCCCTACAATAGTGGCTAGGTCAATGGATTTACGGACCGGTATTATTTCTATCGAAGCATTATCCGCCATTAACTTGCCTTATTTTTTCCGACTTTGATTATTTCCGTCATTGTTATTCCGAGGCGGTCCTCTAAAACAACAACTTCTCCCCGTGCTACTAAACGGTTATTCACATAAATATCGATTGCTTCACCAACTTTGCGATCTAATTCTACGACCGCACCTTTACCTAGGCGCAACAACCGGGACACTTCCATCCTAGATTTACCCAAGACAGCGGAAACTTGAACTGGGATATCGTATACAGCTTCCAGGTCTTTAGCACTAGTAGGAATATCGGGTATTTCTGGCTCAGTTACCGCCTCACCACCTTCAACAAGACTACTGTCTGTGGATTGGGATTCATCCTCAAGTTCTGATAATTCTAGATTCTGATCACCCATTACAAGCTCCTAATTAATAATTTCTTTCACATTCTACGTTTTATTTTCTTTATTCACATCTTTCACGGTAATTTGTTCGCGATCTGGTTCACTATTTTTCTCAGTTACATTATCGATTTCAGATAATTCTGTCGATTTTGTATTGTCTGATTCTAGATCACCATCATTAAGATTTTGTTCAAATATGTCATCTGAATGTTCCCTGGGTAAGGCACCTATTTCTTTGGTGATGGTGTTATTTGATTGAGCACCATCTTTAAGTGTCTTTTTAGACTTTTCCTTGATTTTGCTTAATGTTTCCATAGATACAGTTGAATTTTGTGAAATGATTTCGTCAACTTCACGCATTAGTCTGTCAAGATTCCGTTCTGCGGTTCCATTAGACCATTCAATCACACAATTACCTTCAGCAACATTTTCATCAGCCGTAATGGAAAAACTATTATCCATTTCGGTGTTCTGAAATCGGCCCGAGAATCTATCTGATAGCTCACGGCTGATGGAAGGATTAACTTTAATTATTATTCGTGGATCGTCAATTAGGCGATCCAGTAAATTTTTTATAACTGCCTCCACTTCGTTCATAGCCGATTGCTTATTTAGCATTGGGAAGAATTTGCGCACAATTGCAAGCGCGAGCGCTGTTGCGTCGTCAGTTATTTCTTGATTGGCCTTTATTTGCTCAGATTGGAGTGTGGTCAGATTATCTGCTATTGTGTTAAGCGTGTCGATTAATGTTTTTTCAATTCCCTCCAACGCTGACTGTGTGCCCTTTTTTTGGCCATCAGAAAAACTTTTCTCACGGGCCTCCGTAACTTCTTCTTCGCTAAATGTTTGCAGCGTTTGTTCTTCCAATTCATTTTCTTCTTCTGGGAAAGATAAAGAATCATTTTCAGCAAGTTCGGGAATGATTGGTTCAAGTTCATCAAAAATTGTGTCAAACATGAATTTTTCGGTGCTGGGCATATTGTTGTGGCTTCTCTCTGAACTAGGATTAATTATAATCGATTTGAGTTTTAGAATATAAGTTCGTCACCGCCACCACCAATCACAATTTCGCCCTCTTCTCCTAGCTTTCTTGCCGTGGTGACGATGGATGCCTGCGCGTCATTAACGTCCTTTAATCGCACTGGCCCCATTGCTTCCATATCTTCAGTCATCATTTTCCCCGCACGTTCGGACATATTTTTGAAAAAGAGGTCCCGAAGATCCTCGGATGAGCCTTTCATAGCCAGAGCTAGTTGGTCTTTATCAACCTGGCGCAGTAAGACTTGTATGCCTGCTGGATCAACATTGACAAGATCTTCGAAGGTGAACATCAAACCCTTTATCCGCTCAGCACTTTCCTCATTACGTTTTTCCAAAGCGGTCATGAATCTTTCTTCCGTTGTACCGTCAAAATTGTTGAAAATATTAGCCATTATCTCATGGCTGTCGGGTTTCCCGCTGCGTGCGGCTACATTACTCATAAATTCTGTTCGCAGTGTTTTTTCCACGCCGTCAAGGACTTCTTTTTGCACAGCCTCCATTTGAAGCAAGCGCATGATTACTTCCATGGCAAAGTTCTCAGGTAAGATTGTTAATACACGTGAGCAATGTTCCGGTTTAAGCTTTGATAGAACGAGGGCGACGGTTTGTGGATATTCGTTTTTTAGATAATTAGCTAAAACTTGTTCATCGACGTTACCCAGTTTATCCCACATGGTCCTACCTGCAGGTCCGCGGATTTCTTCCATGATCATATCCACCTTCTCACTATCGAAGCCAGCTAGTAGCAAACGCTCAGTTGTGTCGTAGGTGCCGACGAGAGGGCCGGAGGAAGATTGTTGAGAAGTGAATTCGGCAAGCAGTTGATCAACAATGGAAGCATCAATCGTACCAAGTTTGGAAATTGCAAGGGATAGTTCTTTTATCTCATCATCTTCCATGATATTAAAGAGCATAGAAGAGTGCTCCTGTTCTAGAGACAGCATGAAAATGGCTGCTTTTTCACTGCCGGTTAAATCACTGTAGGAATCTTTTACGGGTTCCATTAATCACCTTATTTTCCAAGTGTTATAACTTTTGTTAGTTATTCTTATACATCCAAGAGCGGATGATCGATAGAGCTTCTTCAGGGTTATTTGATATAATCTCACCTACTTTTTTCAAGGCTGAGGCTTTAACGCGGCCTTCGATACGCTCGATGTCAATTAATTCGTCATATTCTTCGGCTTCACCTGGCCCTGAAAGGGCGGGAGTTAACATAGCCCCATCTTCTAATAGTTTTTGGTCGGAGCCCGCGGCAGTAGCAGGCAATGACTCGAATGCCCGCGAAACTAAGGGGCGAACGATTAGCAAAATAACTAATATAGCAAGAATACTTAGAACCGTTACTTCTGTCATCCGCAAAAGGTCATCTTTTTGTAAGCCAAAAAATAAATCAAGAGGTTTATCTGTTTCCAAGCGCTGATCAGCAAACCTCATATTTATAACTTCAACAGTATCGCCTCGCCCTTTATCAAAGCCTATGGCCGAGGAAACTAGTTTTGTTAAATTATTCATCTCTTCGGCTGGTCGGGGTTTATATTCCATTATTCCGTTCGCATTTTCTACCATGATGCCATCAACTAAAACAGCAACTGATAATCTTTTAATTGCGCCAACCTCTTTGGCGAAGTTGGTTATTTTCTTTGTGATTTCAAAATTTACTTGCTCATCAGTCTTCGACTCGCGCGACGAAGCTTTTGGTCCACCCTGATTATCTTGTCCATCTGGCAGATTAGTTTGGACAGTCACGGTTTGATTTTCACTTTCCTCTGAAGTCATATTTTCGTCAATCGTTCTGGTAGAACGGACAACCTGTCCATCTGGATCGTAAGTTTCTTCAGTGGTAGAAGTGCGATCAAAGTCAAGATCAGCATCTATTCTAACATGCACTTTTCCAGGGCCAACTGATTTGGTTAATAATTCCGTTAATTCCCGAGCAAGCCGTAACTCGAGAGAGATTTTACGCTCAATGAGACTATCGGCACGGACAGTATCCGTTTTATCTCCCTTTGCGAGTAAGTTTCCTTTGTCATCTACTATCGCTACACGATCTGGTTCAAGTTCCGGTACTGCTGACGCAACTAGGTGCTGTACAGCGGCAATCCGTTCGCCTGCTAGTTTACTAGAGCCTCGCATTTTAAGAATTACTGATGCGGTCGCAGTTTGTTTTTCACGGCTGAACATTTGTCTTTTTGGGAGTACCAAGTGAACCCTGGCGGCGTGAACTGCTTTGAGGGATCGTATTGTTCGAGCAAGTTCACCTTCAAGAGCACGCACTAATGAGATATTTTGCATGAAGTTAGTGGTGCCGAGGGCATTTGAATCATCAAATATTTCGTAGCCAATTGTACCCCCGTCAGGCAGGCCTTGTGAAGCTAAAGCCAAACGCATTGAAGCGACTTTTTCACTGGGGATATAAATTTGACTGCCGTTTTCCTTGACTTCATAAGGGATATTTTTTTGCTGCAGTTCGGAAATGATTTGACTCGAGTCTGCTGAGTCAAGATTTGAAAATAACAAATCCATACTCGTGCCAGTCAACCGTGTCATCATGAAAATGAAAAATAATATGAGAGCAGCAAAAACAACCCCCATAATTGCAACACGAACAGTTCCTAGATTTTTTAGGAAGTCAAAAAAAGTGCCCAATTCAGTCGCCCTTCTATGTTTTAGCCATTTTTTTGGCTTTATTTATCAAGATTTCTTTTGATGAAGTTTATCTAGAAATACTTGAACGAGGTTTGTAAAAAATTAATACTTCTATGTAAAAAAGTAGTTAACACTCGGCAGAAATTGCCTAG
>CAZXSC010000089.1:0-11644 GCA_964643045.1 uncultured Rhodospirillaceae bacterium
AATATTCATCACAAACGTCGATATAGTATATCATATTTTAAAATTGATTTCGGGGCCGAATGTTATAGAGGTCACCGAAATAGGTTTGTCACTTTGTTGGGTTAATACGGGTTTTAAAACTAACAAATTCACTTTGATAATGTGGAGCGTATTGGTCGTTTTTTTGATTAGAGAGTTCCTTAATTATCCCCTAAACCGGATAAACTAGCTTGATCCGTTGGCCTGCACCGTCGATGCTGACCCCGTGGGACCATTGCTCGGAATAGGGTGTTTGAGGGTGGAAATCTTCTAAGTTCAGCCAGAGCCGCCAGAGTGTCCGCTTGCGTTCTAATTCGGGCCAATCCTCGAAAGCGGTCCGAGTATGCAGGACGGTGTAGTTGTTGACGAATTGGATGTCGCCTCGCTTAAATTCCATCTTCGCGTGAAATTCCTCGGCAATACCTTCCATGACCGAGATACCCTCGGCTTGTTCCGGCGTCATGTCGGGTGCTTCGTCAAGGGCGTGCCCTTTTATCATATGTTTTGGTCCAAAGGCAATGGATAGGGTGTTGTCCAAAAAATTGAACACGGGGCTTTCGTAGTAGGGTAGATCACCAATATTGGTTTCTGCATGCTTTGTCCAGCAATAGGGCTGGCTCATTACCTCCACCAGATCGGGACGCCTTTTGAGTAGTTCATTATAGGCCTGGATCGAACTTGCGAGCTTGGAGAGCCCACCGGACTTGGCTTCGTTGATGCACAAGAGACACACCAGATCCGTCTGATCAGAATGGTAGTCCATGGCGGCTTTAGTTTGATAGCCCCGATGGTTGGGATCGTGGTAATCTTTACCGGCATCCAGCACATGGCCGATCATGTCGCCTTCCGGATTATTGGATTGGGCAATGCCCAAGTGCTGGCCGATTCCCCAATAGATGACCGCTGCTTCAAGGAGGGTAAGGTCATCTAAGGGCAGTCCGCGGTAGAGGGCGACGCCGGGTCCATCTCGCACGCAGGCCATGATTTCGCGGAGTAGCTCTTTGAATGGGCCAAGGTCAAACGCATCGGCCCGCATTGTCAAAAGTTTTTCGGGATCGTCGTTCAGGCCATCAGCCACGTCACGGGCTAGATCCACAAGACAATTGATCTGCCTTTCTTCGGCCATGAACCGCCAAGCGTTGCTGGCTTCCAGTTCCTTTCCTGTCCAAGCGACAGCTGAGCCAGTGACCGGTTTGCCTGGCGTTGCTGTAAAGGTTTTTGTTGGCTTAGATCCAACAGAGGAATAGACGTGATAACCGTTTTCCATAGAGCACTCTCTGGTTGTTTCCGCCAGTGAAAAATTTTATACCTAGATTCTGATCCAGGAATTTTCCTAGTTCAAGAATGCGAAAATACTTGTAGCATTATAGTCATAAAATATCTGGATGTGAACTATCCAAGTAATTGACGATTACTCCCGTCAGGATTTGGTATGGTCTGCGCAGTAACTTCAGGCTATCTAAAACAGCTTTGCGTTTTTCAGCAGCTTCTTCTTTGGTTTTTAGACCGCCTTTAAGACATAGATTGTCCCTCTTTATGATGATTGTTTACACTCAAGATCAAAAATATCAGCACGTTAGACTTTTGTTTAGCATTTTAAAATTAAACTCCTTAAGCTAAGATCCGATTAAGAAATTATTATTGTTCCACTGGCTGATTCGGTATTGCTTGAAGGGAAAAATTCATGACGTCACGTACCGTGCGGGCCTATGATACTCTGCTCCACAATCCCAAGTTAGTTCTTGTCGTATTGCTCTCGATTCTGGTTTTCTTCGGCTATCACGCAAAAGACTTCAAGTTGGATGCATCGGCCGATTCTTTGTTGCTGGAAGACGACGTGGATCTCAAGGTATTCCGGAATATCCAGGAGCGGTATCCGAGCAACGACTTGCTCATTGTGACGTACACGCCTGACGCAAATCTCTTCTCCGACCGAGCGTTAGAGCCTTTGAAAAACCTCCGTGAAGAACTCAAGAAAGTTACCAGCGTGGACTCGGTGTTTACAATACTCGATGCTCCCCTGTTCGATAGCTCGGATGCTGATATTCAGGAAATGGTTAGTAATATGCCGAGCCTGGAGAAACCCGGTATTGACCGGGCCAGGGCTAAGAAGGAGCTGATCAATAGCCCGATTTACCGCGATTTCATCGTCAGCGGCGATGGTCGTACGGCTGCGCTGCTACTATCATTGGTCGAAAATGAAAAGTTCAACCGCCTACTCAAATCGCGCGACGACTTACGGGCGAAAAGGCGACAGACCGGTTTGTCGTCAGAAGAGACACAATATCTAAAACGCATCACCGCCGAATACGATAGGACAAATGAAGCGAGAAGCGCGAAACGTCACCGCGATATCGCCAGCATCAGAGACATTATCGCGCCCTATCGCCGATATGGCATTCTCCATCTAGGCGGTTTGCCGATGATCACCGACGATATGGTAACGTTTGTACGCAACGACTTGATCGTCTTCGGCGGAGGCGTACTCGGTTTTCTAATAATTATTCTCACCGTCATTTTCCGGAAAATGCGTTGGATAGCTCTGCCTCTGCTTAGCTGCTTTTATTCCGCATCAATCATGATCGGCATTCTTGGATTGATCGGCTGGAAAGTCACCGTAATTTCGTCGAATTTTTTGGCCTTAATGTTGATCATCACAATTTCGATGAACATTCATTTGATTGTGCGTTATCTGCAGCTCCTTCGGGATCATCCTGATGTCGATCAGTTGACGCTGGTCCGCACCACAATCCACAAGATGGTGAAGCCCTGTCTCTACACCGCGCTGACGACCATTATTGGATTCGGTTCTCTGGTCGTGAGCGACATCAAGCCGGTCATCGACTTCGGCTGGATGATGAGCGCCGGATTGGCAGTGACCTTTGCCACCGCGTTTCTATTGTTTCCTACATTGTTGCTGGTCATGGGAAAAAACAAAGCCAAAGCCACCGTCGATAACGACCGGTTTCCTGTGCCCGCTTATCTGGCACGCATGACGGAGTTTCATGGCAACAAGATCCTGGTGTTGGCGGTCGTTTTAACGGTCGTGAGCATGGCGGGAATTTCCCTGCTGCGAGTCGAGAACAGCTTCATCAACTATTTTAGTGAAGACACCGAAATTTATCAGGGTCTCAAGCTCATTGATGAAAAGCTCGGCGGCACGACTCCTCTGGAAATACTGGTAAAACTCGAGAGTGATGGGGAAGAATTGACGCCTGAAGACTTAAAGGAAATGACGCCGGAAGAGATTCAGGAAGAACGTGAATATTTGGCGAAGCTTCGCAGCAAACCTGAATTATGGTTCATCCCGACCAAGGTCGAGCTGATAAAAAAAGCCCACGATTATCTGGAAGAATTGCCCGAAATCGGCAAGGTGCTTTCATTTGCCTCATCGGTACGGGTTGCAGAAGCATTTGCCGAAAAAAAGCTGGATGGAATGGAGCTCTCAATCCTGTACGCCAAGCTTCCCGCCGAGGTTAAAAAAACCATCATCGAACCTTTTGTCTCGATTAAAAACAACGAAGTACGGCTCATCGCGCGTGTATTGGATTCGGCACCCGATCTTCGCCGTAAAGAGTTGCTGGAGAAGGTGCGCCAGAACCTGTCGAAGAAATACGGGTTAAAGCAGCTTGCTGACTTTAAGCCGATGATTAGGGACGTGACCGTGAGCGGATTGCTCGTGCTTTACAACAACATGCTGCAGAGCTTGTTTGCATCTCAAATCAAGACCATTGGTGTGGTGATGCTGGGTATTGCGATCATGTTCCTGATATTGTTCCGGTCAATCACGTTATCAATTATAGGCATTCTGCCGAACGTGTTGGGTGCTGCAGTGGTTTTGGGTGTAATGGGATGGTCAAAAATTCCTATGGACATGATGACCATTACGATTGCTGCGATCACCATCGGTATTGCCGTCGACAATGGTATCCACTACATCTATCGCTTCAGAGAAGAATACGCTCTTTCGCAGGACTACGTGGAGACCTTGCACATTTGTCATTCCAATATTGGCAAGGCGGTATTCTATACCACTTTGACCGTTATCTTCGGATTCTCGATCTTGATGATGTCCAACTTCATCCCGACGATCATTTTTGGAGTGTTAACCGGAGCGGCAATGTTCATCGCTCTTTTGGCAGCACTCACGGTACTGCCAAAGATGATTTTGCTCTGGAAACCATTCAGCTGATGCCGGGTCAAACTTCGGATGGATCTGTGGCCACGGTTTGTCGTTTACCCGGATTACCAACCCATTCCCGGCTTTACAGCGCAGGCGGGTGTCCCGTGATGAATACTATCCAAATTTATTACATCGCCTTTTTAGGAAATTTTCTTTCATTGCTTATTTCATGTCTAACTTGAAAAGCTTAATGGCATTTTTCCGGCCAATCTTCATTTTTTCCGCTTTCGAAATTTTTGAATTATTGAACCAGATTGCCGCGTCAGCAGTCGTTTCAAATGGATAATCTACCGAAAACATTATGCGATCCACACCCACTTCGGCCATCGCGCAATGAAGGGTCGGATCATTAAAGTTCCCGCTTGTCGTTAAATGAACATTAGACCGCATATATTCACTTATGGTTTTTTTAGCTGGAATACCTTGTGGTGATTTATTTATTCGATTGTCTAAACGCCACATATCGTAGGGGATACGCTCACCCAAGTGGCCAACGATTAACTGAACACCGGGATATTCATCAAACAAACCCGAAGCCAGCAAACGCAACGTATGAAGAGCTGTCTCAACCGCAAATGCCCAAGGCGAATTTTCCAACCAGGGATGGCCATCATAGCTTTGGAGGCGACTTCGAATAGGATTTCGAGGATGCATATAAATCGGCATACCTAGATCCTGAACACAAGACCAGAAAGATCGGTATTCTGGAAGATCATAATAAATGACCGTCTCTAAATCATCCTTTGTTGTAAATCCATTTACTAAAGCCCCTTTAAAACCAAGTTCGTTTACGCAGCGCATGAGTTCCACACAGGCCGCTTCCGGGTCTTGCAGTGGCAAGGCGGCAAACCCAGCCAAACGGTCGGGACGTTTGGCGATAGCTTCAGCCAGAAAATCATTTGCACGTTGAGCCAAAGCGATGGCGTCATCCACGTTTGGCACTGCTTGTACTCCCGGGGCATTAAGCGATTGAATTGCTAGTTCAATTCCATATTCATCCATTTCCTTAAGTCGAATATCATGAATATCCAATAAACGTTTCTTTAAATCGGCCGCTGAACCGGGAATGGAAAAGCGTGACATTTCGTTTTTCGTTTCAATTAGCGAGAAGTGCTCTTCAAGTGTTATCTTACCTTGCATTTAAAAAAGTCCTATTTTGACGCTAAAGATTTTATTTCATTATTCTAATGTTTATTTGTATATTGAGGCATTTGGAAAAAGAACTGTCAATAAGGATATGATGATGAAAGTCGGGGTATTGGCAATCATAAGTGGGTTCGTTCTTATGAGTGCGCAGGTATTTGGCCATAGTTCTGCGTTCTCCGCTTCACCCAGCTCGCAGGTTCATTTACGACTGTTGGATCGCCTGGATCGTCCTGAAGATGGATATTGCGTTGACATATTAGGAACACCTGGAAATTTACGGGTCGACGTGCCATTATTTGCACATAATTGTAAGCCCTCTTTGACGATTGATAGCGCTGTCGTGTTTACTCCTGATGGCCTCATTAAGTTTCCCTCCGTCGAACGCTGCTTGACTGTAGCAGGGGTCAATTCGGCAGCATTGCCGGGAGCTTCTATTCTACTCCGCAAATGTAATGAAATGATACCTTTCTTCGAAACTTTGGAGTTACAGCGCTTTATCCATCAAAAGGATGGGAGTTTATCAGTTTTAGGGTCAAAGCTCTGTCTCACCGTTGGGGGGCAATCGGCAGCGACTTATTCCCCGTTCCATCGCTGGCGCACGCTCTTTGTTGGCGATTGCGCCACAGTAGAACCTGCCCTGTCTCGGTGGGAATTTGTAGTTCCTAGACGCTAAACTATGCACTGAAGATTTGATAAATAAGAAATACTAGTCAAACAATTCTAATTAATCATCCTTGTGAAATTAGCTTAAATATTGCCTATATTACAGGATCAAGTTAGAGTAACTTTTGAGGGTACAGCAATAATAAAATATTTTGGTTTAAAAAAATCATAAATCTTTATAATAACTAGGGGGAATTAAATGTTTTTACGCTCAGTCCTTTTTGGAATTTTATTGGTTTTGTTAATGCCGCTGACATCAGCTTATTCAGCGACAACGTTCAATTATTCATCTTGGATACCATGGACACATCCATTAAATAAGGCTTTATACGTTAAGTGGATGGTCGATATAGAAAAACGCAGCGAAGGAAGAATTAAATTTCGGAAACTGCCAAAGGCTGTAGCGCATCCAAGGGCACATTTAGATGCAGTCCGCACGAGCCAAGCAGATGCTGGTATGAGTGTCCACGATTATTCGCCCAAAAGATTTGCAGCATACACCTTTTCTCAGCTTCCGTTTCTAGGTGACTCTGCAACCGCGACTTCTGTCGCTTTAGCTCGGGCACATAATAAGTTTCTAAAAGATAAGAATTTTTATAAAGGTGTCCATTTGGTTGGAATGAATACGCATGGTCCTGGACTTATTCACCATTCAAAGAAAATTTTCAAAGTACCGGGAGATATGAAAGGACAGAAAATAAGGACAGGTGGCTCTGTTCCGCGTCGTATAGTCCAGTCTTGGGGAGGGGTTTCAATTCGACAACCAGCTTCTAAGTCGTATGAGACACTCTCTACGGGGATTGTTGATGGGATAACCTTTCCTTACGAATCTGTTGTAAGCTTTAAAATTTTAAAATTAGTACCTTTCCATACGTATATTCCTGGAGGGATGTATTCTTCAAGCCATTACTTGGTTATCAGCAAGAAAAAGTATGACGGGCTTTCCTCTGCTGACAAAAAAATCATCGATGAAGTATCAGGCGAGAATTTTGCGCGCTTAGGCGGCAAGGCTTGGGATGCTATCAATGATAAGGGCTTGAGTGCAATAAAAAAGGCAGGTCATAAACTTACAGTCGCTCCATCTGCTATTGTTAAATCTATAAAAAAGTTAAATGAAGAATTTATCGGAGAGTATATTGCTTCAGCTAAGAGCGTTGGTGTGGATGGTCAGGCTATTTTGACTTATTTCAAAGGTGAAGTCGCTAAATTACAAGGTAAGTAAGGCGTGACTGCCAAAATTGATACTAGGGCAGATAATGAAAAGAGTAGATTAGTATCTTGGCTCGGCATATCGCCGAGCCGAATACTTACGTTTGTTTCTTGCCTAATGCTTTTTGTTATGATGTTACTTACATTCATTGACGTTACTGGGCGGTATATATTTAACAGTCCCTTACCTGCTTTACACGAAATCATCTCCTATATGATGCCTGGGCTGATATTTTGTATTATGCCGCTGGTATGTACCAAAGAGGGCCACGTCACCATTGATTTGTTTGACGTCTTCTTATCACAACGATTAAAACAGTTGCAGGGTTTTGTTGTAAATCTAATTGGCTGTGGAACGATGATTTTTATTTCGTGGCGTTTAGCAGAGAAATCCGCAACTCATTATGAGTTTAACGAAGTAACAGATGATTTATATCTTACAATATGGCCCTTCAGCTTATTGATGGCTGTCCTTTCAGCTTGTGCCGCGGTAGCGTTATTATTGAATGTCATAGACTATATCAGAGGAAAACGAAAGAATCCGCCAGAATTAGAGACGGCGTCAAAATGATACTAGCTTTGTTTGGTTTTGTGGCGTTGTTAACTTTGTCGTTTTTACGTGTACCTATTGCTTTCGCAATGGTAATAGTTGGGTTTTTTGGAATGGTATTGGCAAATGGCTGGGAAGGGGCCCTCGCCAATGTTGGTCAAACAGCTTTCGATTCTGCTATTAATTATGAATTATCTGTAGTTCCTTTATTTATTTTAATGGGAAATTTTGTCACCAAGGCAAAATTATCAGAGGAGTTATATGCAGCATCTAACGCATTTCTAGGTCATCTTCGGGGGGGCTTAGCCATGGCCACCATTGTATCTTGTGGCGGATTTAGTGCAGTTTGTGGCTCGTCAATGGCTACTGCCGCAACTATGTCTAAAGTAGCAATGCCGTCAATGGTAAAATATGGTTATGATAAAGGTCTAGCCGCCGGCTCGATTGCTGCTGGAGGAACATTGGGAATATTAATTCCGCCGAGCGTTATGTTGGTAATTTATGGCATTTTGACGCAGTCGAGTATCGGGAAATTATTTGCTGCTGGTATCATTCCTGGAATTATTGGTATCGTATTTTATCTAGCAGCCGTTCAGGTAGTTATAAGGATTAATCCAAAGTTAGGACCTCCTGGAGAACGTTTTTTGTGGCCTCGGAGAATAGAGTCGCTCAAAGGTGTATGGGGCGTAATAACACTATTTATTTTTGTGATGGGCGGAATATATGGTGGCATATTTAGCCCTACTGAAGCAGCTGGAATTGGCGCCTTTGGCGCCTTCATCTTTGCTGTGACTCGGAAAACTCTTACTCTAAAAACGTTTTATGAGGTATTGATTGAAAGTGCCTCAACTACGGCGATGTTATTTACTGTTTTAATAGGAGCCTTACTTTTTGCAAATTTTATCAATTTAACTACTTTTCCCGATGCGCTTCTAGCTATAGCAGGTAATTTCAAAGATCAGCCGCAACTCGTTATAATAGCTATCCTCATTATTTATCTATTACTTGGATGTATATTCGAGAGTTTATCAATGATTTTGTTAACCGTACCCCTATTTTTCCCATTGGTTCAGGAGCTAGGGTTTAATCCAATTTGGTTTGGTATTGTAGTAGTTGTTATTACAGAAATCAGTTTGATCACGCCTCCAGTAGGTCTAAACGTTTTTGTTTTGCGGGGTGTTCTTCCAGATGTTGCAACGTCGCTCATTTTCAAGGGGGTAACTCCTTATTGGATAGCAGACTTATTTAGGCTCGCGGTTATAGTATCTTTCCCAATATTATCATTATGGCTTCCGAGTTTTGTTAAATAATTAATTTTCCTTTTTTGGCAGCAGTCACGGTTCTGCCAAAGATGATTTTTCCTTGAAAACCATCTGGTTGATGTCGGTCGGGAACCTGGAAAACACACAGGAAAAGCCGAGGAACAAAGTAAGGAGCATCCAATCACCTGGGGCTGGAACAATAAGTAAACGAAGTGAAAGTCATTTTATGGCTCCCTCATGACCTTCCCGGATTTAAGTGATTGCTGCAGTTTGTTTAATAGCGATGATTTGCTTGAAAATCTAATCATACGTATTACTATATTTGAATTATGAGATAGTATCGCACCTTTAATTTTAACACCCTTTTTTGGGAGAAAAATATGTCGCTAAATATTGAGCCCCCTTCGGTTCATCCTGATCTCGCGCGTCACCAAGAGAGTATGAACTCCAAGATCTTTACGCTGAATGGCAACATTCATACGGCATTCGGTTATGCAATCGTGAACTGTACTCTGATTGAAGGTGATGACGCATGCATATTGGTTGATACTCTAACCAGTATGGATACCGCGGAAATAGTAGCTGCTGAATTTAAAAAGATCACCGACAAACCCATTAAGACGGTCATCTATACACACTTTCATGCGGATCATGTGAGTGGCACCAAGGCTTTTTTGTCTGACGGTGAACTTGCTAATGGTGTTGAAGTTATTGGCCAGGAAGAACTGGCAGATCACGTCATGCGTGATGTCGGTCTGATCGCGCCAATTCTCGGTCGCCGGGCCATGTATCAGTTCGGTATGCGTTTACCGGTTGGTCAAAGCGGTACAGTGGGCGCAGGATTGGGACCGCCGCAAAGGCCCGGTAAGCGCTCTTTTGTGCCACCGAATAAGACTTTCGAACAAACCTACAAAGGCTCAACGGGGGGCATCAATTTTGAGATCCACCTTATTCCGTCGGAAACCGAAGATCAATGTGCAGTCTGGTTGCCTGATGTAAAAGTGCTACTATCGGCAGATGCTGTGTATGAGTCCTTTCCTAATGTTTATGCTCTCCGGGGTACTCGTTTCCGCAATCCCATGATCTGGGCTAAAGGCATAGACAGACTTCGGGAATTTGCAGCTGAAACTTTGATTCCCCATCACGGTCATCCAGTCGAAGGAGTAAAAAAAATTGACGGATTGCTCACTGATTATCGGGATGCAATTCAGTATCTGCACGATCAAACCCTGCGTTATATGAATAAGGGCTTCACTCCCGATGAAATCAAGGAGGTTGTTACTATGCCAGAGCGACTTCGTGATCATCCTTGGTTGGGAGAATATTACGGATCTTACAAGCATGCCATACCAGCTATTTTTGTTGGTTATCTTGGCTGGTATCAGGGCGATCCAGTGGCGCTCAATCCCACTTCCTGGATTGAGAAAGCCAATCGCTATGTTGATCTTATGGGCGGACGGGACAAAGTATTATCCTTAGCTAACGAAGCGCTAAATAACGATGACGCGCAATGGGGGGCTGAGCTTTTAACGTGGTTGGTGCGGGCGGACCGGAGTGATCAGGAGGCTCGTAACATGAAGGCTGAAGCCCTTCGTCGTTGGGCTTACCAACAGAAAAACGCTACTTGGCGAAATTGGGGTTTGATGTCGGCTATGGAACTTGAGGGTGAATTGGATTCTGCAGGTGGTGGTATGGTGCTAGGTTCCCCGGATCAAGTAAAAGGTTTTCCTCTTGTAAATATAATGGAGGTAATGACCGTGCGGTTGAAATCTGAGGATACTTTGAATTATCATATTCGCGTTGCTTTTGAGACCTCCGACACTAAAGAACAGTGTGCTTTGGAAATTCGGCGAGGTGTTTGCCAGTTTTTTAAGACTCCCCCTGATGACTGCGATGCTCGTATGATTCTTGATCGAGGGTTTTTACTTAATTGGATTTTTGGTCAATCCACTTTCGATGAAGCTGTTCAAGCAGGCGATATCAGTGTTGAAGGAGAGGTCGCCACAGTTGCAGAATTTTTGAGCAAGTTCGAGTCCTTCAATCAATCTGACGAGATTTCCATAGCCGCAAGATAAGTTTACTCAAAGAAAGAGATAGAGAGGTTCTAGTATGAAAATCCTGATCGGGGCTGCTTTGTCATTTGGCTCGGTGGGACTCTCAATCTAAACTATGCATCTGCAGCAATAAGGAGCGCGACAACACGCTTCATTGTGATTGTTAACCTATCCCAGTTAGAAATTTGTTTCCAAGTTTGATTTCCGGGACAGCATATACATTGAGACATTTAATGCTAATTAATAAGTAACCAATAGCGTCACTGAATTTTAAAAAATTTCGAATGTTATCTTGAAAACTATCGTCTCTAATATTATCAGTAATCAAAATAATATTAGGAGTACAAGATGAGAATTGCATACGTGTTTGCAACTGATATGTCGGCGACATTTAAGTTAGCGTCGATGATACTACCCCAATTGGAAAAAGGTATCCATGGCGCAGAAATTGTCGGAATGATGTTCTTTGACGACAATATTTTTGCTCTCATAAAGGGAAATCCTGTCGGAGAACAACTATCAAAACTAGCAAAGGAACAAAATATTCTTCTCATGGTTT
>CAZXSC010000090.1:0-11630 GCA_964643045.1 uncultured Rhodospirillaceae bacterium
TTAATGCGGCAAGCATTTGACCGGTTTGATTGCTATCATCATCGATAGCTTGTTTGCCGAGAATTACTAGATCCGGGTTTTCTTTTTCGCATATGGCCTTAAGAATTTTCGCAACCGCCAAGGGTTCTACGTCTTCGTCGGTTGCAACATGAATGCCTTTGTCGGCGCCCATAGCTAATGCCGTTCGGATGGTTTCTTGAGATTGTTTAGGGCCGATTGAGACTGCGATCAGTTCATCGGCGGCACCATTTTCACGCAAACGAACACCCTCTTCTACAGCAATCTCATCAAATGGATTCATAGACATTTTAACATTAGTAGTTTCAACACCTGTTTGATCAGGTCTCACCCGAATTTTGACGTTATAATCAATAACGCGTTTGACAGCGGCTATGATTTTCATATGGCTTCCTGTGAATGTTTCATTTTATTTAGCTACTTTTGTTTCTGAAAGTCTCTGGCTGTTACATACAGACTTGCGCTAGAGTCTGTCAACAATTCGAAGGCAATTTACCGAACAGGTAGCCCAGGTAATTTACAGAATAATTGAATTTATCGGTTTTCACCTGGATTCCAAAGAACGTCGGTTGCACCATTATCATTCGTTTTTCTTGATAGTACAAATAGGTGATCTGATAATCTATTCAAGTAAATCGAGGTTAAGGGATTTATAGTTTTTCGGTTTTTTTTGTCCAGCATTAATTTTGTTGCCAGCCGTTCCGCCCTTCTTGTAATGGTCCTTGCCACATGCAGGTGAGCAGAACTAGTTTTGCCTCCAGGTAGGACAAATGACTCAAGGGTTTTCAGAGATTTATTCATCTCGTCAATTTCAAATTCTAGCCGATCAATTTGGCTTTGTACAATGCGTAAATCTTTTTTTAATGATCCAGGGGTAATAGGACGAGCAAGATCGGCGCCTAAGTCAAACAAGTCATTTTGAATACGTGCAAGCATATCATTGCTTTTATTATCAATTTCAAGCCGTGCTAAACCAATATACGCATTTGCCTCATCGACGGCACCATATGTTTCTACCCGAAGGTCATATTTGGCAACACGACTGCCGTCGCCCAGTGATGTTTTTCCCTTGTCACCACTCCGGGTATAAATTTTGTTTAACAGGACCATTTTAACGACCGAGTTTGTGGGAGAAAGTCAAGGCTAGAAACATATCAAAAAATAATATAATGACAATCTTTTGTAGTGTTGTACCAACGTGTTTCTTAAAATTAAAAGTACATTCAGGATAGATACATAGAAACTTCAACGTAATTATTAGTATTTTTGTTGATTATTAACTTTTGCCTGATATACAGGTGGTAACGCAAGATAGACTGAAAAGTAATTTTAAATAAGGGCGCAATTTCGAATTCATTTTCCTAAAATATTCGATAAATCTAGTAGTTTATTAGAAGACTGATCCTGAGTGTATTTTTTGTGCCAGGGGCCAGATTGGACGATGACATTGTTATACTAGGCGTGTATGGTATCTGTGGTGTTTCAATTCAGGAGGATTAAATGTTCTTTGACGAAATTAAGGAAGTTGAGAAATCTGTTAATGCTCTAAAAACCGATCTTATAGCGATCAGGGACGGCGTGGATGGGCATTATGATCAATTGGATGATATTGCTGCGCACGTGATTGCGCTTGAAGCTATACTAATTGAAGTACTTAAGAAAACTGATGTCGACGCTGAGGCCGTTAAGTCCTGGATTGTTGAGGCCACCAAATCTAGTACGGGGGATGACCAAGGTAGTGAGAAAACTCAAATAATAGTGGATAGCCTTCTTAAAGGTGAAGCATTGCCTGAGAATTAGAGTGGCATCACTAACAGTGCTACTTAACGCGCAGGTATAAAAACATATAAGGCGTTACGGATTTTTTCCCATCAACTGCATTTAGAATAAGTACAATCTCTGCAGGTGTCGCAATTCTCTTGGCGGATTAGGCCGGGCTGGCCGCATTTTGGACATTGTCTAAATTTGTTGTTTGGAAACTCAGTTTTACCGTTCATATTCATTACGTTGGATTTAAAAATGGGTTTGTCCTCATTCAGTTCATCTGGTGCCGTTATAAAGCCAATTGAAATCATATGTTCTTCAAGAATGGAGCCAATAGCAGCAAGCAGAGATGGAATATAACGTCCTCCCAACCACTGGCCACCTCTTGGGTCGAATACTGCTTTTAGTTCTTCAACAACGAACGATACATCGCCGCCTCTTCTAAAAACTGCTGATATCATGCGGGTAAGGGCCACTGACCAAGCAAAATGTTCGGTATTCTTAGAATTAATAAAAACTTCAAAAGGTCTGCGACGTCCATCCTGAATAACGTCATTTATGGTAATATAAAGAGCGTGATCGCTCTCCGGCCACTTGATTTTGTATGTTGATCCATCAAGAGCCTCTGGCCTATCTAATGGGCGGGTTAGATAATGGAGAATACCACTATCACCTATATCCTTCGGTTTAGCATTGGCACCTGCAATTGTCTTTTTTGGTAATTCGAGAACTAGTTCCCTCTGGATCGGTAGTATATTTTCGTTTTTATTGTCTTTTTCCGCTTTTAGGACAGCGCCCGTTATTTCGTTAGGCCGATAAGTAGTACAGCCTTTGCAACCAAGTTCGTAAGCTTGCATATAAATGTCCTCAAAATTCTTGAAATCCATATTTTCAGGGCAGTTGATAGTTTTTGAGATAGAACTATCAATAAACTGTTGAGCGGTTGCTTGTATAACTAGATGATCTTTTGGTGATAGCTCTTGGGCGTCAATAAATGAATCCGTTAAAGGAGTTTCTTCACCTTTTAGCCGCCGGAATAATCGAAAGGCATAATCAGTAACGTCTTCCTCTTTTCGACTACCATCTGGCATTAAAATACCGCGGGTGTACGAAAAACTAAAAACTGGTTCGAGTCCTGACGATATATTATCCGCAAACAAAGAAATTGTGCCTGTAGGGGCGATTGATGTTAGTAGTGCGTTACGAATACCAAAATTTTCTATCGCGGTAACGATATCTGCATCTAGGTTCTTAACAGTCTTACTGTCAACGTAGGCATGTTTATCAAAAAGCGGGAACGCACCCTTTTCTTTAGCAAGCTGTATAGATTCAAAATATGCTGCCCGTTGAATTGTCTTCAGCCAAGTTTCAGTAAGCAGGATAGATCCAGTTGAACCGTAACGGACGTTGCACATGATAAATGCATCAGCAAGGCCAGTGATGCCAAGGCCGATGCGGCGTTTAGCTTTGGCTTCTTTTTCTTGTTTTTTTAATGGAAAGCGTGAGACATCGATAGCGTTGTCCATCATTCGGACGGATATCGCGACTGTTTTTTCTAACTCCCTAATATCCAAATTTGCATTTTCTGTGAATGGATGCTTGATGAACCGTGTTAAATTAACCGACCCCAAAAGACAGGCGCCGTAAGGTGGAAGTGGTTGCTCTCCGCATGGGTTGGTCGCATTAATTGTTTCGCAATATGAAATAGGATTTAGACTATTAATTCTATCAATAAAAATTACACCCGGCTCAGCGTATGCATATGCTGCTCGCATAATTCTTTCCCAAAGTTCACGAGCAGGTACACTTTTGAAAACTGTGCCGTCAAATATCAAATCCCAGGTTGAATCGTCCTTAATTGCTTGCATGAATTTATCTGTCACGAGAACCGATAGATTGAACATACGCAGTCGTCCTGGTTCTTGTTTTGCTTTTATAAAGCTCTCTATATCAGGATGGTCACAACGCATCACTGCCATCATCGCTCCACGGCGCGAGCCTGCACTCATAATTGTCCGACACATAGAATCCCAGACATCCATGAAAGAAAGGGGGCCAGATGCGTCGGCACCAACACCTTTTACTGGAGCTCCTTTTGGACGTAGAGTAGAGAAATCATATCCTATTCCGCCACCTTGCTGCATAGTGAGAGCTGCTTCGCGGAGACTTTCAAATATGCCTGACATATCATCAGGTATTTCACCCATTACAAAACAGTTAAAAAGTGTAACGTCACGATCTGTTCCAGCCCCCGAAATTATTCGGCCTGCTGGCAAAAACTTAAAGTCTTTAATTGTTTGATAGAACTTTTCTATATGTTGTTCAGGATTAATTTCAGCGAGTGCCAGCGCTTTGCTTATTCGTCGAAAGGTGTCATCAATTGTTTTGTCGATTGGTATTCCATTCGCTGACTTTTGACGATACTTCATATCCCAAATTTGTTGCGAAATAGCAGCTTTTGGTGGCATAAGTAAGGCAGACCTTTTGAAGGTTAAATTGGCAATAAGAACTAGAACCTACATTGTGCCTCAGGCAATATAAATAATCAATAAAGTTCTTGTTTTGTTTCCCCCAATTTTAGTTTATTATCCACCTATTTCTATTAACATAATGTATTGATTTATATGCATAAATTAAGTTTTCAACGTTTCCCACCGGGGTGGCAACTAGTACGTTTGTGGATAAAAGTTTAATTTTTTATCAACGCATCAGGAATGGTGGTGATTTTTTGCGTCTGCGCTCCGTAAAATGTGAGTGTGGCCAACTGATTTTGAGTGAAATCTCGAGGAGTTGGTATAGACTTATTTAATTTGATGGTGGCATTGCCTCAAAGTTATCAATGCTCTCATCCAGGTAGGTGTAGTTCAATGCGTGAGCTGTATAGAGATTCACAGAAGGTTTTACGAAACTTGCGTCATCGATACTTCCAACTTTGACGCTTTTGGCCCCGGAACGGAGTGAGCCGCTACCAAAGACTTGTGATCCGCAATTATCGCAAAATTCTTTTGTCATAGTATTTGAGCTATCGGCCAAGTGTTGAAACTTTTTTGTATTACCTTTTAGAATTGTGATTTGCTCTTCTTTGAAAAATAAATTAGTAGCATACGCTGATCCGGTTGCTTTGCGGCAATCGTCACAGTGACAATTGGCAATCCGAAAAGGTTCGCCTTCTATTTCGTAACGGATAGACTTACACAAGCAACCACCTGTAATTTTTGCCATTTTTAGAATCCTTAAATCCACGGGTTTAATTAGACATTAAATTCTATGGTTGCAATAAAAACGTATGAACCGCTTAATAGCAATACCATAGTTGACCAACGGATTGAACGACTTCATGGAGCCTATACGGACCTCAGCTTCTGCATGGATTTATTTTATTTTATGTATATTGGTGATCTTTGATGCATTTTTGGATGCACGTTGGCTCATGCTAATCACTGTTGGTTTGACAATTTCTTATATTTTGTTGCAATTCAAAAACATTCCAACCCCACAAAAATTGGCTGCATTGGCTCTAATTTTAATAGGTTTAACAGCAGCAAATGAGAACAATACAGTTCCAGAAGTCTTAATAGAAGGAGTTGCGCGTTCGCAAATATTTTTACTTCTTTTTTTTGCTGTAGCTTGGCTGCAATTACCAGTCAATAATAGTGCATCATTGGCATCTGTTCGCGACGTTATTTTAAACCTACCTCCGGGTCAGCGTTTTTTGGGCTTGTCTTTAGGGGTTCATATATTGGGCGCGCTCTTGAATGTTGCTGCGGTTGGATTATTATCTCCACTGCTTGAAGATCGTTCAAATGAGATTTTACATCGTCGATTTAGTCTAGCCATTATGCACGGGTTTACGAGTGCATCAGCTTGGTCTCCTTTTTATATAGGAATGATTGTTGTACTGGTTGCTATCCCAACTATCACATGGGGTAAGAAAGCCGTACAAGGTATGATAATGGCAATCATTTTGATTTTAGGTGGTTGGTTGTTTGATCGTTTTCGTTATCCGAGGACAAAAAAACTTCACATGGAGAACGTGGCTGTAAAATGGTGTCAACAAGGGGTCACTGACACCGTTTTAATTTTGGTTTCTTTAATAAGTTTTGTCATAATTACATTAAATCTGGCCGACGTGAGTATACCCGTGGCCCTTGCTGTAATTTGTCCACCGTTTGGTCTCATCTGGCACATAATGCAGCAAAAAGATTCTTTGCATCAGGGTAAGCAGATTATTCAATTGACAAATCAAGTCATTAGCGGATTTGCTGGTTTAAGAAATGAAGCAATGATGTTTGTTGCAGCTAATATTTTCGGAATTGGAATAGCTAATATTATCCCAACTGAGGATGTTTCGGAAGTTCTCGACCTAATTTTACCCTCATTAGATGTGCGCGTCGCCGCTATTATTTTTATGTTTGTTTTTTGTGGGTGTATTGGCCTGCATCCCATCATAATAGTTGTGTCGCTCAGTGCTTTTCTTTCGCCCGAATTAGTTGGCTTGAAGGACTGGGTTTTGGCTTTGATTTATCTTGGAAGTTGGGGCTTATCGACCATGGTCTCACCTTATTCAGGTACAACACTTTTTATGTCAAGATTTACCGGAGTTGCGTCCCATGTAATCGGGTGGAAATGGTCACTTTATTCGGTTCTTTTTTCTGCATTTCTTATGGCCATCTTTATTATTACCTTACGCAATACAGGTTTTTGAATTCCCAAATAGGAGTTCATTTGTTACTCGACGTGTTATCTCTATGTTACGTTAACAGCATTTTCGCAAAGAAAACTAGGAGAAATTTCGGTGCAATCTGGTTATCGTCATCTGTAGGAGAAATAATAGCAACTGTTATTATGAATATAAGGGCAGCACAATTTCGGCGTTTTCGTGTTAATGATGCCCTAGGCGGTCTTTTAGGTCGATGGGTGTTAGCATTTGTCAAATTGGAATTTTAATTTGTGGAACAGTTGAATTGGAGACTAACGAACTAGCAAATGAGGCCAAAGTTGGCTTTGAATTTCATTACCTTGTAGGAGGGGGAATGGTTGCTTTAGCTTATCCTGCTTGGTTTGTTATTACAGGAATATCTGTTCCAGAAAACCATGTCTTCCCTGGGCTAATCTTCGGGTTAATTTCGGTGGGTTTAACTTGGTTCGTCCAATATCTTTGTTTTGGCTTTGGATTTTTTGGCAAAAACGCGCTTAAGAGTGCGAGCACTACATTTTCATCTCTGCTATTGCATTCGCTTTATGGTTTGAGTATGGGTTTGGTGTTGCAAATATTAATGATGGTTAGCTAGAAAAAAATTATATCATATAGAATTAATTTCTTAAAAGATAAATGCCATAGAAATTCTGCAAAATAGTTCACCAGTTAAAGTTGTTTGACCTTAGTATTGTGAGTAATCTAAGAATAAAATATGTGATTTAGTTAGCACTATATAGGAGTTCTAAATTTGGCCAACCGTATAGATAATGTAACAGTCAAAAAAAAAGGAACTCATCTCGGTGCTGAGATTGAGGGCGTTGATTTGACGCATCCCCTAGATGAAATTACATTTAGGATAGTTGAAGATGCATTAGTTGAACATGAGGTGATAACCTTACAGAATCAGTCAATTTCTTCAGAACAACTGATGGATTTTGCAAAAAATTTTGGAGAATTGAGTGTCCATCCTTTTTCCCCCAATAGCGATAAAATTCCAGAATTAATTATTTTTGACAATGATGCCGGAAACCCCCCGTTCGGCACAGATTGCTGGCATTCAGATGAAACCTTTCGTTTAGAGCCCCCTATGGCAACTATGCTTCATGGATTGATTATTCCTGAAGTCGGGGGAGACACAGTTTTTGCTAGTATGACTTCAGCCTATGCGGGATTAAGCGATAGGATGAAACTGTTTATTTCCGGTCTGGAATGTATACATGATTTCAAGCCTTTTCGTGCTTTATTCAGCACGAATGACAAAGGCAGGGCCGATTTGCGTTACTTTGAAGATCTGTATCCACCTATTGCCCATCCAGTTGTGCGCAAACACCCTATATCTGGGAAACCTGTGCTTTTTGTGAACCCCCAGTTTTCGACAAAAATAGTCGGCATGGATGAGATTGAAAGCCGGAATTTGTTAAGTCAGTTATTTGAACAGGCAAAAATACCTGAGTTTCAGTTCCGTCACAGTTGGTCGGTTGGTTCCGTTGTTATATGGGATAATCGCTCTACCCAACATTATGCTGTTCACGATTATTTTCCCGAACGAAGAAAATTAGACCGCGTCACTGTGAAAGGTGAAAAAGTAATACCGTATTCAAATAGAGCAAACATCAAATCAGTAAAAACTAACAAAAGTCCTATTCCGGATGGATTAAAAAGTGAACATGGTGGTCATGTCCCGAAGAGACAACTAACACGAGATCTGGAAAAAGCTGAAAAATAAAAATTTATTGTCCGATGGAAGCTAGGTCTTTCCGTATTGAGATTGAAAATCAAATTAGAATCTTCAAGTCTCGGTAGGCTTTTCGATTCAGAGATTTCTGCCAATAGATCCTAGACAAAAAGTTGTCTATTCCGCTATATTTGTTGATCGTATTACTTTTATCCGTGTGTTTAGGGTATTTTACGAAATAGGGTGAGCATAACAGCCGGTTTTAATCGGCGAACCAGGAGAAGTAAAACCAGTTTTAGGAGGTTATTTAATGCCTGTAGGGACAGTTAAGTGGTTTAATTTGCAAAAAGGGTATGGATTCATTGTGCCAGATGAGGGCGGTGAAGATGCTTTTGTCCATATTTCTGCGGTTGAACAGTCTGGGTTAACTAGCTTGGAAGAAGGGCAAAAAATTGAATACGAATTAGTTGAGGGCCGTAATGGAAAGATGGCTGCGCAAACGATTGCTATTTCTGAGTAGAGTTTAGTCATTTCTGACTATAATTTTATTATTCATTTTGGGCTGATCACTCCTAGTTAGCCTTTTTATTGTGATGCCATGAAAGTGGTAAATTATTGCAATTGATAAACCTTTAAATTAGATAATTTCCAATACTAATTCGGGGGGGCGACCGATAACAGCTTTATTATTTGCAAGAACAATTGGTCTTTCAAGCAAAATGGGATCCTTGATTATTGCGGCAATCAGCTGTGTTCGCCCTAGAGCACTATTCTCTAATTTATAATCTATGTAGGGCTGCTCTTTCTTTCGCATGATGTCGCGTGGTTCTTGATTTAGTTTCTGTAGAATATCTTCAATCAGTTCTTTGGTTAATGGTGTTTTTAGATATTCGATAATGATTGGCTCAATATTTTTTTCTGTGAGCAACTCTAAGGTAGCCCGTGATTTGCTGCAATTTGGATTGTGAAATAATTGTACTTGAGCTGACATGGCTTTATAAATCCTTTCATTTCTTGATTTTAGACAATGACCAGTTTTTGCTATCAAGTTATTTAATGTATTACCCAGCATATTTGAGAGAATTTGTTCGACGTTTAATATTTATTTGATAGAATCTGCTTTGAAATCAAGGTAATTCAAGAAAATATTTTTCTTAACAACCCGCAGGAGAAATAAGTGACGAAATCATTGAGAATCAATGTTATTGGCGGTGGGCCTGGTGGACTTTATTTCTCTATTTTGATGAAACTAGCAAATCCAAAACATCAAATTACAGTTTACGAACAAAATAAGCCAGATGACACCTTTGGTTTTGGTGTTGTCTTTTCTGATGAAACCCTCGAGAATTTTATGGGCCAAGATCCGGTAACTTACCAAGAAATTAGGGACCAATTTGCATACTGGGATCAGATCGAGGTGCGTTATCGCGGAGAACGTGTCCGTTCAGGGGGGCATGGTTTTGCGGGCATGGCACGGATGACACTTTTAAATATTTTTCGAAAACGATGTGTAGATCTAGGCGTTAATATTCATTACGAAACGATAATTGACGACCTTAAGCAATTGCAGGACGCTGATCTGGTTTTGGCGGCGGATGGTGTAAATAGTTTTGTTCGTGAGAGCCTTAAAGATCATTTGAACCCTACGATAGATGAGAGAAAAACAAAATTTGTATGGCTAGGTACAACCCAAAAATTTGATGCTTTCACATTTATATTCAAAGAAAATGAACACGGCTGGTTCTATAATCATGCTTATCAATATGGTAAAGGCGTTGGTAAAGCGGCTTCCACATGGATTTTAGAGACGCACGAAGACACATGGATAAATGCAGGTTTAGATCAGGCAAGTGAAAGTGAAACAATAGCTTATTTTGAGGAATTTTTTGCTGACGAACTAAACGGTCATCGTTTGTTATCGAATAAATCTATTTGGCGAAATTTCCCCGTGGTATCTGCTGAAAAATGGTCCTATAAAAATATTGTATTAATTGGTGATGCAATCCATACAGCTCAATTTTCTATTGGTTCAGGCACCAAAATTGCAATGGAGGATGCCATTGCTCTTTCTAATTCTGTTCTAAAAACATGTGAGAAAGGTGGGGGTATTGGAGATGCATTGATCGGCTATGAGGTTGAAAGAAAAGATGAAATTCTAAGATTGCAGCGCACTGCGATGGTGAGCCTCAGTTGGTATGAAAATGCTAGGCGATATAATAATTTATCACCTAAGCAATACGCATTTAATTTTTTGAGCCGTAATAAAGCTGTTACATACGAAAATTTAAGTCTTCGCGATCCTGATTATGGGTCGGACATTAATCGTTGGTATGCGGATTTAGTGAGCAAAGATTTAGATTTTGATCTCTCCGCCGATAATCCTCCGCCGCCTATGTTTAATCCTTATAAGATAGGTGATCTTTTGCTGCAAAATAGAGTGGTTGTGGCGCCGATGTGCCAATATTCCGCTAATGAAGGTGAGCCAACGGATTGGCAATTAGTCCATATTGGTAATTTTGCAAAAGGCGGCGCAGGCTTAGTTATTACTGAGATGACGAATGTTTCCCCGGAGGGGCGAATATCATATAAATGTGCCGGTATGTATAAATCAGAGCATATAACCGCGTGGAAACGTATCGTGGACTTTGTCCACGAAAATTCTAACTCAAAGATTTGTATACAGTTGGCTCATGCTGGGCGTAAGGCTTCCTGCAATATAGGTTGGGTTGATGAAGGTGCTCCGCTTGGGCAAAAGGCCTGGCCAATTATCTCCGCTTCACCCATTCCGTTTACATCTGATAGTCAGGTCCCGAAAGAAATGGACCGAATTGATATGGATAAAGTGCTTGAGGATTTTGTTCGATCGACCTCTATGGCGGCTGAGGCTGGATTCGATATGATAGAATTTCATGGTGCTCACGGCTATCTACTATCAAGTTTTATTTCTCCTGTTAGCAATATCCGAACCGATGAATATGGTGGATCTCTCAAAAATCGTATGCGATTTCCCATTGAAGTTTTGCGGGCTGTTCGAGAGGTTTGGCCGGTTGGAAAACCCATTTCTGTTCGAATTTCTGCTGAAGATTGGTTGGGTGAGAGGGGTAATTCAGGTGATGAGGCCGTCGAGATAGCTCGTTTATTTTATGAAAATGGTGCTGATATTATACATGTATCAGCCGGTCAGACCTCCTCTGAGCAAAAACCAATTTACGGTAGAATGTTCCAAACCCACTTGAGTGAACAGATAAGATTAGAGGCGGGGATACCTACCATGGCAGTGGGTAACATAACTACGGCAGATCAGGTGAATACAATTTTAGCGGCGGGCCGCGCTGACTTAGTTACACTTGCTCGTCCTCACCTCAGCAATCCGTTTTTTACTCTTCAATCTGCTGCTCATTACAATTGGGATGCTCAGTATTGGCCAGAGCAATATCTTCGAGGCAAAGACCAGGCATTTAAGGAAGCCATAAA
>CAZXSC010000091.1:0-11457 GCA_964643045.1 uncultured Rhodospirillaceae bacterium
TATCGCCCCGGTAATAAACAACCCTGCCAATTTCTGCCACACTCATCCTTTCAGCGCCATCTGATTTATTCACAACCTGGTTGTTCTGTATATCCAACGTACTTGGCTCATTTTGCAGAAGTATTCCGGCGACATCGAGTATGTTATCCCTTATTACCTTTCCAGCTTTTGCAGCAGCCTCACCACCTATGCCGGTGCCTCTAGAGGCCCACGTTCCACCTCCATAGGGTGTGTTCTCCGTATCCCCACTGATAACCTTAATTTTATCTGGTGTTATGCCAACTGCTGTTGCAACCACTTGAGAAATTACTGATTCAGCACCTTGTCCTTGCTCCGTTATACTTGTCCCTACTATTAAGTTGCCTTTTGCATCTAACTTTACGGAACAGCCATCTTGGGCAGAGATAGGAGCTCCTCCTACACCATAGAAGGCTGGGCCCGGATTGGTAACCTCTATCAAAGCTGCAAAACCTACTCCTCTATATATACCTTCCTGTCTCAACTTTTTTTGTTCATCTCTAATCTCATCGTAATTTACCATCTCCATCAGCTTATCTGTTGAAGCCTGATGAGAAAGATTTTCCAAAGGTATTCCAGAAACAGTTTTATTGGGATAATCGTCATCCGCAACCATATTGAGTTTTCTCATTTCCATGGACTCCATATCGATAGCTGAGGCTGCCATTTCCACGAGACCCTCGGTCACAGTAATTGCTATTGGGTGGCCCACTGCCCGGTATTGACACATAGGGGGTTTGTTTAGGAAAACCACCCTTCCACGCGCCTTATAATTCTCAAATTTGTAGGGCCCACCGGTAAGATTACATATTTGGTTAACTTCCATTCCACTTGATCTGGGATAAACAGAATAAGGCCCAATCCCAGTAAGGTCATCAATTTCAATAGCCAAAATTTTTCCTGCTTTAGAAACACCAATTTTACCCTTTACCACATGATCTCGAGCGTGAATATCAGCTAGAAACGACTCCATTCTGTCTGCGACAAATTTTACTGGTCTCCCAAGGATCTTGGAGATTGCCGCTGTAGCAAATTCATCTCCGTAGGCATGTGCCTTCAAACCAAATGCGCCCCCAACGTCTCTACAAATTATTCTTATCTTATGTTCTTCCAATTGAAGGTGTTTTGCGAATAGCGCCTGCTTCATATGTGGCGCCTGAGTAGATTGATATAAAGTAAGCATTTCTTCACCAGGATTGTAGTCTGCTACGATGGACCTACTTTCCAAAGTTACTCCTGTGTGTCGCCCAAACTGAAATTCTTCTTCAATTACTACATCTGCCTCAGCAAAAGCAGATCTAACATCACCAGCGTTAACATTTCGCTCCCAGCAAAGGTTGTTTTCATAATCTTTGTGTATGACTTCTGCATCAGAATCCAAAGCTGTTTTCATATCTACGGCGAGGGGCAATTCCTTATATTTAGCTTCAATAAGTTCGATTGCGTCTTCTGCAAGAGCCCGGGTCTGAGCAACGACGGCAACCACAGGTTCGCCCTGCCAGCGAACTCTATCAACTGCAAGCACATCTTGAGGTGGAGAACGCATTCCTTCAAGATGTGTCACCACACCTACCCAAGGAGAGCATACTTCAGCAAGTTCTTTGCCAGTAAAAACAGCAACCACCCCGGAAGCAGCACTGGCCTTATCAGTTTCTAATTTTATGATCTCTGCATGTGCCAACGAAGACCGAAGAAAAGCAACATGTAGCATTCGAGGAAGTTTCACGTCATCAGCATAAGATCCTCTTCCCTTTAAAAGCCGGGAAAGATTGGGACGTGGCACACTTCTCCCAATATAGCTATTTGGCCTATCGTGAATACTTAGTCCATTAGAACCTGCCATACGCTAGCACTCCCCCTGACGTTTTTTAGAAGTCGTTTCTATGGCATCAACAATTGCCTCATATCCGGTACAACGACAGTAATTACCAGAAATATATTCTCTTATTTCTGTTCTAGTAGGATTCTTATTCTCCTCTAATAATGCATCGGCAGTTAATAGCATGCCTGGGGTGCAGGAACCACATTGGCCAGCATTACGGTTCAAAAAACTATCCTGCAAATCTGATATTTTTCCACTCTCGGATAAACCTTCGATAGTTTCTACGGTTCCGCCATCTGCCTGTACAGCTAAAACCAAACACCCCCTTACAATCTTGCCATTTAGACGAATTGTACAGGCTCCACAGACTCCATGTTCGCAGCCTACATGTGACCCAGTTAACTCTAAATCATACCGCACAAAATCAACCAAGTTGGTTCTAGGTTCTACACCACGGCTTACATTTTCACCATTAACGGTGGTTGTTACTTGGACTAACTTACTCATGATATCCAATTTTCTAAGTTTCGCTTCAGCAGTTCTTTTGCATAGTGCATTTTCAGAGCACTTGAAGCGTAAAGGTCCGGCAAAGGGTCCAGATCACTTTCAAGCTGCTCTAAAGCTTTTTTGAGAGAATCATCATCCATAACACCATCATTCAAAATCCTAGCTGCGCCTTCGGCTAATACTGGAGTGGCTGAAATCGCAAAGAAACAGATATTAATATTCTCTATCTTCTTATCGTCCATCTTAGCATTGACAGCTAGCCCAGCCATAGCATAATCCCCATGACGGCGAGATATTTCATCAAATGCTAATTTAGTTTTAGGAGTAACGACAGGCACCTCGACAGCAGTTAATATCTCCCCATCCTTTAAATCTGTCTCATAAAGGTTCTTAAAAAAATCCTTAGCTGCGATTTTTCGCTCACCTCCCTTACCCACAACTTCTATTTTAGCTTCCAAAGCACATATGCAGGCTGGCAATTCGGCTGCTGGATCCGCAAGAGCTATACTTCCGCCAAAAGTACCCCTATTTCGGATTGCTGGATGAGCAATATGGGGCATAGCTAAAGCTATCAATGGGCAATGCTCAGCAATAACGGAAGAATTTTCTATATCAACATGTCGAGTTAAAGCTCCAATTCTAATATGGTTACCTTCCAATCTAACTCCCGACAGTTCGTCAAGTCCATTTATGTCGATTAGTAAATCTGGGGCAGACAAACGCATATTGAGTGTGGGCACTAAGCTCTGCCCTCCAGCCAAGACTTGAGCATCTCCACTATGCTTAGAAAGCAAGCCTAGGGCGTCACCCAAGGTCGCAGGTTTAACATAACTAAATGCCGCTGGTTTCAAATCAGACCCCCTAATTTACTCTTTTTATATATACTCGCGAAAAAATGAGATTACACCGCTTAGCTGTAAATAGACGATTTTAGAACCGATTCTATATCTGTCAATGTTTAGCAATTTTAAATTCAAGGAATAATTATTAAGATTTCTTATAGCAGGATGCGCTGCAATACACTAGTTTTGCTATTTTTCAGTCAAACGGGGCATAAGTTCAACAAAATTGCAGGGCTTAAATCGATAGTCAAGTTGATGGACTAGAATATCATCCCATGCATCTTTACAAGCCCCGGGCGAACCAGGCAAAGCGAATAAATATGTGCCTCCAGCCACACCCGCCATTGCGCGCGACTGTATAGTGGACGTGCCAATCTTTTCAAAACTCAACATTCTGAACAATTCCCCAAATCCAGGAATATCCTTCTCGCAAACTTCCTGGAAAGCCTCAGGGGTGATGTCTCTGCCGGTAACACCTGTGCCCCCTGTAGAAAGAATAACGTCAACGTTATCTCTAGCAATCCAATCGTGCAATCTCTTTACTAGGGTGGTTTTGTCATCTTTGATTATTTTACGATCAATAACATTGTGACCCGCACCTTCAATGCGATCAACTAAAATATCTCCCGATTTATCATCCTTTAAAGTACGTGTATCCGAAACCGTTAAAACAGCAATATTCACGACCAAAAAATTGCGTTCACTGCTAACTTGGTTCATTCATCCTGACTTTCTTTCTTATTATCCTCGGCGACCTCAAGGGTAATATCCGGCGTGGAATTATATTTTGGCCATTTCCCCTGTGCAACCAAGTCAAGTGAGCTGATGTGGTTGTCAAATCGATCTTGATAAATCCAATAATTGGTTAAAACCCGCTCTACGAAAATTCTTGTTTCCTTTGACGGTATACTTTCAATAAATAACAAAGGATCATTATGAAACTTAATTTTACGGATCCATTTATTTAAATTGCCAGGGCCACCATTCCACGCTGCCAGCATTTTAAAGAGATCTCCATTAACAATCCTTTCACTCATTAAAATATCAATATACCTTTGTCCTAATACAAGATTAGTTTTAGGATCAAACAAAATATCTCGATTTTTCTTTGAACCCCTCAACTTACGATCCCGAGCAATAAAACTTGCGGTACCGGGCATCAGCTGTAGCAAGCCTCTCGCTCCTCTGCGACTTTTTGCTTTGGGGTTAAAACGGGATTCTTGACGAATGAGCGCCAAAATCAGCGCACGATGGTTAATATCGCTGTCTTTTATTGAAAGAGTTGGAGCAGGATACGCCGTGCTGTCATACAAGCTGGACCCTGAAGCAACTAACATTCCCCCAATCCGCATAGCTAGTGATGGCATGTTAGCCCGATCAGCGACGGCCAACATCGCTCTCGCCAACTTAGGCTTAGATATCAAAAATAATAATCTTAATTCTTTCTCGGCTTGCCGTTCTTTACCAACTTGCAATAACGCGACTGCTCGTTGGCCGCCAGGAGCAGCAGCCAACTCAAACAAAGCCTCTTTTTCAAGGGGTGGCGGAGCCCAATTATACTTAACCTCAAGGCCCAATAGACGACGCGCCAAAATCCCGTAAAATGTGCGGGGATATGAGGAAGCTATTTGAAGATACTTATTATATAATTCTGGTTTACGGATCCTAATGCTGGCTCGCGCTGCCCAAAATGCTCCAGCCGTTATAAGCCAAGATGAGGCATATTGGGAAGAAGAAACCGCTTCAAAATGTTTAAGCGATTTCTCAAAATTTCCCATCCGCCATGCTGCTAAAGCGGCGACCCAATGCGCTTCAGGGAGATATTTACCCGACCTTCTAACGGCCTGCATGGACCAGTCATAAGCCCACCCGTCTCTACCGTCTGCATAATAACCTGCGGCCAAACCTGCTTTTGCTCTATCCAACTCAACAGGATGAAAAAGCCTATTAACTTGTTCGCTCCTGACAAGTCTTTTGTATGACTTCGTCCATCCCTTCCGAAGATAATAACGCATCTGTCGGGATAATCTATATCGTTCAAGCCGCCTGGCTCTGGATAAGGGCTTTTGAGGATTATAAACCCTATATCCGATTGTTCTTTTGCTGGCATTAGAACTTTTATAATTTATACCGGCGGGCAGTTTTGGTAGCTTCCAGTTTTTTGGCCTTCTCTTTATGGCGAGCCTATATAGTCGACGAGCGTGAGGATGGTCAGAGTAATTATCAAGCCAGAGTTTAAGTTCCTCATAACGAGATCGATATTTAGTTGGGTGTAAATAACGTTGGGCGAGCACATGCCCAATTAATATTTTGTCTAATAACGTTTTGATAATCCGATCGGCAGCTCGCCAGTCACCATTCCGCTGTAGCGAAAAAATAACTCTGTAACGACTGACATCAGCTTCGGACAGAACGCCCGAAATGGCCCCGACGTCCATAGACTTTAGCGATTTTCTTGCTAAAAAACTTGTTTCAGCCTGCACTGATCCAGTGCAATATAAAACATACATCAATGCCAAAGTAGAGCCATTAAGTAGAACTCTTATCCGTTTTTTTGTAATAAATTCCAAAATCACAGATCCAATAAACCCCAAAATTTACACCAAAATTTGGCTTCTGAAAAAGGTGAATCAGCTACAACTAAAACCCTGCTTTTTCACAATTACGGCCCAATCTAAGGGAAACTTGCTATTCAATCAATAGATCAAATATCTGCTAACAATTCTACATAAGCTTGTGTTTAATTTTTAACAGATTTTGCCAAACGGCCTTCTTGTAAACTGGCGCACCCAATAAATTATTTGGGTGGTATAAAGGCATCGCCTGAATAGGTGATGCCATTCTGGATGTAGAATACTCGAACCACTGACCGTGAATTTTTGTTATACCTTCACTCATACCCAACAACGATCTTGAAACTGGCCCACCGAGTAAAATGAGAATCTCAGGCAAAACCAGTTCGATATGCCGCTCGACAAATGGCATGCACGCGGCTATTTCATTTGCTGTTGCCTCGCGATCACCGGGAGGGCGCCAAAAAACACCATTAGTCATGTAACAATTGTCTCGGTCAATTCCAACTGAAGCCAACATCTTATCGAGGAATTGACCCCCAGGTCCAACGAAAGGTATACCTTTGCGATCTTCATCGGCACCTGGGACTTGGCCGATAAACATTATCCGTGCTGATGGGTTCCCATCAGCGAAAACTGTATTTATTGCTGTCTTTTTTAATACACACTCGTCAAATTCATTAACTGCAGATTCAAGGTCCGATATTGAATCAGCCATTCCAGAGCTAGCTACCGCGGCGACAACAGCGCGCTCAGGCGCTGAGTCCTTACTTTTAGGAATCCTTGGTAATGAACGAATGTTAGTTTCTTTTTCTTTCCCAATTAAGATCTGGTCTGAGCTCATTTCATTATGATCAATGGTTCCCCGGTTTAATTTGCGATCTTTTTGTTCGGCCTTTTGAGGGCCAATTTCTTCTTTCGGTTTAACAAAACGATTTTGTGGTTTTTCAGCTACACATTCATCTATGCCAGCTTCAATCTGCCAAATCAGGTCTCCTATGAGCGTATCATTATTTTGCATCATCACATCTTAACACAATTCGCTTCTATAGAAATGGTTCTTTATTGTACGGTAACGATATTCTAGAGAATTTGAATTTACCACTGAAAAACCATAAGTTATAATTAGAAGAAATAAATTACTTCGGTAAAATTAATGGATAATGAGCTACGAGAAGAACGAGAGTCTATGCTGGTTGATATCGTAATCGTTGGGGCTGGCCCCTCTGGGTTATCAGCAGCTATTCAATTAAAGAAACTTGCATCAAAAGCTAATCACGAAATCGATGTTTGTATTGTAGAAAAAGGCTCGGAAGTCGGGGCACATATTTTATCGGGAGCAGTTATAGAACCCCGCGCGTTAAATGAACTGATACCTGACTGGAAAGAGAAAGGTGCACCATTAAATACACCAGTAATGGACGAAAAAATGATGTTTCTCTCACAAACACGGGCTATTACTGTACCCAATCTTTTCTTGCCCCCAGTTATGCACAACAAAGGAAATTATATAATAAGCCTGGGCAATCTAAGTCGCTGGTTAGGAGAACAAGCTGAGGCCATGGGAGTCGAAATTTATCCGGGTTTTGCGGCATCTGAAATTCTTTACAATGAGGATGGTTCCGTAAAAGGAATTGCCACTGGTGACATGGGAATAAACAAAGATTTTAACCCTGGACCTAACTTTCAACCGGGAATGGAAATTCATGCAAAGTATACGTTTTTTTCTGAGGGCTGCAGAGGCCATCTTGGCAAGAAATTGATAAAAAAATTTAATTTAGAAAAAAATGTCCAGACCCAAACTTACGGTATTGGCATTAAAGAACTCTGGGAAATAGACCCTTCGAGACATCGAAAAGGTCAAGTTATTCACACAGCTGGTTGGCCATTAAAAAATGATACTTATGGTGGATCGTTCGTATACCACTTAGAAAATAACCAACTTGCCATTGGCTTCGTTGTTGGTCTTGACTATCAAAACCCCTACCTCAATCCTTATGAAGAATTCCAACGGTTTAAAACTCATCCGGTTATTAAACCAATGCTTGAAGGCGGGCAGCGAATTTCCTACGGAGCTAGAGCCTTAAATGAAGGTGGCTTGCAGTGCCTCCCAAAATTACATTTCCCAGGAGGTGTTCTAACAGGCTGTGACGCCGGTACGTTAAATATGCCTAAAATTAAGGGAACACACACTGCAATGAAATCAGGTATGCTAGCAGCTAAAACTGCTTTTAAGGCAATCCTGGATGGGCGCAGCAATGACGACTTAGTCGAATTTGGTCAAACATTCAAAAATTCATGGGCTGGAAAAGAATTGCATAGTGCTCGCAATGTCCGCCCCTCCTTCAGATGGGGTCTATCAATAGGTACCATATATACAGGATTCGACCAAATTGTTCTTCGCGGTAAAGCTCCTTGGACGTTAAAATTCCATGGAGCCGACCATACTAGATTGAAAAAATTACGAGAATCCATCCCTATCAATTATCCCAAACCAGATGGAAAAATCACTTTTGACAAACTGACGAATGTTTCATTTTCAGCAACCAATCACGCAGATGGTCAACCAAGTCATTTAAGAATCAAAGACGACACCATTCCAGTTAGTTTAAACTTGTCATCCTATGGCGGACCGGAAGCCCGCTATTGCCCAGCTGGAGTATACGAATTTGTTGAAGAGGGCGGAACAAAACGCCTTCAGGTTAATTCGCAGAATTGCGTACACTGCAAAACCTGCGATATCAAAGATCCAAGTCAAAATATTGAGTGGGTAACCCCTGAAGGCGGAGGCGGGCCAAATTATCCTAATATGTAGAAGAAAAAAAGATAATAATAGATAAAGTTAAACGGTTAGCTCATATACTTGTACTTGAAATCTATGATTCAAAAAGGCGGATCATGACTATTTTAAAAATTGCATATTACACTCAATTGAGACGCAACGTACCTTCGATGGTTGCTACAGCAACTATCTTGTTAGTGGGTTTAGCCGTTTTTAAGCCAATCCAAGCTAAAGACACTATGGCCGGAATGGGGAGGTCGGAATTTGGGAACTACCTAGCCGGACGACAGGCACAATTTGACTCAAATCCACGATTTGCGGTTAAATATTATTTATCAGTTCTCGAAAAATCACCAAATAATTTACTCGTTCTCCAGCGCATTATTAGCCTTCTAGTTTCAGAGGGAAGAATTGAAGAAGCATTATCCAAAGCGCAACATCACACAAAAATTTCTGGAAGCAAGTCAAACATCTCCAATCTCATACTTGCTCTAACTGATGTTAAGCGACAACAATTTCTAAAAGCATCTCAACGGATTGATCAACTTCCTAACGATGGAATTAACTCTTTCTTAATTCCAATGTTAAACGCCTGGCTATTAGCTAGTCAGAAAAAATCTGAAGAAGCATTAAAGATAATTGACAAAAAAATAAAGAACCCCGGATTAAGCGCGCTTTTTGGTATTCATGGTGCATTAATTAGCGAATTTGCCGGCAATAACGAAAATGCAATAAGCCGATATAAGGCAGTAGCTAATTCACATAAGAATGCGAATTTACGCACTACGATTTTATTGGGAAATTTATACGAACGTATTGGCCAAAAAGAAAATGCAAAAGCCGTTTATGATAGTTATAAAAGTTTAAAACCGTCATCAACCATGCTTGACGACACTTACAATCGATTAATTTCGGGTGGGACACTAAAATCTTATAACAGGACCATAGTGGAAGGTATATCAGAGGCGCTTTTTAGCATAGGTTCTGCCATACAAAATCAGAAACCCTACCAAGCAATAATATTTTCGCGCTTAGCAATTTATCTTAATCCAAATTTTTCCATCGCCAAACTATTATTAGCTGAAACTTTGGAAGAAAACGTTAGCCTAAGTGAAGCCAACAAGATCTATAAAGAATTGTCCAGCCAACAAAATTATGGGTGGGCTGCACGCCTTAGGATCGCTAATAATTTAGACCGCCTTGGTGAAACCGATAAGGCCGTCCACCAACTTCGAAGCATGGCTATCGAAAATACCAAGAAAACTGATGCCCTCATTAAATTGGGAAATCTTCTACAACGCCACAAACGCTATCAAGCATCAATCAATGCTTACGAGCAGGCTAAAAGAAGAATTCAGAGTATCAAAAAACAGCATTGGGCACTGCATTTTTCATTGGGTATTTCGTACGAAAGACTAAAAAGATGGCCCTTGGCAGAAAGGAATCTACTTAAGGCTTTGGAATTGCGCCCTAATCATCCCAGTGTATTAAACTATTTAGGATATTCTTGGGTTGAACAAGGCCTACAACTAAAACGCGCTCAAAAAATGATTGAAAACGCAGTGAAACAGCGTCCCCGAGACGGTTATATTATTGACAGTCTTGGCTGGGTTTTCTATCGCCTAGGCAACATTAAAGAGGCTATCAAACAACTAGAAAGGGCTGTTCAAATACGCCCGGAAGACCCAACAATTAATGATCATTTAGGTGATATTTATTGGACAGCTGGTCGAAGAAATGAAGCAAAATTTCAGTGGAATAAGGCCCTAACTTTAGATCCGGAAAGGGATCAAATTCCAAAGATCAAACTAAAACTAAAGGTAGGCTTGCCAGAAAAAGTCAATGAACAAAAGGGAATTTAGTTGATTTGGCTCGAAACTCTCCCAAAAACATCTCATTTTTTGCTCCAGCAAAAATAAACCTGTATCTTCATATTACCACTAAACGCAGGGACGGTTATCATTCATTAGAAAGTTTGGTAGCCTTTGCTAACTATGGCGATGAGATTTCGGTTGCCCCATCGGATAAATTAACATTAACGATAAATGGACCCTACTCTAAAGTTCTTCGGTCAAAGGGTGATAATATAGTAATTAAGGCTGCGAAACTTCTGGCAAGCTCCCATGGAGTTGACCAAAAAGCAAAGATTACCCTCACGAAAAATTTGCCCATATCTTCTGGAATAGGCGGTGGTTCCGCCGATGCCGCGGCAACGTTATATGCATTGTCAAAACTTTGGGATCTCTCTTTGAAAGCTAGTGATTTTTCTAACCTAGCAGAAAAACTAGGGGCGGATGTATCCGTTTGCCTAAAAAACACCCCCTCGATTGTAACGGGAATTGGAGAGAAAGTAATATTGGCCCCGGAATTACCAAATTTGTGGTTCATACTAGTCAATCCTGGTGTACCTGTTTCAACACGTAAAGTATTTGCGGCATACAAGGAGAAAAATCTTGTTGCACAAGCCTTCAAAACAAGTCCTAAAACGGCAAAAGAATTAGCAATTTTGTTATCGAAATTTAGGAATGACTTGACCCCAGCAGCAATAGCAACAGCCCCTATAATTGAGGAAGTATTGGACGCTGTTCAGGCTGAAAAAAATCAACTCCTGACCCGGTTATCAGGTAGCGGGGCGACCTGTTTTGCTCTTTTTGAAGAGAAAAATGCCGCTATCGAGGCTGCGAGAGGCCTAAAGATGAAATATCCAAAATGGTGGGTAAAAGCTGCTGCTCTGTATTCTCAATAACTAATTAATGGAGTTGAAGTTTCTCTGTGACTACTCTTGCGTCACAAGAAGAAGTTGCGTAAATTGCCCGCGACTCAATAAATTACTGGATTTTGTTGTTTCAAAATTTATGTTGGGGCGTAGCCAAGTGGCCTAAGGCACCGGCTTTTGATGCCGGCATTCGGAGG
>CAZXSC010000092.1:0-11238 GCA_964643045.1 uncultured Rhodospirillaceae bacterium
ATGAAGTCGAGTATATTACACCACGAGCCAGAGTTTATTAAGCCGAAGGGATTAATGCGGAGAAAAATATGGTAGAATTTACTCTTCCTCTTAAATCGAAAGTCGTTAAAGGTAAGGACCATAGCGCTGCGGGTAGCAAGGGGAATTTAAGAAAATTCAAGATTTACCGATATAATCCCGACAAGGATAAAAATCCTCAGCTTGATACTTATAAAGTTGATATGGATAGTTGTGGACCAATGGTTCTGGATGCATTGATAAAAATTAAGAATGAAATTGATCCAACTTTGACATTTCGGCGATCATGTCGTGAAGGTGTATGTGGGTCCTGTGCGATGAATGTAGACGGGACAAATACCCTAGCATGTATAAAAGATATTAATGAAATAAAAGGCGATGTTAAGATATATCCATTGCCCCACATGCCTGTAATTAAAGACTTGGTACCAGACTTGTCGACCCCTTATGCTCAATACACTTCAATTAAGCCTTGGGTTCAGACCAATACGCAGACGCCAGATTCGGAGCGTCTTCAATCGCCAGACGAACGGGCCAATTTAGATGGATTGTGGGAGTGTGTATTATGTTTCTGCTGTCAAACATCTTGTCCAAGTTATTGGTGGAATGGAGATAAGTATCTGGGCCCGGCGATATTATTGCAGGCGTATCGCTGGATAGTGGATTCAAGGGACGAAAACACAGGTAAACGTTTAGATTCACTTGAAGATCCATTCAAACTATATCGTTGTCATACAATTATGAACTGTACTAATACATGTCCAAAATCTCTTAACCCGGCTCAAGCCATTACTGAAACCAAAAAGCTAATGGTTGAACGTATGTAAATTAGTGCTTAAAGTTGACTATTACGATTAAAACATCTTCTGAGGGCCCCCTTCGTGCTTACCGTGATAAGGTCAGCGAGGGTGAGCTTGATCCGGATCCAGCCCAGGAAAGTTTAGTTGAAAAATTAGAAGAGTTGCACTCGTCCCTTGTGGATTATCATTCCGTTTCCATGCAGTTAGGTTGGAAGGAGTGGATAGGATTTAACAAAGATCAAGAGGAACCTTATAAGGGACTATACATTTATGGTGATGTGGGACGGGGTAAATCCATGTTAATGGATTTGTTCTTCGAGGCGGTTCAGCTTGAACATAAACGCCGAGTTCATTTTCACGCCTTTTTACAGGACATTCACGTACGTTTTAATGATTTTCGTGCGCAAAATTCTGATGGCGGTGATCCAATACCCAGCGTTATCAAGTCGATTGCTAATGAGACGGTGCTCCTTTGTTTTGATGAATTACAGGTTGTAAATATTGTTGATGCCATGATTCTGGGCCGTTTGTTTGAGGGCTTGTTTCACCATGGGGTTGTCATTGTAGCAACGTCCAACCGCCCACCCAAAGATCTTTATAAAGACGGACTTCAGCGAAAAAAATTCTTGCCATTTATAGATTTAATAAGTCGTAATTTGGACATCATTGAGTTGGGTGCTGAGCGGGATTATCGGTTGGAACGCATGTTAGGCATGCGCGTCTTCCACCAACCATTAGAGCCTGAGGCGAGGGAAGATTTGGATAGTTATTTTAGGGAACTTACTAAAGGCTATATCCCAGCATCGGAAAAAATCATGGTGAAAGGACGTTCTATTGAGATTACCTGTGCCGCCGCGGGTGTTGGCCGCATTAGTTTTGACAGGTTGTGTGGGACCGCGTTGGGGCCAGCAGATTATTTGGAAATATCGCGCCGTTACCATACATTAATCTTGGACGAAATTCCGAGAATGGGAGAATCCCTGAAAAATGAAGCTCAGCGTTTCGTTATCCTAATTGACACTCTATATGAGAACAAAGTTAATTTAATCTGTTCGGCTGATGCGCCTCCCCAAGAACTTTACGTCTTGGGCGAAGGTGTTTTTGAATTTGACAGATTGGTTTCCCGACTAATGGAAATGCAATCTGAAGAATATCTTTCGCTTCCGCACCATATCGGATAACCTAAACTACTAAACATTCCCCTTTTTTGATACCCTGCGTTAATTGTTGTTTGACGTTCTAATTTTACCGTTGAATGATAGTTATTTAGATTGGTTCTGGGCTTGCTCTTAAACTTTTTTTGCGTTACGAACCGCGAGTATTAATTTATGTTTATGTTCGGTTTCGCATTTAGTTGCTGCTTTTAGGTTGTAGCACGAAAATAACGTAAAGCAAGGTCTGCAAGTGGTTTGAAACGTCTTTGCGGGAGGGTTCGTTTTTATGGCGAGAAACAAGATAGCACTTTTAGGTGCTGGAAACATTGGTGGAACTTTAGCGCATTTAGCTGGTTTAAAAGAACTCGGTGATGTCATACTTTTTGATATAATTAAAGGTGTTCCTCAGGGCAAGTCTTTGGATTTGGCGGAGAGTTCACCGGTTGAAGGGTTTGATGCAAGAATGGTTGGCGGTAATCATTACTCGGCCATCAGAGGAGCAGATGTCGTTATTGTAACTGCTGGAGTTGCTCGAAAACCGGGTATGAGCCGCGACGATCTTATAGGTATTAACACTGGCGTAATGCAATCGGTTGGGCAAGGTATAAAAGAAAATTGCCCGAAAGCATTTGTTATATGCATTACCAATCCACTGGATGTTATGGTTGGAGTATTGCGCGATGCATGCGGTTTACCGACAAGTAAAGTTGTTGGTATGGCAGGAGTTCTCGATTCGGCTCGCTTCCGTTATTTTCTCGCGGAAGAAATGAAGGTTTCTGTTGAGGATGTGACAGCATTTGTTTTGGGGGGGCACGGCGATAGTATGGTGCCTTCAATACGCTATTCCACAGTCGCTGGCATCCCGTTGATAGACTTGGTTAAAATGAAATGGATAACTAAGAAAAAGCTTGAAGAGATTGTTCAACGTACCAGAGATGGTGGCGCCGAAATTGTTGGTTTATTAAAAACTGGTTCAGCTTATTACGCTCCTGCGAGTGCAGCTATCCAGATGGCTGATTCTTATCTAAAAGATAAAAAACGTATACTTCCTTGTGCTACCTACTTGAATGGACAATACGGTGTCAAAGGAATTTATGTTGGTGTACCTGTTGTGATTGGTGCCAAGGGTGTTGAGCGAGTTGTTGAGGTCAAGCTGGATGGAGATGAGAAAAAAGAATTTAAAGCGTCTGTTAGGGCTGTAAAAAAATTGGTTCGAGCAAGTGAGGTTTTGTTGAAAAAGACGGCAGCTCAAAAAAAGCAGCACCCAGATAAGAAAAAATCTAGCAAGAAAAATTAAAGCTCGAGACGTGTGCGTGAAAGCTAGGTCAGCGAAAAACAATTTTTTAAATATATAATGCTGCTCGTTTGGGCGGTTGGTGATCGAATTTAGAGGTTATTGTGATATGAATATACATGAGTACCAAGCGAAACAATTGTTGTCCAAATGTGGTGTGAAGGTGGCAAAAGGAGCGGTTGCCTATACAGCAGCGGAAGCCGAATCTGTAGCCAAAGAATTGGGTGGTCCAATATGGGTGATAAAATCTCAAATACATGCAGGTGGGCGAGGTAAGGGCACTTTCAAGGAAGATTCAGCAGGGAGTGAAGGCGGCGTTAGGGTTGTCAAGTCAGTTGCTGATGCCAAGCAGGCGGCTAAACAGATGCTTGGTGCGACGCTAGTGACCCATCAAACTGGGCCAGATGGCAAGGAGGTTAAACGCGTATATATCGAAGATGGCTGCGATATTGATCGTGAACTTTACCTCAGCTTTTTAATAGATAGAGCAACGGCACGTGTCACCATCATAGCTTGTAAAGAAGGTGGGATGGATATTGAAAAGGTTGCTGCCGAGACACCTGAGAAGATTTTAACTGTTGCTATAGACCCCGCAACGGGCATGAAAGGGTTTCATGCCCGGGAAGTGGCTTTTGGCCTTGGTCTTATCGGCGATCAAGTTAAATCGGCGGCGCAATTTTTAATGGCCATGTACGGTGCATTTGTTGAAATGGATGCCAGTCAAATTGAAATTAATCCCATGGTTGTTACCAAGGCAGGCGAAGTAATTGCTCTTGATGCAAAAATGAATTTTGATGACAATGCACTCTACCGCCACAAAGATTTTTCAGACTTGCGTGATGATGATGAACAAGATGCTTCGGAGCTTGAGGCTGAGAGACATGATTTAAATTATATTAAGCTCGATGGGAGCATTGGTTGCATGGTTAACGGCGCGGGCCTAGCAATGGCGACCATGGATATCATTAAACTTCATGGAGGTGATCCAGCTAACTTTTTGGATGTTGGCGGAGGTGCAACAAAAGAACGCGTTACGACGGCCTTCAAAATAATCCTTTCGGACCCGAATGTTGAGGGTATCCTTGTGAATATTTTTGGGGGCATCATGCGATGCGATGTAATAGCTGAAGGTGTTGTCGCCGCTGCTAAGGAAATATCAATAAGTGTTCCCCTCGTAGTTCGTCTCGAAGGGACAAATGTTGAGCGCGGAAAAGATATTTTAGCAAAATCAGGATTACCAATTATATCGGGGGATGATCTTGGTGATGCCGCAGAAAAAATAGTTAAAGCTGTAGCGGAGGCCGCATAAATGGCTATTTTAGTAAATAAGGATACAAAAGTAATTTGTCAGGGTTTCACGGGCTCTCAAGGGACATTTCATTCAGAACAGGCAATAGCTTATGGGACGCAGATGGTTGGCGGTGTGACACCAGGTAAAGGAGGATCAACCCATCTTGATCTGCCTGTTTTTGATACAGTTGCTGATGCGGTGCTGCAAACCGGGGCCAATGCAACTGCTATTTATGTGCCGCCCCCTTTCGCAGCCGAGGCTATTCTTGAGGCGATTGATTGCGGAATTCCTTTGGTGACGTGTATTACCGAAGGTGTACCTGTTTTGGACATGGTTGAAGTAAAACGCGCCTTAGAAGGTTCATCCACGAGATTGGTTGGGCCAAACTGCCCAGGAATTATAACGCCCGGGGAGTGTAAGATTGGCATCATGCCGGGTCATATTCACAAGCGCGGAAAAATTGGGGTGGTTTCCAGATCTGGCACATTAACCTATGAAGCAGTAGGACAGACAACCCAAGTAGGATTAGGTCAAACAACATGTATCGGCATTGGTGGTGATCCTATCAATGGCACTAACTTTATCGATTGTTTAGAAATGTTTCTCGCTGATGATGAGACAGAAGGTATCATTATGATTGGTGAGATTGGTGGTTCGGCTGAAGAGGAGGCCGCAGATTTTATCAAATCTTCTAAAATCAAGAAACCAATGGTTAGTTTTATAGCTGGGATTACCGCGCCTCCGGGTCGACGGATGGGCCATGCCGGTGCAATAATAGCTGGTGGTAAAGGAGGCGCAAATGATAAAATTGAGGCGCTCCGTAGCGCGGGTATTGTTGTTACAGAATCGCCAGCAGCTTTGGGCACTACTATGCGCGATACGATGCATGGCTGAGTTTGGTATAGCCTAGTCTGAAGTTTAATAATCGAGGTTAGAAGATGGTTAATCCCGCCGATTCAATTTTTACAGGAACTAATGCGGCTTTTATAGCTGAGCTGTATGAACGTTATCTTACAGACCCGAGAACAGTTGACCAAAGTTGGGCTAATTTATTCGATGGTTTAGCTGATGATAAGGGTACCATCCGTGGTCAAATTCAAGGCGCCAGCTGGTCACGCTCCCATACGAGTGTAATTGGCACTCCAGCCTTAGACTCGGTGGGAAAAAAACCAAACAATGAGAACTCAAATACCGCAAACCAGTTTAATGAAATAGCTCGACGTTCCATCCGAGCACGAATATTGATCCGCTCTTATAGAGTAAGGGGTCACCTTCATGCGCAGTTTGACCCGCTTGGTTTGGTAGGAGCGGGCTATCACAAGGAACTTGATTATAAAACTTACCAATTTTCTGACGATGATCTTGATAAGGAAATCTACCTCGACACCATGACAGCGATGGCTGGCAAGGAAAGCGCGACGTTACGTGAAGTTCTGAATGTCATGCGTCAATCTTACTGTGAATCTATAGGTATTGAATATATGCATATCCAGGAGATGGAAGAGCGGGCTTGGATCCAGGAAAATATCGAAGGGACTGACTATAAATCAAGTTATTCACCAGAATTGAGGCGCGCTATATATAAAGATTTGGTTGAGGCTGAGGGGTTCGAAACTTATCTCCAGATGAAACATACCGGAACGAAAAGGTTTGGCTTGGATGGAGCTGAGAGCCTCATACCATTCATGGAGCGGCTCCTTCGATCTGCGGCTTCTGTTGGCGTTGAAGAAGTCGTTATCGGCATGCCACATAGAGGTAGGCTGAACGTCCTCGCTCGTACTATGGGCAAACCTTATGTTGCTATATTCAGTGAATTTCAAGGAAATTCAGCTCATCCAGGAGATGTGCAAGGTTCTGGAGACGTAAAATATCATTTAGGGACTTCTGCTGATCGCGACTTTAATGAAAGTTCAATGCATCTTTCATTAACTGCTAATCCATCGCATTTGGAATGCGTTAACCCCGTTGTATTGGGTAAGGTGCGTGCAAAGCAAGCGCAGCGCGGCGACGAGTCTCGTGATAAAGTTATGGGCCTTTTAATGCATGGAGATGCAGCATTTGCGGGTCAGGGCATTGTTCCAGAAAGTCTCGATTTATCGCAACTCAGGGGCTATCGTACCGGTGGCACTATCCATGTTGTCGTGAATAACCAAATTGGTTTCACCACTAACCCGTCAAGTTCGCGATCAACCCCATATCCAACAGATATAGCTAAAGGCATGCAAGCGCCGATTTTTCATGTTAACGGAGATGATCCCGAAGCCGTAGTTCGGGTGGCCGATCTTGCTGCCCAATTTCGCCAAAAATTTAAACGTGATGTAATTGTTGATCTGTTTTGTTATCGCCGCCACGGGCATAACGAGGGAGATGAACCAATGTTCACTCAACCAATAATGTATAAGGCAATTGCAAAGCATCCAACCACCAGAGAAATTTATAAGGAAAAGTTGATTGAAGAGGGCTTGATTGACCCTGATGAATTGGAGCAGGTTGAAAAAACGTTTCGTTCTCATCTTGACAGTGAATTTGAAGCAGCACCAAATTATAAATCCAATAAGGCCGATTGGCTTGAAGGTAAATGGGAAGGCCTTTCTGCACTGGAGGGAGAGGAAGAAAAGCGTGATGATGACACAGCTGTTGATTTGGATAAGTTGAAATTAATAGGAAATTCGTTGGCGCGTTTGCCTGAAGAAATTAATGTAAATAGTAAGCTCATTCGGCAGCTTAAAGCCAAGTCTAAAATGATGACTACCGGTGAAGGTCTTGATTGGGCCATGGCAGAAGCCTTGGCGTATGGCTCGCTCCTTTTAGAGGGACACCCGGTTAGGCTATCGGGCCAAGATTCGGGCCGAAGCACGTTTTCACATCGGCATGCTGTGATTGTCGATCAGGAGACCGAAGTTCGTTATTTCCCACTTAGCCAAATTGACCCTGGTAAACAGGCAGCCTTTGAGGTTATGGACAGTCCACTCTCAGAGTTTGCCGTATTAGGATATGAATACGGCTATTCTTTAGCAGAACCCAAAACCTTGACAATATGGGAAGCTCAGTTTGGTGATTTTGCCAACACGGCTCAGGTTATCTTTGATCAGTTTATCGCTTCTGGCGAATCCAAGTGGCTGCGCATGTCGGGGCTCGTAATGTTGTTGCCCCATGGAATGGAAGGTCAAGGTCCAGAACATTCATCCGCTAGATTGGAACGCTATCTGCAGCTTTGTGCGGAAGATAACCTTCAAGTGGTGAATATAACATCTCCGGCTAATTTTTTTCATGCCTTACGCCGTCAAGTAAAAAGAAATTTTCGAAAACCGCTGATCGTTATGTCACCTAAATCATTACTGCGTCATAAGTTGAATATTTCGAGTCTGGATGAGATGGGAGCCGGTACAGGATTTCTCCGGATTATTCCTGAGATAGATAAGGTTCAAGCGGATAAGAAAATCAAGCGAGTTATTTTATGCTCAGGCAAGGTTTATTTTGAGTTACTTGAATCTCGGCGAAAAAATAAGATCAAGAACATTGCAATTATTCGTATTGAACAACTTTATCCATGGCCGCGTGCAGCTATTCGTGAGCAACTTTCTCGCTACTTAAATGCCGATGTTGCTTGGTGCCAGGAGGAAGCTTCAAACCAAGGTGCTTGGGAATTTGTGAATGATCGCTTGAATTTTATTTTGCGAAGTTTAGACCAAAAAACTAATAATAGTCGGCAGGTTATATATGTTGGACGTCAGGCTTCTGCAGCGCCAGCTACAGGTACTCTAAAAATTCATAATGAGGAGCAGGCATTTTTGATTGATCAGGCCTTGAATGGTAAGGAAGAAGAGATAGTGCAGCCTTATTTATCATAAAATTAGGTTGGTAATTAATATAATAAACTGGGTAAAATGGGGAAATTATGGCTACTGAAATTAAAGTACCTACTTTAGGCGAGTCTCTTACCGAAGGGACTGTGGCAAATTGGTTGAAGTCTGAGGGCGAGGCTGTTGCCCTTGATGAGCCTATACTCGAGCTTGAAACCGATAAAGTTACAATGGAAGTTAACGCACCGATTGCCGGGATACTGAAAGAAATTACTGCTGAAGTTGGCGCCGACGTTCAAGTGGGTGGCGTTCTTGGATTGATTGATGAAACTGGTATGGGCGATACACCTCCGATTTCCGAAGAAATTATAGTTGGGACGAGTGACGGCGATTCGGTGGATATAGTTGTACCTGTTCTTGGTGAAAGCTTAAACGAAGGGACCGTGGCAAATTGGCTGAAAAATGTCGGTGATCCGGTTGTTCTAGATGAACCTTTACTCGAACTTGAAACGGATAAGGTCACAATAGAGGTGAACGCGCCAACTACGGGTAGGCTTGTTGAAATTTTTGTCGGTGTTGGGTCTGAGGTGGAAGTTGGGGCTGTCTTGGGCAGATTAAACAGCTCGGGGGATGTTGTACTTCCAATTACAGCAACTGAGACAGCGCCCGATGACACACCTGTTGGATTTCCTGAGAATATTCAAATGTCCCCAGCAGTGAGAAAGATAATCGATGATCAAGGTTATGATGCAACTAAGATTCCTGCTACAGGCAAAGATGGTCGATTAACAAAGGGAGATGTTTTAGCCTACCAGAAATCAGATGGAGCATCGATGGTTTCTATATCATCGTCAGCAAAAGATCCTCAGGAAGTTGTTCCAATACCGGCGGCTTCTCGAACCCAAATCCCATCTATCCCTGCAGGTCCTCGGGAAGAGCGAGTTAAAATGACCCGTCTTCGTAGGGTAATAGCCGATCGGCTGAAGGAAGCGCAAAATACAGCAGCCATGCTGACAACATTTAATGAAGTTGATATGTCAGCTATTATAGAGGCCCGGTCTCAATTTCAGGAAAAGTTCGAAAAAATACACGGTGTGCGATTAGGTTTTATGAGTTATTTTGTAAAAGCGGCAATTGTTGCTTTGAAAGAGTTTCCTGCGGTTAACGCCGAAATTCAAGGTGATGAGATTGTGTATAAAAATTATTACAATATAGGTGTAGCAGTCGGCACCCCAACAGGGCTAGTTGTGCCGGTTCTAAAGAACGCGGATCAAATGAGTTTTGCTGATATTGAAAAGCAGATAAAGGATTTCGGCCAGCGTGCACGAGAAGGACAGTTGTCTGTTGATGAAATGACTGAGGGCAGTTTCACAATTACGAACGGTGGTATTTATGGATCAATGCTTTCAACACCAATCATTAATGTACCACAATCTGGCATCCTTGGAATGCATAACATTGTCAAGCGTCCATGGGTGGTGGGAGAAGAAATAAAAGTGCGTCCAATTATGTACCTTGCGCACAGTTACGATCATCGGATTATTGATGGCCGTGAAGCTGTCTCGATGTTGGTGCGGATTAAAGAATGTATTGAAAATCCGCAGCGTATCATGCTGGATATCTAATCGAACATTTTATAAAGGTATAAGGAATTTTATCATGGCTGATACTACTTATGACGTGGTGTATATTGGGGCTGGCCCGGGCGGGTATGTCTCAGCGATCCGAGCGGCCCAGCTCGGTTTAAAAGTCGCACTTATCGAAAAGCGCTTAACGCTTGGGGGCACCTGCTTGAATGTTGGATGTATTCCTTCAAAAGCATTACTCCACTCTTCACATCTCTTTGAAGAGGCAAAAGAAGGTATGGCCAAGCATGGGGTTATTGCGAGCGGAGTAAAACTTGATCTTCAGGCTATGATGAACCACAAAGATAGCGTTATAGGTGATACTATTAAAGGCGTTGATTTTCTGATAAAGAAAAACAATATTGATAGAATTTTTGGGAAAGGCTGCATAAAAGCTCCGGGCATTGTTGATGTGGTTGATGAAAAAGGTAAGTCCAAAACAATCAAAACAAAAAATATTGTTATTGCTACTGGATCTGATGTTACTCCATTACCGGGTGTCGACATAGATGAAAAGATGATCGTATCGTCGACCGGAGCATTAACTCTCAAAAAAGTGCCAAAGAAAATGGTTGTTATTGGAGCCGGAGTAATCGGGCTCGAGCTTGGTTCGGTTTGGCGCCGCTTAGGTGCGGAGGTTGAGGTAATTGAGTTTCTTGAGGTTTGCCTGTTTGGGTCGGATAGTGAGGTTTCTAAGGTGGCTCAACGTTCTTTGAAAAAGCAGGGAATAAAATTCAAAATGAATAGCAAAGTAACTGGTGCTAAAAAGAATAAAACCAGTGTAATCTTAACCGTGGAGCCCCGCGAGGGTGGTGATCTGGAAGAAATAAAAGCAGACTGTGTATTAGTTGCTATTGGCCGGCGTCCTTATACGGATGGCTTGGGTCTTGAGCCGGTTGGTGTGGAGCTAGAGGGTGGTTTTATTAAAACCACGGGTAATTTTCAGACTAATGTTGAAGGAATCTATGCGATAGGTGATGTAATTGGTGGAATGATGTTGGCTCATAAGGCTGAGGATGAAGGCATTGTACTGGCTGAAATGTTAGCAGGGCAGTCTGGACATATTAACTATGATGCAATTCCTGGAATTGTTTATACTTATCCAGAAGTTGCTACAGTAGGAAAAACAGAAGAACAGCTCTTAGAAGCAGATATAGCTTACAATGTAGGTAAATTTAATTTTACAGCTAACGCTAGGGCTCGTGCTATGGAAGCCACTGACGGTTTTGTAAAAATTCTTGCTGATAAAGAGA
>CAZXSC010000093.1:0-11226 GCA_964643045.1 uncultured Rhodospirillaceae bacterium
ATGTTATGCTTGTGTTGTTGGTTGTATTTATGGTGACAGCGCCATTACTTACGGTTGGTGTTCAGGTTGATTTACCTAAAGCTAAGGCGGGTCTTATTCGCGATCAAATTGAACCACTTGCTGTTACTATTAAAGCTGACGGGCAAGTTTTTCTTCAAGACAAACGAATAGGTCTACCTGCTTTAGCTCCTCGGTTGATCGCTATTACAGGAGCTAATCCTGATGTGCAAATCTTTGTGCGTGGCGATAGGTCTATCGAGTATGGCAGAGTTATGGAAGTAATGGGCCTGCTTAACACAGCTGGATTTAACAAAGTAGCATTAATCACAGAAATGCCGAAATCGGTTTTTGGAAAAAATTCATCTATCAGGACTAAAAAGAAAATTGGTCAAAAAATTAGGAAGAAATAAAACAGATGCGTTCAAGTGTTTTTGTTTCAACGTTTCTGCATATAATTGTAATTACGCTAGGTATTTACGGGTTGCCAGCTATTCGCAGTGCACCAATATTGGAAGATATCCCGATGGTAGTTGAGATTATTCCTACGGCTTTAAGTACTAATCTACCATCGCCTGCTAAACCCGCAAGGCCAGCCGTGAAAGAGGTCGAAACAAATAAACCTAAGAATTTACCTTTACCTAAAGTCAAAAAGAAAGCAGTACCACCTCCGGCTTCTGAAAAACCGAAAGACATAACTACAATAACGCCTATTCAAAAACCAAAAAAGCCTATTCAAAAACCAAAAAAGAGGAAAAAAGTTAAGGTGCAACCAAAAGATCATAAGATCTTGGCTAAAGCGAGGCCTCGTCAGAAACCCTTGCCACCGGATAGTTTCGCTATGGTTTTAAAGAATCTCGAAAAAGATATAGCAAAAACTATTTCAACTAAAAAAACAATAAAACGAAAAAACATAAAACCGCAATCTAATATTATAACTCGACTATCGAAAACATTGTCAAAAGAAAGTCGCGAGTTTGATTCAAATAGGCAGATTTCTCTGAGTCAGCGACATGCTATGATTAATTTGATCAAGCGGACAATGGAACCGTGTTGGAATTTTCAAGCTGGTTCGAAAAGAGCCCAAGACATTATTGTTGAAATCGAAGTTGCCCTGCGGGCTGATGGGCATGTTTTAAATGCAAGAATAACAAATCAATCGCAACTTAATACAGATCCATTTAAACAAGCAGCTGGTGAAAGTGCTTTGCGTGCTGTTTTGAACCCAAGCTGCCAGCCGTATAAGTTGCCAGTAAATTTGTACAATGAATGGAAAGATTTAAAACTTAGATTTAATCCTAAAGAAATGCTAGGGAGATAGAAATAATGTTGTTAGGCAAATTGATGGCGAAGAGTATTGTGCCCCGAGGTTTTAAAAAACCTGATGTTAGCTTTTTCAAAACCTCATATTTGTTAATTTCTTTCAGTTTTTTGTTCCTACTTAATACATCTTTTGTAAAAGCTGAGTTGCAAGTTGATATAACGCGAGGTGTTGTGAAGCCTATTCCTCTAGCGGTTACTAATTTGTTGGGAGGTTCGCCTAAAGAATCAAATTTAGGGCGTAATATATCTAGGATCATTAAAGCTGATCTTGTTCGATCAGGTTTATTTGCAGCCATTGATAATGGTGCATTTATTGATATTGAAAAGTCACTTGATATCATTCCCAAGTTTGGAAATTGGCGTATCCTTAAGGCACAGGCGCTTGCACAAGGTAAGGTAGTAGTTGATGGAAGTAATCGCTTAAAAGTTCAGTTCAGGCTCTGGGATGTTTTTGCAGAACAACAAATGGTTGGCCGGGTGTATTCAACTGTATCAGGAAATTGGCGACGGATTGCACATATTATAGCTGACGCTATTTATAAACGTGTGACGGGTGAAAATGGTTATTTTGATACCCGTATTGTATATATTGCGGAGAGCGGTCGCAGTGATAAAAGGATTAAACGTCTAGCGATTATGGATCAAGATGGTCAAAATCATCATTTTCTCACAGACGGTGCGTCGCTTGTTTTAACACCTAGATTTTCCCCTTCTCGCCAAGAAATCACATATATGTCATACCATGGAAATGTTCCAAGGGTTTATATATTTAACATTGATTCTGGTCGACAAGAGTTACTTGGTAATTTCCCAGGAATGACCTTTGCGCCGCGTTTTTCACCAGAAGGTAACGGTGTTATTATGAGTATGGCAAAAGATGGGAATTCTGAAATTTATGCCATGGATCTAAGAACCCGCGAAGTAAGGCAATTGACCAAACACTCTGCTATAGACACTTCGCCAGATTATTCGCCAGATGGACGTCGCATAGTTTTTAATTCTGATCGCGGCGGCTCCCAGCAAATATACGTTATGAAGGCTGACGGTGGGGAGGCTAGGCGTATAAGTTTTGGGCGTGGTCGGTATGCTACGCCTGTTTGGTCGCCACGAGGCGATCTTATAGCTTTTACTAAAATGACTAAAGGAAAATTTTTCATCGGGGTTATGGATGTAGATGGTAAGGGAGAACGATTACTAGCGGAAGGGTTTTTGGTGGAATCGCCAACTTGGGCTCCAAACGGACGCGTCATTATGTTTTTTCGTGAAACACCTGTCAGTAACAAGGGGGGTGTAGTTTCAAAGCTGTTCTCTATCGATTTAACCGGCCACAACGAGCGCGAAGTTGTAACTCCGATGGATGCGTCCGATCCAGCATGGTCACCCTTGATTCCTTAGAATTTGATGCTTATAATCCGAAAGGTTATGTAGATTTGAGTCATTTAGGCGTTGATTTGAGTCATTTATGCATTTTTTCGGTCATTTATGCATTTTTGTGTCGTAATTTTTCATGGTTGTGGTAAACAGTGACTTCGTACGGCCGGATTTGCAGCAAATAGTTATTATGTTTGTGTACTTTGATTTTTTAACAAACGTTCCGATCAGGGGGACCAAGATATGAATTTTAAGAATTTATTAGTTTTGATTGCGGCATTGTTTTTTGTTGCAGCATGCGAGTCGACTTCAACGGAAACAGGAAAAGCAACTGGCAGCGGTGGCACTGAAGTGAAGAAGAGCAAAAAGAAAGCTCCTCCTCGAGGATTCTCGATTGCCCCAGGCTCTTCTCAAGACCTAGTTGTTAACGTTGGAGACCGTGTCTTTTATGCTTTGAATAAATCAAATCTAAATGCTGCGGCGCGGACGACACTGGAAAAACAAGCTGCTTGGATGAAGAAATATGGCAGTGTTCGTGTGACAATTGAAGGCCACGCTGACGAGCGCGGTACGCGTGAATACAACCTTGCACTCGGTGAGCGTCGGGCAAATTCGGCGAAGGACTTTCTGGTGGCATTAGGCGTAAGTCCTAACCGTATTGGAACTATCTCTTACGGTAAAGAACGCCCGGTAGCCCTAGGGCACGATGAGTCATCGTGGTCGCAAAATCGTCGTGGTGTTACTACCGTAAAGTCTGGCGGCTAAATTTAATCTGATCGAAGCGTTGTGGCGCCTGTCCTCCTCGAAGTGGGAAGACGGGCGCTTTCCTTTTGATTGTGAAAAAATGAATCAATATCGCATTTGTTTCAAATATGCCTTTTTTTAGCCTATTTTGTACGGCACAAGTATAAGATGACTAAGCTTACTAAAGCGAAGTCCAATGAGCATAGAGGTAAATGAATAATTTTATTAGAATTTGTCTTTTCAGTGTTTTTATTTTCTTCTTGAGTGAGGGTAGGGCTTTTTCTCAAGCTGATGATTTGGTGGATCTCACATCTAAGCTTAACCGGCTAGAGCGTGATATTCGTGCCCTCAGCCGTCGCGTGTATAAAGGAGTAGGACCAGATGTTAGCGCGAAAGAATTGGTTAAGAGTGACCCTACTACTAGCGTTGGTAGTGCTTATGTAATACGTTTGGAGGACCGTCTTTCTGATTTAAAAGGTGAATTGCAAAATACAACTAATCGTATCGAAAGTCTGCGCCACGATGTAGATGGGATTAAAGGTCGTGTCGATAAATTAGTGGGTGATATTGACTTTAGATTAACTCGCCTCGAAAGCGTTTCTGGTCGGAAAAACCAAGATGTTGTGACTGGCCAGCCCTCAGTTGGATCAGCGCCTCGGGCAGCTGGAGTGGAACAGATTGGCCCATCGACTGGAGGACCGGTAATTTCTTCTGGAAAGCCAACTATTTTGGGTAAGATCAACGAAACACATTTAAGTATGATAACAAGCAAAAAAACTAGTAACTCAGATAATAAACTAGATATTTCCGCAAAAAAAGTGTCGCCAACCTCTCTGTTGCCAAAAGGAACGCCAATTTTTCAGTATCGCCATGCCTTGTCCATTTTGCGGAAAACTGAATATGATACTGCAGAACTAGCCTTTAAAGAATTCATCCAAAGGTTTCCGAAGGATAAATTGAGTCTAAATGCCCGTTATTGGCTAGGTGAATCGTTTTATGTAAGAAAAAAATTCCTAGATGCCGCAGATGCTTTTTTAAAAGCTTATCAGCAATCGCCGAAAGGTGTAAAAGCGCCTGACTCATTGCTAAAGCTGGGAATGTCTCTTGCAAACTTAAAGAAAAATAAAGATGCATGTGATGTTTTTAGTCAGCTTGCCAAGGATTATCCCGATGCACCAGAGAATATTAAAAAACATCTCAAACGAGAATTTAATAGATCTGCCTGTAAATAAAAATAACTTGCTATTAAGGCCGGTGCCTGACCGAGTTATTCCCAGTGATAATATTCTGGATTTGTTTCGACCCTTCCATAAGATTCTGTGCGAAAAAAAATCAATAGCGATCGCTGTTTCTGGTGGTGCGGACAGTATGGCGCTTTGTTTACTTTTAGCCGACTGGGTACGAGTTTATCACTGCAGATTAATAGCCCTAACTGTAGATCACGAATTGCGGCAGGAAGCAGCTAAAGAAGCTCGGCAAGTTACAAATTGGCTGCGAACTTGGAATATTGGTCACAAGATTCTAAATTGGCAGGCGAAAAAGCCTAAAACAGGGATACAATCAGCGGCTCGGGTCGCACGGTATAATCTAATGGTAAATTGGTGCCGTAGGAACAATTTCTCAGTCTTAATGACGGGGCATCAGCTCGAGGACCAAGTGGAAACTTTCCTATTGCGAGTGGAGCGGGGTAGTGGTTTGACCGGATTGGCATCGATGAGTGCTTTAGTTGATTTAGAGGGCATAAGTTTGATTAGACCACTTTTAAGAATCTCTAAACTCCAGTTGCGTGAATTTTTGAATAATAAAAAGCAGCCTTGGATCGAGGACCCATCAAACCAGAGCACGGCTTTCCAGCGTAACAGAATACGATGTATTGTTGACAAATTGAAAGTCCATAGTTTGCCTCCCGGCAGAATTAATACGCTTGTTAGTATGTTCGCAGATCTTCGTGCACAGTTTTCGTCAGTTGTTGATGTGTTTTTTGATCGAGCAGTGAATATAATGCCAGAAGGTTACGGGATTGTGCATTTGGAGATCTTAAAATGTCTATCCAGTTCTATTATCGAGCGGGTACTGGTGCGTCTCCTATCAGAGCTGAATGGAAATTGCTATCCGCCGCGTCGGCGGGTTCTAACCAGGGCGGTACAAAGTATAAGATCTGACTGCAGGATTAATTTCACATTAGGAGGGTGCCGTTTTATTTTTCGTGGCCTGGAAATCATTATTTGTAGAGAGCTGCGTTCAGTCTCGAAGCGGGAAGTTGTTGCAGCTGATAGGTTTTATTGGGACGATTTGTATAATGTTGCAATAACGGGGTCCACAGGAGAAAAAGGTATAATTGGCGCGTTGGGCAAAAGAGGTTGGGCAGAAGTTGTGGCTAAATGCCCCGAGCTACGAGATATTTCAATTCCATATGTAGCGAGGATTACTCTTCCAACTTTATTTGGCGGGCGCGGTGTGATCGAAGTCCCTGATCTTGAATATCGTTCCAAAGGAGAAAGTGAATTAAAATTGATACTAAAAAAGATCAAATAATGTTACCCTCTTAATTTCGCAAGAAAACGGTAATAAAGTGGTGAAATGTTCAGACGTGATGCATGCTAGGTTGCGAAAATAAACTTTTAGTCTATGTTATGATCAAACGATTATGAAATTAGTTGGTCCTGAATTTATTCTCGGGACTTAGTTTGTGTATGGAAGGCGAGGAATTTGAATTTTCGTAAAAACATTGCTCTTTGGGTTATTGTTGGGTTGCTCGTGTTCACGTTGTTTAATATGTTCCAAAGTTCTCAAAATCAGGGTCCCTATGTGCCTCTTGCTTTTTCTGATTTTCTTGGCGCCGTTGATAGCGGTGATGTTCGTGATATAACGATACAAGGGCAAAATGCCACTGGCCATTTTGGAGATGGTCGTGCCTTTAAAACGTTTTTGCCTGAGGATCCAAGCCTTATACCAAATTTAACTAAAAAAGGTGTTCACATCAAAGCTATTCCTGTGGAGGAAGATCTATCTTTATTTGGTATACTTATTTCTTGGTTTCCAATGTTACTGCTAATTGGTGTGTGGATATTTTTTATGCGTCAGATGCAAGGTGGTGGTGGTAAGGCTATGGGATTTGGAAAGTCTAAGGCTAAATTGCTGACCGAAAAGATGGGGCGTGTCACATTTGAGGATGTTGCAGGTATAGATGAGGCCAAACAGGAACTAGAGGAAATTGTTGAATTTTTAAAAGATCCGGCTAAGTATCAGCGCCTTGGGGGTAAAATCCCTAAGGGCTGTTTACTTGTGGGCCCTCCGGGCACTGGTAAAACATTACTGGCACGAGCTATTGCGGGTGAAGCAAATGTTCCATTCTTTACTATCTCTGGCTCAGATTTTGTTGAAATGTTCGTTGGTGTAGGAGCCAGTCGTGTCCGTGATATGTTTGAGCAAGGTAAGAAAAATGCGCCCTGTATAATATTTATTGATGAGCTCGATGCAGTAGGCCGGCATCGTGGAGCTGGTTTGGGCGGCGGTAACGACGAGCGTGAACAAACTCTTAATCAAATGCTAGTTGAAATGGATGGCTTTGAATCTAATGAGGGCGTGATTTTGATAGCTGCAACTAATCGACCTGATGTCCTTGATCCGGCTTTATTACGGCCTGGTCGTTTTGATCGCCAGGTTACTGTTCCTAACCCTGATATTATTGGTCGAGAAAAAATATTGAAAGTGCATATGCGTAATGTGCCAATAGCGCCTGATGTCAATGCTAAAGTTGTTGCTCGCGGAACACCGGGATTTTCAGGTGCTGATTTAGCAAATCTGGTTAACGAGGCTGCCCTTTTAGCAGCTAGGACAGGTGGTCGGATGGTTACTATGTCGAATTTTGAAGATGCCAAGGACAAAGTAATGATGGGGGCAGAGCGCCGTTCAATGGTAATGACGGATGATGAGAAAGCGCTCACAGCGTACCATGAGGCGGGCCATGCGATCGTTGGCATTAATGTTCCCCAACATGATCCTCTTCATAAAGTAACAATAATTCCTCGCGGCCGCGCTTTAGGAGTTACAATGTCTTTGCCTGAACGTGATAAATATAGTTATTCGAAACTCGAGCTTGAATCCAAATTAGCTGTGATGTTTGGCGGACGTTTGGCAGAGGAAATTATTTTTGGAATAGAAAATGTTACGACCGGAGCAGGTAATGATATACAACAGGCAACGAATATGGCCCGTCGGATGGTAACAGAATATGGTTTTAGTGATAAACTTGGTCCATTACGCTATACAGACAATGACGAGGAGGTTTTTCTTGGTCACTCTGTTGCGCGACACAAAAATGTCTCTGATGCAACTGCTAAATTAATAGATGAAGAAGTTCGCCGTTTGATTGAGGAAGCAGAAAATTCTGCTCGCAAGGTTCTAACTGATAAGGCGGAAGATCTCGAAACGCTTGCGAAAGCTTTGTTAGAGTATGAAACGTTGAGCGGTGGCGAGGTTGAGGCGCTTCTTAGAGGAGAACCGGTGGTACGGCCGGGCGAAAATGAAGATAATTCTGATCATTCTAAATCATCTATACCAGCCAGTGGGACTGATGTTGTGAATAACAAAGATGGTAAAAGAGATGGTTTTCATCCTACACCACAAACTGAAGGCTGAGTTGCGTAGCTTTGCTAATTTACCTCTCGATCGTCCACTTATTATGGGAATTATAAACGTAACGCCTGACAGTTTTACTGATGGGGGTGATTTTTTCGATTCCAACTCTGCAATTGAGCACGGAAAAAAATTACTCGAGAATGGAGCCGATATTCTCGACATAGGTGGAGAGTCTACTCGACCAGGTGCTTTACCAGTCAGCATAAATGAGGAAATACGAAGAGTTTTGCCGGTCGTTTCTGAATTAGCAGGCTCAGGGGCGGTAATTTCTATCGATACTAGGCATTCGGATGTTATGAAAAAAGCCCTTGAATTGGGAGCTACTGTACTTAATGATGTTACAGCTCTCGAGGGTGAAGAATCGCTTGATGTTGCTTCTAATAGCAATGCCTCGATTGTACTTATGCATATGAAGGGAACGCCTCAAACAATGATGGATGATCCTAAATATGGTGATGTTGTGCTAGAGGTTAGTAATTATTTGGGACTTCGTATTTCAGCCTGTTTAGCTGCAGGTATATCTATCGAACGTATTGCAATAGATCCCGGTATCGGTTTTGGCAAAACACCAGCGCAGAACCTTACACTCATTGACAATCTAAATTACCTAGAAAAACACCAATGTCCAATTTTGGTGGGTCTATCAAGAAAATTTGGGAAATACAAACCGCCTAAGGAACGTTTGCCCGAATCACTTGCATTGGCTATTAAATCAGTTATCAACGGTGCCAATATTTTGCGCGTCCATGATGTTAAAGAAACGCGAGCGGCATTATTAGCTATCGAGGACTGAAAACCGTAAAATACGGTAATAAAAAGTTAGATGACGGCTTATCCAGAATGTAATACAAAACATTCTTTAAAGAGATTATTTGCTTCCTCGAAGAATGAGATATGACTCGTAAACTTTTCGGTACAGATGGTATTCGCGGTACTGCTAATACAGAACCAATGACTGCTGAAACGGCGCTAAAAGTTGGCATGGCAGCAGGGTTGCATTTTACTCGCGGTAATCATCGTCATCGAGTTGTTATAGGCAAAGATACTCGATTATCGGGTTATTTGATTGAACCAGCACTCACAGCAGGTTTCGTAGCAGCCGGTATGGATCCCATTTTAGTTGGACCAATCCCAACGCCTGCTGTCGCAATGCTAACACGTAGTCTACGTGCCGATCTCGGAGTAATGATTTCAGCGTCACATAATCCTTTTCAAGATAACGGTATTAAATTATTCGGTCCGGACGGCTACAAGTTATCAGATGTAACAGAGATTAAAATTGAGGCGCGAATTAATAGTCAAACAAGCCATGAATTAGCTAGTCCAGGAAAACTTGGGAAGGCACTTCGACTTGATGATGCGCAAGGTCGTTATATTGAATTCGTTAAACAAACCTTCCCGCGTGGGCTTACATTAGATGATTTAAGAGTTGTAATAGACTGCGCCAATGGAGCTGCCTATAAAGTAGCCCCTTCCGTGTTGAGAGAACTCGGTGCTGATGTAATTCTTCTAGGAGTAGATCCCGATGGGTATAATATTAATTCTGGCTGTGGGTCCACCTCAACTGAACAAATGCAAGCTCAGGTCACTGCGCATGGGGCGGATATTGGCATTGCTCTTGATGGAGACGCGGATAGAGTTTTAATCTCAAATGAACATGGAGAGTTGGTTGATGGGGATCAGATCATGGGTGCAATTGCCGCTTATTGGCAGCGTGAAGGAAGATTAAATGGGGGCGTGGTCGCAACGGTGATGTCCAATCTCGGATTTGAGCGTTTTCTGGAAGGCAAAAACCTATCATTAGTCAGGACCGACGTAGGCGACCGTCAAGTTGTTGAAAAGATGCGTGCCAATAATTTTAATTTGGGCGGTGAACAATCTGGACATATTGTCCTCTCTGATTATAGTACGACTGGCGATGGATTAATTGCAGTTTTGCAGGTTTTAGCAGTCATCCAAAAAGTTCAACGTCCTGTTAGTGAAGTTTGCCATGTATTTGAACCAGTCCCTCAGTTAATTAAAAACGTTAAAATTGAAAAGTCAGTGGATTGGGAAACTGACAGTGTAAAGGAAGCAATCGAAGCCGGTGAAAGAAAGTTAAAAGATATTGGGCGAATTCTTGTACGTCTCTCAGGTACTGAACCGCTAATTCGTATAATGGCTGAAGGTGATGACCCAACTATGATTACTCAAATTATTAATGATATTGAATTCGAAATTGAACAGGCTGTTGGTTGATTTAGGGATACAACAAAAGATTCTATAAAGATAGATTCAAGTGGTTTTGTTGTTTATTCCGTATACCTCTTAGGAGTTAAAGTGGGGTTAGTTGTTAAAGATTTGTTGCGGAGAGTAATAAATGCATGGACGTGTTTTAATTATAGCCGGTTCAGATTCAGGTGGTGGAGCAGGAATTCAGGCAGATATTAAAACTGTGACGGCCCTTGATGGTTTTGCTATGACAGCTATTAGTGCACTGACAGCTCAAAATACTTTAGGCGTATTTAATATACATGAGGTGCCGGCGTTGTTTGTTGCTGAACAAATTAAAGTGGTATTAAGTGATATTGGGGCTGATTGTATAAAAATTGGCATGCTCAATAATCCGGATATTATAGAATTAGTTTGCGAGGTGTTAATGCAAGAGGTGCCTGAAGTGCCGATAGTTGTTGATCCCGTAATGATAGCAAAAGGGGGGGCATCTTTACTTAAAAAGGATGCTATGGAGGCACTTAAAACGTTACTGATACCAAAGGCGTTGGTTCTTACGCCTAATATCCCGGAAGCGGAGGCGTTAACTGGCATGGTCGCTACGGAGGATTACGATAACGCGAAAGAACTGGCTCGCACTCTAGCAGCTTTGGGGCCGCAAGCCGTTTTGTTAAAGGGTGGTCATCATGATGGGAACGAAGTTGTTGACCTTTTAATGGAAGGTGAAAAGGTTGTTGAAATCTATAGAAATACTCGAATTAACACCACCCAAACACATGGCACTGGTTGTACCCTGGCTTCTGCTATGGCAACAGGGATAGCCCAGGGATTAAGCCTCAGGAGCTCTGTTGAAAGGGCCATAGCATATGTGCAGGAGGCTATTCGATCTGCTCCAGATTTTGGCAAAGGGCACGGCCCAATCAACCATGCGCATACTGT
>CAZXSC010000094.1:0-10750 GCA_964643045.1 uncultured Rhodospirillaceae bacterium
TTTTAACATTTGGTTAGGAATGAATAATCTTGCAGCAGCAGCTCAAATAGCTGGTGTCGCGTTTATATTTATACTGTCATTACTAATTATAGAACGGTGGGCCAGAAATCGACAGCGATTTTATGACAGTACTAAGAAAAACGATCCAGTTTTGCCTCTGTCTTTAACTGTGGGAAAATCATTTCTTTGTATATGTATATGTCTAATACCGATAATTTTAGGGTTTGTAATCCCGGTGGGTGTTTTACTAAATTTTGTTTTGAGAGGATTAGCACTTTCCAATTTAGAAACTTTGGTTACTGCTGCTATGAACAGCGTTATTGTGGCTTTTATAGTCTCGATTATTGTAGTAGTTTTAGCTGCCGGGATGGTTATTACCGCAACATATAAGAAACAATATTTCTTGAATGGCGTATCAAATTTATCTTCACTTGGATATGCTTTTCCCGGAGCAATACTAGCGATAGGTGTAGTGTCGTTTGCTGGCTGGATAGATGGTCTCGTCGAATTTATGCAAGAAGACATATTTGGAAATGCATTTAATGGTTTTTTGATTGGGGGCACAAGTTTATTGATTATGGCTTGTGTTGTTAGGTTTCAAGCCGTAGGGCACGGAGCAATTAATGCAGGTGTTACACGGTTGTCGCCCAATATTTTCGGTGCGAGTTTTCTGCTGGGGCATGGCTTTTCCAGAACTGTGTTCGAATTGTCGCCCGCACTTTTGTCACGATCGATGCTTGCTGGTGGCCTACTTGTATTTGTTGACGTTATGAAAGAATTACCAATGACAATTTTACTAAGACCATTTAATTATGAAACATTAGCGACATTCGTATATCAACTCGCCAAAGACGAGTTGCTTGAAGACGCTTCTCTCGCTGCAATAATAATAATTTTTGTAGGACTTGGGCCGGTGATTTTATTAAACAAATATCAACGGAGATAGTCAGAGTTTTCAAATCAAATGAATTTATTTGATAGTTTTTTTATCTAATCCAGTCCAGTCCTATATTGACGGCCGGTGCAGAATGGGTGAGTCGCCCAACGGAAACATGAGTTACTCCTGTTTTGGCTTTTTCACGGATTGTTTTCAAACTAATATCTCCTGAGGCTTCGGTTGGTACTCGGCCATTAACAATCGCAACCCCCTCTTTCATGGTTTCCGGGCTCATATTATCAAATAGGATCATATCGGCGCCTGCGTCTATGGCTTCCTTCACTTGTTCAAGTGTATCGCACTCGACCTCAATATTTTTTAGACCGTGGGCCTTTGCTCGCTTCATTACTTCTTTAATTCCTCCTGAAATAGCAATGTGGTTATCTTTAATCAAAACTCCGTCATCGAGCGACATGCGATGATTTGTTGCTCCACCCATTCGGGTTGCGTATTTAGCTAAATGCCGGAAAACTGGAATTGTTTTTCGAGTATCTAATAGTATCGTATCCAAATCGGAAATTTCATCAACATAGCGCCGGGTCAAGGTCGCAATTCCTGAAAGGTGCTGGAGAATATTAATTGCAATACGTTCCACGGTTAACAAATCAATTGCCGGCCCTTCAATATTGGCCAGTACATTTCCAGACGATACTTTATCGCCATCATTAGCACATGGCGTCCATTTAATATTGTTTGAGTAACGCTTGAATACATGGCCTGCAATAGGAAGTCCCGCACAAATCATTTCTTCTCTAGCTGACATGATGCCGGTAAAGTAAGTATCGGGTGGTATTACGGCTGTTGATGTTAAGTCTCCTCTACCTATGTCTTCAGCGAAAGCAGCATCAACAATATTATCGACTATTTTTTTATCCAGATTATTTGGCCATTTAATCGACATGTTTAACCCTATGCGACGATTGTTCTTAGGCGGCAGGTGAAGAGGAAAGAATTAGCACTTCATTGTATTAAAACAGTTATTTTTATATTTGATTAATTACCATTTGGTATAAATGCCTCATATGTCAAGCCTTTCAGGTGCTTGGGCCCATCTTGATACGAGCGGTTGTGCAACTTTATTCAGGAGATTCAGTCCTTGAACAAGTTATTCTGTAATTTTGTGTTATACTTCGGTCTTAATTGAAAAGTTAAATTAAATTGTTGGAGTGTCATGGTTTTAAAGAGCAATAGGGGGCCGGTTTTCAATCGTGATTTTAACTGTGAATATGGTGTGCTGGTTCAGATTTCTCCGATGGTTCGCCGGATTGTTGCTAATAACCCGGGTCCATATACCTTTAAAGGGACGGGTACTTATGTCATCGGCCATGGAAAAGTTGCAGTGATTGATCCTGGGCCGAATGATCAAATTCATGTTGATGCTTTGGTTTCAGCAATAGGCGATGAAGAAATTACACATCAATTAGTTACACATACCCATAACGATCATTCGCCTGCGGCTAAACTGGTAAAGGATCATTTCGGGGCGAAAACTTATGGGTTTGGTCCTCATGGTTTAGGAAAATATGGGAAAGGTTTTACTGTTGAGGCAGGTGGCGATATGGACTTTATACCGGATATCGTTCTTAGAGATGGGGACGTTGTCAGAGGTGACGATTGGACTATCAATTGTATCCATACGCCGGGGCATACTTCAAATCACCTTTGTTATTACCTAGTTGAGGAAAATGCTCTTTTCCCAGGTGATCATGTGATGGGCTGGTCAACAACAGTTGTTGCGCCCCCAGATGGAGATATGGCCGAGTATGTTGAGAGTCTACGTAAACTAGCTGATAGAAGTGATCGTATATATTACCCGACACATGGTGCACCAATTGAGAATCCGCAGAGTTTTGTTCGAGCAATCACTGTTCATCGAAAGATGCGAGAATCGCAAATACTTGATTGTCTGGATAAGGGAATTTCCGCAATAGGGCCGATGGTTACCCATATGTACAAAGGCTTGGACATGCGCCTAATGGGTGCAGCAAAACATTCGGTTTTTGCTCATATAATAGATCTTTCAAATCGAGGTATTATTAAATCTGACGATAAAGTGTCTATTGAGTCAAAGTATAGCCGTGTTTAATCTTAACCATCAATTTTTGGCAAGTTTTTATATGTGGATAGGTTTTCTTTTTTTCTTTGGGCTAAACTTTAAATTGAATCGAAAACTTTCAACATTACATTCATCAATAGTTGATAGTTGGCTTCTCTGAGGGGGGTGACCTGTAGAGAGAATATCGGTATACGTATTTTATGAATGTAAATATTATGTTGGGCAACTTAAAGCCGCATCTGTGGGAGATGGTAACTGACAGCGTTAGATTTGTTGCTGGAGCTTTGGAAGAATGTAAGGTCCCTGTAAGAATTGGCACTAGTCAGCTTGATCCAGATGCAATCAACCTTTTTTTCGACAGGTTTTATATCGATCCTACTTTTCCAAATAAAATGAAGGTTGGTAATGTTAAGTATGGCATGGTTTGTACAGAAGTCATTTCGCCTGAAGGCGTGTGGAATTATGGGGCGGAACGTGACAAACCTGGTATATTTTCGGCTTTTGAATTGGCCGTAAAAAATGCCGAGTTTGTCTGGTGTTTGCTGGAAGAATCCGTTGAAGCGTGTCGCACTATTAACCCGAATACCGTAGTATTACCATTCGGATACCTTAAGGGAATGGAGACCTTGAAAAAGCTTTCATGGGTTGAGAAGGATATAGATTTTTTAATGTGTGGCCTTCCTTCAGACCGTAGAGAGAGAATAACGCGGGAAATTTCAACTGTAGGATACGATGTTTATTATCCTGAAATACCGGTACCGGGGTATCTTAGAGATGCTCTTATGGAACGCAGTAAAGTAAACTTGTCAATTCAAAAAACTGACGATCATAAGACCGTATCTGTTACACGCATTTGCCATTCGATCATTAATAAAGTGCCCGTTCTTTTAGAGTACTCAGGTTTGCCAAATTTTTATTCCGATCTCTGTGTTAAGGCGGAGGTTGACGAAGTTGTCGGAAAAGCCCGTGAATGCTTCAAAGACGGGTATTTATCTCAGGTTGCAGAAGAAAGTTATTATAAATTAAAATCGGAATTACCTATGGATAAAATGATGGCAGAGGTCCTAAGATCAACCTGGAAAAATTGGTGAATTGATGAGCGATGAGTCTGAATCATATTTAAAAACCCGAGATGCTTATGCGGATTGGATTACAGATAGCATTCGTTATAGTGATCTTGATCCGAATGGTCATGTCAATAACGGCGCTATCAATACCTTTTTTGAAGACGGCCGCGTTCAATTTAGAAGTAGTCGAATGAGGAATTGCAGAGAAGACATTTTGGCGGGCTTTGTATTGGTTAAATTCACCGTTGAATATTTGAGTCCATTAAAATACCCAGGATCGGTAGATATAGGTACATTAGTCTCAAAGGTTGGAAAAACATCGTATGTTCTAAAGCAGGGAATATTTTATCAACACAATTGCATTGCAATCGGTGAAGTTGTCACCGTTTGTATCGATAATAAGACTCAACAGCCGAAGAAAATTAGTGGCGGCCTTCGTGCTATTTTGACCGGTAAGCAAGAATGATAGAAATCGAAAGGATTTGTCTAAATAAAGGATGGATTCTAAATTAATGTTGATTACACCGCTTGGTGGTAGGTAAGCTAGTGTCACAAATATTTAATAAAATCCGATTTTGATATTGTATTCGGATGGAAATCATTTGGAACTGATGGATGTTTTAGTGATCAATATTGACTTCAACTATAAGGAGATATTCGAACATGCCTGCAATTGATCCACGAAGCGGCGTTTTGCAACATAATCCTGAACGTTCAACATCCGGTTACACGCTATTTACGCCCTTAGGATTGTTTAACACTTATCTGATTGATATGGATGGTAAGGTGGTTCATCAATGGGATTTACCTAATGATGCTGGCAATTATGCGTACTTGCTTGAGAATGGTAATTTGTTGGTGGCGATTAGAACTGAGGAGAATGATCCTCACCTCCCTGCTAAAGGGGGACGTTTGATTGAATATGACTGGGATGGAAATATTGTTTGGGAACATATTGATCATATGCAGCATCATGATTTTCGTCGCAAACCAAATGGGAATACTATTTATGCAGCCTGGACTAAACAAACTGATCCCGGGGTACTAAGGTCCATTCCCGGGGGTATGGAAGGACAAGAACATGAAGAAGGGGCAATATTCACTGACGTAATCCGTGAAATTGATCCCAAAGGCCAAATAGTGTGGGAATGGGATGTGGTAAAGGATATGGATATGAAACGATTTCCTATTGATCCTACTGTTCATCGCAATGAGTATTCGCATGCGAATACTGTTGCAACATGTCCGAATGGCGATGTAATTGTTAATTGGCGATATAACAACACAATGGTAATAATTGATCATCAGACCAAGAAAATTAAGTGGTCACTCAATGACATCACTTATGGCCAGCACCATGATGTGCAAATGTTGGATAATGGAAATATACTTTTCTTCGCTAACGGCGCAGATGTCCATTTCCACGGACCCGAAACTGGTTCTCGAATTGTTGAAATCGATCCGACAAACAATAAAGAGGTTTGGAGTTATTGCGGGACGCCACGGCGTTCATTTTTCAGCTGGTTTATCAGTGGCTGTCAGCGTTTATCATCCGGGAATACATTAATTTGTGAAGGGCTTTGGGGGCGGTTGTTTGAAGTGACGCCAGAGAAGGAGATAGTTTGGGAGTATGTGTCTCCATTTTTTGTCGATTATGACCATCCAGCTTATACTGGTAATAATCTTATGTTTCGATGTTACCGGTATGCGCCCGACTCTCTTCAAATTAAAGGTCGGCTGCCATAATTCTGGAAATTTAACGTTACTTTTTTTGGTTATGTAATATAGTATATTCGGCTAACGATTCTATTGAAACAAACAAAAGAGTTTTGGACATATGAGCGAAGATGCAGACATCGCTGATGTAGAAGAGTTGATAGTCAGAAAATCCCCCGGTTCCAGAAAAGGATCCTATCGAGAGGATGAATATATATTTCGAGAAGGTGAGTTGGGCGACCTAGCGTTTGTAGTTTTGAGCGGTAAGGTAGAGATATCCCGTAAGATTGATAAAAAAGATATTCCCATTGGGATTGTTAATAAAGGTGGAATGTTTGGGGAAATGGCATTAATTGATGCCCGAGAAAGAATGGCGTCAGCACGTGCTATTCAAGGAAATGTTGAAGTTTTGGTTATTTCTCGACGCGTATTTCATGCAAAATTGGAAAGTGCTGATCCCTTTCAACGTGCGTTGATTAGTATTCTCACTAAACATATTAGGGCATTAGCCGACAAGGTTTCTACGTTAGAAACGAAAATTTCTTAATTTCTAATTTGATTACAAATAAAGCTACGGTAGCAGTGATTGCTGTTTATTGCGGCTGTCAGGGGGCCTTTTTAATCACTGTTGATATAACAATTCCTCTTCGGTCGGCTTCTTGGGTTCCAATTCCATTTGTTGTTGGTGTTTTATAAACTTCTCAAAACATGGCTTATTTTTGGCGCCAAAATAACGAATTTGGTTCTGGTGAACATTATTGTTTTGTCTTATTTTGACAACGATGTAATAATCATTAGCTTTCCAAATCAAAGATCCTCCCTTTAAACTTGGCAAACCAATTTTTTTCTTAAATTTTCTGACGATCTCTCTATGGCTTGCTGACGCAGATTCTAGTGAACGGATGTGGCTCCGCCATGTAATTATTTGGAGGCCATATTCATCACAGATTTCAGCTCTTAATTCTTCTGTATCATCGGGTCGGCTAGTAGTCCTTAACCTAACCGATCGGATATTCCCAAGACGCCGGATTGTTTCATGTTCCATTGGATCAAATTTTTGTCCAAATGTTGCTCCATACGGCAAACGAATATCTTCCTCACTTTTTAGCTCATTTGAGAGCAAAATGAGAAAAAGAATGATTATAATTGATCGCATAGGTTCTACACACCGATATTTCATTGTTGTTTATAATTATTTGGTTGGGGTGTCCTTTCTGAGAAAAATTATGCTCGTCTATTTTGCATTCTTTTAAAAGCGGCTTGGCCAAAGGCCTCATAAAGCTTTCGGGAAAGGTTATGTTCCTCACGCTCTGGATGGAATTCTGCATGCCATTGGACAGCGACCGCAAAATTAGGATGATCTTTGACTACAATGCCCTCGATAATGCCATCGTCAGAAACAGCTTCGACTGCAAGCCCTTTTCCTAATCGGTTAATGCCTTGTCCGTGCAGGGTATTGACCAGAACACTGTCTTGGCCTGTCAATTCTTGAAAAAGACCTCCAGGGGTAAATATAACAGAATGGCGCAGAGCGAAGATGTCTTCTTCTGTTACGCCTTCACCACGGGGCATTCGATGGTCGTTTTTCCCAGTTATTTCATTGACGCGGTAATGTAATGAGCCTCCCGTGGCAACGTTGATCTCCTGTAAACCTCGGCAAATACCGAATAACGGGATCCCCGATTCTATGCACGTCGGAATGAGCTGAAGGACTGTTGCGTCGCGCTCGGGATCAATCGGCTCATTGGGGGGAAAGGGTGGTCCGCCATAATTGTGGGGTTCTACATTAGCTCGTCCGCCGGTTAATAAAATTCCATCAAATCGTTGCAGTAAATTGTCGTAATCGTATTTGGTCCCTAGGGAAGGTATCTGCACAGCAATACATTGGGAGAAATCCCTGATTGCTGTAAGATAGCGTTGGCCATTAAAATGGACTAAAAATTTCGAGTTGGGCATTTCCATGATTGACGTTGGAACACCGATGAGTGGGAGAGAGGAGGAGTGTGACATAATAACTGACTACAACCTTAAGAACTTATGGCGGCCATTTTAAAAGGGCCGCCAGCGCGACTATATATGAATTGATCAAAATAAGCGTTGTTTGAGTTATCGGCACCTGCACCTGCCCCACAGCAAATTACCTTTCCTTCATGTATTATCGCAATTTGATCAGCGATATGACGGGCACTTTTGATATTACTTGTTATTGAGAGTGTAGCTGCCCCAATCGGTACGAGAGATCCACCACCCCTTAGTTCCAGATTGGTGCGTCTGAGAACCCGATAGTTACCGAAACTTTTGGTCACACCCTCTAGTTTAATTTTTGACATGCTTATACAACTCATCTACAAAATTTCAGTATCAGAATTGCCCAATTACCCAAAAAAGTAAAGTTAGCCGGCAATTATAATGTTGGGATACTTAAATTCGTTTTAAAAGATAATGAATTTCTTAGGGTATTAATCTGCGAAAAATGCCTGAATACCCGTTTGCGCCCTTCCTAATATGAGTGCATGTACGTCATGGGTACCCTCATAGGTATTAACAGTCTCAAGATTCATCAGGTGGCGTATAACATGAAATTCATCGACAATTCCATTTCCACCATGCATATCTCTCGACATTCTAGCTATTTCAAGCGCTTTCCCAGCATTATTACGCTTCATCATGGAAATATCCTCAGGGGGACAAAGGTTTTGATCCATCAATCGAGCTATCCGCAGCACACCTTGAAGACCCAATGTTATATCAGTTTGCATGTCCGCGAGTTTTTTTTGAATAAGCTGGTTGGAAGCCAGCGGCCTGCTAAATTGTTTTCTGTCGAGCGTATATTGCCTAGCAGCATGCCAGCAAAATTCGGCAGCACCTATTGTGCCCCAAGAAATACCGAATCGGGCTTTATTTAAACAGCCAAATGGGCCACCGAGGCCTGAGGCATTAGGCAGGATATTTTCACCTGGTACTAGCACATTATCCATCACAATTTCACCAGTAATGGAGGTGCGCAGTGAGAATTTCCCCTCTATCTTTGGAGCACTGAGACCCTCCATACCTTTTTCCAAAATAAATCCACGTATAACGCCATCCAATTTAGCCCAAACAATGAAGACATCTGCAACAGGTGAATTTGATATCCACATTTTGTTACCCGTTAATATATACCCATCACCCTTTTTTTTCGCCCGAGTGGTCATGCTACCAGGATCCGATCCATGGTCAGGTTCGGTAAGGCCGAAACACCCAATCCATTCACCAGTTGCAAGTTTAGGTAAGTATTTATTTCGTTGTTCTTCACTTCCATAGCTATAAATTGGGTGCATTACCAATGAGGATTGGACGGACATCATCGACCGGTAGCCTGAATCCACCCTTTCAACTTCACGATTAGCCAGGCCATAGCATACGTAATTCAGATCCGCTCCTCCATAGTTCTCTGGCAATGTAGAACCAAAAAATCCAAGCTCTCCCATTTCATTGAAAATTTCACGGTCGAAGGTTTCATTTCGATTTGCCTCAAGAACTCGAGGCATCAATTTGTCTTGGGCGTAGTCTCTTGCTGTATCCCTGACTAGACGCTCGTCTTCTTCCAATTGCTGGTCGAAGAAAAAAGGATCATCCCATTGAAATTTTACTTTTTCGATCATAAAAATCTCTGCGTTTTCTGGTTGATTAATCTATGAATTTTCAGTTTAGGATTAAGTTAATTTCTAATCAAACGCTATTAGGTTTAGCAGAACCATTCGATTAAAGAGTTTATCTAAATTATCTTGATTCAAGATGGTTTTAACGCAGTTCTAATCAGCAAGTTCTTTTACTAGCCTCCTTGCAAGAGCACCAACCACCCGCCGGCGGTACCAAGGGGCCACTGTCGTAGTTTTCATGGGTTTGGCTTGCTTTCGTACATTATCCCTTAATCTGTTCAGAGATCCTTCATCTAAAGATTTTCCAATATATTCGTCGATGCCGGTTATCATTTGAGGAAATGGATTTACACCAGTTAATGCCACGTCAAATTGTTTGACTTTCTTTTGTTTTATTTCTAGCCGGACAGCTACGCCTGCCAACGGGAAATCTATTGAACCGCGAATACGTACTTTTTCGTAACGTGAAGGACTGCTTTTCAAGGCTTTTGGCAGGTGAATTTTACTAACTAACTCACCTTTATTTAAAGTTAAATGGTCCATTCCATCGTTTTGGTACATCTCGGTTAGAGGGATGCGTCTAGCCCCGCTAGGGCCTAAAAGTTCTACCTCCGCATGATAAACCAACATTGCCGGCGCAATATCTCCGGAGAATGCGGCGAAGCAGCGTTTACCGCCGGGAGCAACATGACAAATTTCCCCCCTTTCTTTCATGCAGTAGTCGTTGCTTTGTCGCCACCATTCACTTTGATTATAAAATAAGCAGCGCGTGTCTAAGCAAAGGTTTCCGCCAAGTGTGCCATATTGTTGATGGGTTCCCCCCGCCACAGAAGCGGCAGCTTCGCCAACTGCCCGATAGGCTCTCATAATCGACGCGTTGTTTGCTATTTCGTTAATGGTGACACCGGCACCTATATGAAGACCGTCTTTATCTTCTTTAATGCCTTTAATTTCTTCTATGGAAGTCAGATCGACTAAATTTTCAGGTTGTTCAATTCCGCGCCGAACGTTCACAATCATGTCCGTTCCGCCGGCAACAAATCGCGCCGCGGGTTTTTTGTTGAGTATTCTTACAGCTTCTTCATTGCTCGTAGGCCGGTGAATTTTAAAGCTTGGCATATATTCCATTATTTAGCGACCTTATTTTTTTTTTGATAATCTTCCATCAGTTGGAGGAGGCGATCTGGAGTGACGGGGAGGTCAACGGGGCGAACGCCAATCGCATCTGCGATTGCGTTGGCGAGAGCGGGGATGAAAGCGACCAAAGAAGTTTCGCCCGCTTCTTTGGCTCCAAAAGGCCCATGTGGGTCGATACTTTCTATAATACCAACTT
>CAZXSC010000095.1:0-10709 GCA_964643045.1 uncultured Rhodospirillaceae bacterium
AGCTCAGTTGGGAGAGCGCTACAATGGCATTGTAGAGGTCGTCGGTTCGATCCCGATCGGCTCCACCAATTTTTTCAATAGAGATAGCAGTTAGTAGTTGCAGTGTCTCATTTGTAGCCAATGTGAAAGAGTAAAATGAAGCACCATAGTTTAATTATTTATTTTGAACGGATACACCTGATGGTAGATCAAAAAGATTATTAGGCCGGTTATCAAAATATTTAATTATGTCGTTACTTTTCAACACATCAGCGTATTTTGCATGTAAATCTAGAAGGGTAACTGCATGAGATAAATCTGATCTATCAAAACAACAATCCTCAGCAACACTTACGTGGAAGTTGTAGCTGAATGCATCCACAGCTGTTGCGCGAACACAACCTGACGTGGTTGTACCAGTGATAATTACTGTATCAGCCTTTAGTAAATTTAGATAACCCATTGTTGGTGCTTCATGAAACGCACTTGGTTTTTGTTTTCGGACGACTATGTCCTGAGAACTTGGTGCTATTTCGTCCATGATTTCATTGCCATCGCGATTTGTTGTTGATGCAGGTTCGACGTTTTCTTGATTTTCACCACGTGGGTTTTTCCATGACCAACTTCCCCGATCCCATTTATCAGTTCGACTATAGCCCGTAGTATAAATAACGGGTATACCTTTGTCGCGGGCCACTGCAATTAATTTGGCTAAAACTGGCAAAGCATCCCAGGCAGATTCACCACACGAAAGTTTCCAGCGTTTGATAGAGTCAAGTATAGGTTCTCGCCGATCACCGCAAAAGGCATAGTTAACATCAATTACCATTAAAACAGGACGATCGCCGAACCTTGCATTTTGACCAAATCCTGCTGCGTCAAATACGTTTTTATCTCGTTCTGAAACATATTTATCCCAAATGCGCTCAGTCATTTAGCTTCCTACTCTAACATGAAAATTTAAACGATGTATGTGTTTGGAGACTGATATGCGGTATTCAACATTCACCCTATATGTTGATTTTTTCTTCTTTTTTAAGCGTATTACATGTCATTGTAAGACGCAACAAGGCGGCGTTAATTTGTTCCTCCTTCGTTTCATCTTTATACCTAAATTCCACTTCCTCCTCGAAGTTTTTTCTGGAATTATCACTCATATTGTCAAAAAGTTTCTTTCGTAGTTCTTTGTCTTTTTCCGATACTTTCACCAGGGCAATCACGTCGTCCTGTTCCGAGGATTGTATCAAGGTTTGAATACTTACATCATCTGCTCGCTTTAATCGTTCAAAAAATTCTGCTGGATTAAATCTCGAGCTTACTCCTTTGCTGCTGTAAGCTTGTATTATTTCAACCAACAATCGTTTTAAATTACTGGAATCGAGCGTGACCATTGTGTCGTCAAAAGACAACAGAAAGTTACCATTTTCATCTTTCAAGGCCTGAACTTGCATGTTATGTGACCATATCATAATTTGTTATATTGGGTAATCCAAAACATAGATTACTGGTGTACTTATTTCTAGCATCTAAATTTTAAATATATAATAAATTTTAGTAATTGGTATAATTAATTATTATAATTTGATTCTGAAATCAAAGTTTAGGGCTTATTTTTGTTTTAGGGCAGGCGATGTTGATGATGATTGGCTCTAGTTATGTTTTGTTTAATCAGTTGCCTCTCAAATGGGAAACTAAAAGTTCTATGAGCAAACGATTAGACGCCTCATATGTTTATTTGCGGGAATTAATTTAAATTGAAGAATTTTTCTAATAAATTATTGGGTAAGGAGTTCAAATGGTAAAACTGGCCATAAGAATCAGTTTATTACTTTTTGCACTACATGGTTGCGCAAAGATCCCGGTTAGCGACGTCGACATAAGTGTGCCAACTTGCCCTGGTGTTTATGATAGTTCTACTTGGTCTGATTGTTACGGTACTTACCATTATTTAGTGGAGGACGAGTTCAAAGGTGATAAATATGTGGGTGAATGGAAAAATGGCCAATTTCATGGACGTGGCACCTACTATTACCTGGCGGAAAATCGTTTCAAAGGTGATAAATACGTTGGTGAATGGAAGGATGGTGAAATTTACGGACAGGGCACCTACTATTACCTGGCGGAAAATGAGTTTAAAGGTAATGTTTACAAAGGTGGACTTAGAGGTGGAAAGCCAAATGGCCGGGGAAAATTCTTTTTTGGTTCTGAGACTAAATTTGCCGGAGATATTTTCGTTGGTGAAGTTAAGGACGGTAAACCAAATGGACAAGGAGAGTATATTTACGCGGATGGAAAAAAGTATGTCGGAGAATTTCGTGAAGGTTTAAAGACTGGCCAAGGTAAGTTTACTTATAGTGCTTCATCAAAATTTGCAGGGGATACTTATATTGGTGAAGTCATGGATGGCAAACCGAATGGACAAGGAGTGTACACGTGGGGCCCTTCTTCCCGATTTTCTGGTGATAAATATATTGGTGAGTGGCGAAACGGCAAAAAGAATGGTAGAGGAACCTACACTTTTGCTAATGGAAACAAATACGCTGGTGAAGTCAAAAACGGAAAACCAGACGGATTTGGCACATTTACTTTTGGCCGGGCATCTAAATTCGCGGGGGATATTTATGTTGGAGAATTTCGAAACGGCATTAAGGATGGGCAAGGAAAATATTTGTTTGGGCATTCATCAACAAAAAAAGGTGATATTTACTTTGGTCAGTGGGAGGAAGGGAAGCCTAAGGGGCAAGGAACTCATACCTTTGCTAATGGCAACAAGTATATTGGTGAATTTTGGGCCGGAAAAAAGAATGGGAAAGGCACATATATTTTTGGTCCATCTTCAAAGTTTGCAGGTGATATTTTTGTTGGTGAGGTAAGAGACGAAAAGCCTAATGGAAAAGGTACGTATATTTTTGGTCCTAAATCTAAACATGCGGGCGATATTTACGTTGGCGAATGGAAAAATGGTCTGAAAAATGGCTTCGGCACCTATACATTCGCTAATGGACGAATTCAAGGAGGAGTATGGATCAATAACATATTATATTATAATCAGACACGCATTTCGCGATAGGTAAAAAATTGTGCATTAAGTTCGCAAGTGGGTCGTAAATAAATTTGCAAAGAATTTTCAGGTCAAGATATTGAAACTCAAATAAATTTTAGGCCAGTTGGTGATTAAACAACAAGAAATGTATTATTATCCTTGACCCTCCGTCATTTAATTAGCGGCAAAACTGCCAATGGTTTGTATAATAATACTAATTTCAGTATTAAATTCTATACCAATCCAGATACCAATTCCTAAACCAATCAGCATTTTTATCATGTTATTTTTTCAACACCAATCGCTAATATTTACTTAATTAAAGAAAGTTGTTCTTCTATTCTAGTCTTAATTTTGGAGGAGTTTGGTCTTGTAGTTGATGCAAACCAGTCTACGACTTGGCCTGTTGGGCCAATTAAAAATTTGTGAAAATTCCATCTGGGTTTGCCGGTAAAGCCAACTTGCGTGATGACCCATTTATAAAAAGGGTGGGCTTTCGCACCTTTTACGTAAGAACGTGATGTCATAGGGAAACTTACGTTAAAGTTTACTTCACAGAAATTTTTTATTTTCTCATTGGTTTTGAGTTCTTGATTTCCAAAGTCTCCCGAGGGAACGCCAATTACGATGAGGCCTTTATCTTTATACTCATCCCACAAACTTTGTAGCGCAGTGTATTGGGGCGTAAAACCGCAGTGTGAGGCAGTGTTGACAATTAACAAAACGTTGTTTGCATATCGCGATAATTTGAGCGTGCCGCCATCAATAGAATCAAATTCAAACATGTGGGCACTCTGGCTAATTTTGTTTGAGTGAACTTCGGTTGTCATAATTATGATCAATAAGATTAGTATGGATTTAATCATGAGTTTTTTTTAATCCTTATAAGACTTATACGTTATTAAATAGCTAACTTGGTGCCATACGATCTCCCGCCTCACTTGCTTGGAAATCAAGTTCGATTTTTACCCCATTGGGGTCAAAGAAAAAAACTTGATATCTGCTATTCGTATCGGCTCTACGTTCTATGTATTGGACGTTTAATGAATCGAGTTTTGCCAGCATTCTTGTCAGGCCACTGCAATTAAAAGCAATATGGTCGATAAGACCACTACCAGTCTCGTTTTGATAGTCTACTTTGCCGATATATGATTCTATTTGATTTTTAGGATTTTGTTCCGCAACATGAATGATTGGTTGATTCCCTAAATACAACCAATGAACTGGTACATCAAATTCTGGGGTAGGACCGGGCTTAATACCAAGCACGTTACTGTACCAGTCGATCGTTTTTTTTAGGTCTTTCGTAAATAAAAGATAGTGATCGAAAGATATTGATATTTCATCGTCATTCATCTTTTTTCCACTGATTAGCAATTCAAAATTTTTCTTTTAATCAATTTACCACCAGTATTATTGATCTAAAGAATGCAAAGGGTTTTTAATGGCCAATATTCACTCCTCATTACGTTTATCTTTTGATACGAGATCTATTGAGAGGATTTTGACCTAAAATTCACAAAATGCCAACTTAGAAAAATAATAGCAATCACAGTTGCACTCCAATGAATAAACGGGTCGGTAAAGATTATCAACAATCCTAGTGTCAGTCTTGATATTATTTCCCAGGCTGGCAGTCGGCGCTGGTCAAATCCAATGACAGCGCTTGAGATTAAATAAATTACAACGATCAACCTAATTAAAATTGATAAGAACGATGTTGAATCGAAAGGAACCCCGGACTCTTCTACAATTAAGATGACTGGATAAAAGGCAAAGACGAATGGAACCAAAAATTTTACGAGTCCTATCCGCATAGCATATACAGCAGTTAACATTGGTGGCCCACCAGCGATTGAAGCTGCTGCATAGGCCGCGATGGCAACGGGAGGTGTAATGGAGGATGCTACGCTAAAATAAAGAACAAATAAGTGAGCTACTAAAACCGAAAGTCCTAATTCAGTTAGTGCTGGGCCTAGGATTAATATTACGGTTAGGTAGGCCGGTAGGGTTGGTATACCCATGCTGAGCATGAGGGCCGCCGCCGCTGCTATGATTAACGTAAATACAAGTTCAGTACCGCCGGCTTGACTCACTAGGAGTGTAAAGTCACTTGGTAAACCAGTAGCGGCTAAGACAGCAACAATGATACCTACGACGGCAACTGACATTAGAAGTTCACCAAATTGGCGTCCCCCATTAGCAAGAGCTCGTATAATAAGCATTGGGGTTTGCCTGACTTCCGGATTCAGAAAACTCAATGGAATTAACACTGTTAATGCAATATTACCTGCGCCAGCTGGCGAGAAGCCCCACAATAATGCAAAAATCACTGTTGCAATAGGTACAAATATTAATATCAGGTTGTAATAATCTTGATGGCGAACTGTGAGATCTGCATCAGTATCGGATAGGTCTGCCACCGCTTCAATACCCAGCCTTCTGGCTTCAAATACAACGCTCGTGAATAGGCTAGCGTAGTATAGGAGGGCAGGAACAAGAGCTGCTAATATTATATTAATGTATGGAATTTCAGTGATATCTGCCATCACCAGAGCTGCCGCACCCATTACGGGAGGCATAATTTGGCCAGCACTTGAGGCTGTTGCTTCAACGCCGCCTGCAAAAGCCGGTTTGAACCCACGTCGTTTAATCATTGGTATAGTGATTACTCCGGTAGCTACAACATTTGTAACGGCACCGCCTGACATAGTTCCAAATAAAGCAGATGATAAAATGGCAGCGTGGGCGGGCCCCCCCCTTAGCCTTCTAGTAAAATGGAAGGCAATTTTAATGAGCGAACGAGCGCCGCCTGTTCGTTCAAGCATAGCCCCTAAAAGAACAAATGGGAATGCGGTAAAAATAAGAATCGCTGTAATACCACCAACAATCCCTTCACCGAGGTTAAACCATAGATCTTCGGCGGCACTGCTCATTAAATCGAAAGGAGCAGTCCTAAAGATACCTGGCCAGTAAGGGCCCGTGAAATAGTAAAATAATGTTACAATGCCAACAATTGCTAATGCGGCACCCCAGACACGCCAGCACAGAATTATGAAAGCGGTTGAGGCAGCCAAAGCAATAATTGAATGAATTGGTTCAAACAATACCATTGTGTCGACCATATCCAGCATATCAATAGTAAACCACCACAAGGCAATCGCTATGATGACACAAATAGTGAGGTCAATCATAAACCCCAACCATTTATTTCTTGGGTTTTTTTCTGAAAAGCTTACAGTAAATGAGTATTTAAAAATTACTAGTAATACAGATGCCCCTAAGATCAAAGGTCTTATAATTTCTGGTGAAAATGGACCTAGCCTTGGGATGATCCAATAAGTTGGATAGGAGTTAACGATTCCAACCAGCGCTACGAACAACCCTCCGAGGAAAATGATCGTAACGCGCCAACCAATTTGATTCTTTTCGGCAGGTATTTGCATTGCATCTAAAACTTGACTGTAAAAAGAAGAATAATACTGGCGCGATTTTTCACGTCAGTATTATCAAATTCAGATCGTCGATCGTTATGGCAGAATATCCGCGGGAATTTTGATTCCGACTTCTTTGTAGTATTTAACGGCACCAGGATGAAGTGGTAGATTTACGCCAGCGAAAGCATTCTTAGGGCTAAGCGTCTTAAGAACGACTGCGCTTTTATGGATTTCATCCAAATTTTCCCAGGTAGCTTTGACCATTTTATACACGAGGCTGCTGTCCATGTCTTTTCGGACAATAATGGAGTTATTGGCGATAGTCGTTCTTACATCTCCCCCTAGCTGATTTGGGTAGGTACCTGCCGGGATCGTAATATTTCCATTTTTTAGGCGCTTGATCATGACGTCATTCCATTTTTTTGTATCGGCAGCTTTACCCGCTCCAAGAAGATAAAACTTGTTCTTTGCCCCAAGTTGGTTAATTACCGCCGAACCAATGGCTGTTGGCCTAAGAAAAACATCTAATTTCCCGTCAAGCATGGCTTGCATGCCTTGGCCCCAAGGGAGACGAACGGCTTTGAAATCTTTAGGTGTTAACCCCGTTGCAGTCTTGATGTAAGATGTGGATTGGACCCAAAATCCACCGGCGGGTGGGCCCATATAAACAACTTTACCTTTGATGTCGGCTAGCGTTTTGATGCCGGAATTCTGCCACGTCATGATATGGATGGCACTTGCGGGAAATCCAAAAATTGCACTGGTGTTTGCGTAGGCTTTTTTGGCCTGCTTTTGCAGTCTCTTTTTGTACATCTTTTTTCCGTCTTTGAGCCACGGTACGATTTGAGGGACCATTGGCATAATATCCAAGTCACCAGTACCAAATTTTAGCACAGCTCGTGTCAAGGTTTGCCCGGTATTGAGTTGAACAGAAACGCCAATTTCTCGGGGAAAAATCTTTCCTAGTACAGTTAAAAGGATGCTTGATGAGCCCGCTGGGTTTGTTGAATCGGCCCGTAGAATTTTACTTTGTGCCATTATAGGCTGTGAGGTTAAACCCAGTATTATTAGAATGGTTAAGCTAATGGTCAAAGTTCGTAGCAATTTCATAACACTATCTCCCCAATATTAATTATGTAATTTCGCTTTTGATGCTTATAATTTATAACTCTTTTCGGGAGGATTCACAATATCGTCATCAGCAGGATTGAATTTCACTATTTTCTCAATTGAACATACAAAAAAGTTACTCTTTGATTCTCAAAACCAGCAAGTCGTTCACGAATTTGGTTTTTTAGGAAACAACGCTGTTAAATAATAACACCGTGGTCGACAGCAAATTCACGCAATTTTTCACGTAGACTATGTTTGGATCCAATTTGGAGAGAATTAAGATAATTCCTTAGGTGATTGAGTGGGAGGGACCTAATCATTGTTTTTATTGGCCCAATTGATGATGGAGACATTGACAATGTGTTGAAACCTATTCCAATTAAAGCCATCGCATCGATAGGATATCCAGCCATATCGCCGCAAATACTAAGAGGCTTTTTTGCATTATCGCATTGTTCAATTATATTTCTGAGAAAATTGATACCAGCTTCAGAAAGTGGATCATATCTATCAGCAATTTTTGGACTTCCACGATCACTGGCAAATAAGAATTGAAAAAGGTCATTGCTACCAACTGAAATAAAGTCTGCACGTTTCAACAATTCTGTCATTTGATATGCTAGGGCCGGGACTTCGAGCATGGCACCGACGCGTAATTTTTTTATAGGCTTATAATTTCTTACTGCCGCTTCTTCCAACTCCAGATCGAGAATTTTTCGGGCGTTATCAAATTCCACAACTTCTGTAATCATAGGGAACATTACCGTTAAGTCACGACCTTGCGCAGCGAGGATGAGCGCTTTTAATTGGTTTTCCATCAAAGTAGGCCTATCTAAGGCTAGCCGGATTGCACGCCAACCCATCGCAGGGTTTTTTTCATTATCACTATCCCAGTACGGTAAGCCTTTATCGCCCCCAACATCAAGAGTCCTAAATACAACAGGTTTCCCGCCCGATTGGTCAATGACACGCTTGTAAAGTTCCGATTGGCGCGCGACATCTGGGAGTAAGTTATTGCCCATAAATGGAATTTCGGTTCGATAAAGGCCTATGCCATCGGCTCCTGTTGCAAGTATACTTTGCATGTCAGCCAATAGGCCGGTATTCAACTGAAGTGAAACACGTATACCATCTTTGGTCTCTGCTGGTAAATTTTGTATGGAAATATAACTAGCAAGCCGTTGTTCGCGTGACATTAATGTATCGACGAATGCCTGTTTGATTTTTTCTGTCGGGCGAATATGTACTTGAGCATTGTCACCATCGACTATTATAGTATCTCCAGGTTCAATTTTTTGAAGTATTTCTGATGTCTGACCAACGACCGGAATATCTAATTCACGAGCGACAATGGCAACATGGGCAGTCGGCGAACCTTCTTCTAAAACTAATCCCCTAAGACGGGTTCTGTCATAATCTAACAGTTCAGCTGGGCCCATATTACGGGCTAACAAAACAAATTCTTTGGGGAAATTTATATTATCCCTGACCTCAGTAATGCCCACTAAATGTTGTAATAAGCGATTTGCTAGGTCATCAAAATCGTGCGAACGTTCGCGGAAATATTTAATGTTTTGTTTTCTGAACCGAGCGTGGGTATCGTTTCGGACCTTTTCCACAGCGGCTTCGGCTGTCAGCCCATTTTTAATAGCCTCTGAGATTCTGGCCAGCCAACCTGCATCTTCGGCAAATATTTTATAGGCTTCTAGGATATCTTTGTGCTCACCACCTATGGCAATATCTTTTGCTTCTAGCATTTGGTCAATTGCACCATGCATTTCCATAACTGCCTGATTTAGACGTTTTTGTTCGGCATTTGGATCATCAGATACGAGTTTCGATATTTGAATATGCTTTTCGTGGATTGCGGCTTTTGCCATACCAAGGCCGCTGTTAAGTCGAACGCCATCGATAGTAATTGATAAAAGATCTAGCCCTTCAACAGCTTGCAACTCATCTCGGCTTAGTAACTCGCTGTTTGCTATTAGTTCAGCTATTACCATAGCAGTTGTTTCTAAGGTCTCAATTTCTTCTTCTATGTACGAGCGGCTAGTTCGGTTCTGTACCGCAAGTACGCCAGTAACCCGCCCGCCTCTGAGAATTGGGACTCCAGCAAGCGATTTAAAAATTTCTTCACCTGTCTCTGGGCGATAGACATAATCTGGATGACTTTGGGCATCTGCCAACGCAAGTGGTCTGGCTTGCATGGCTATTAGGCCTATTAATCCCTCACCAATGTTGAGGCGAGTGGTATGAATGGATTGTGCAGCTAAACCTGTTGCAGCGAATAACTCAAGCACTACACCAGCCCTCAAGACATATATAGAACATACCTCCGCTACAAAATCAGATGCGATGATGGATACGATTTGATTAAGCCGTTCTTGTGAAGCTTCGGCTCCAGCCATAATATCACGAAGACGCGACAATAAGCGCCTTGAACCTGTCATGGGTAATATACGTGCCATTAAACTAGCTCTCGCTTGTTGATTTAATCTGTATCTAATCCGTAGGCGGTATGGAGTGAACGAATAGCTAATTCTCCATATTTCTCTTCAATTAATACGCTTACCTTGATCTCAGAGGTTGATATGACTTTGATGTTTATGCCTTTGTCAGCGAGTGTCATAAACATTTTCTGGGCGACGCCAGCATGGGAACGCATACCAACACCAACTACAGAGATTTTTACCACATCAGAATCAGCAATAATATTTCCAATTCCTATTTCTGATTTTTTATTTTCCAATACTGTAACCGCATTTTCTAGATCAATTTCATTCACCGTAAAAGTAAGGTCAGTTGTATTGCCATCTTCGGAAGCGTTTTGAACAATCATATCAACATTTATCAATGCATCAGCCAGAGGACCAAATATAGCCGCAGCAACTCCTGGCCGGTCCGCAACTTTAAGTAAAGTTATTTTTGCTTCATCTTTACTTTGAGAAATTCCACTCACAATTTGTTTTTCCATAATTTCATCCTCACTGATGACGATTGTGCCGGGCGTGTTTTCAAGGCTCGAACGGACTTGCAGACGAACATTATGGTTCATAGCTAGCTCGACTGAGCGTGTTTGAAGAACTTTTGAGCCAAGTGAGGCCATTTCCAGCATTTCATTATAGGTTATTCTATCT
>CAZXSC010000096.1:0-10692 GCA_964643045.1 uncultured Rhodospirillaceae bacterium
TCAGTCGCCGCGCGATTAATCTCACCCCATTCTGTATGCATTATATGATCATCGGTGTTATGGACTTTCACAGGCAAAAACGTTCCAGCACCAACATGCAAAGTGACAAACGCTTTTTTTATACCGCGCTGTTGTAATTGATTCATCAATTCCGGAGTAAAATGAAGTCCTGCGGTTGGTGAAGCGACGGCTCCATCTCGCCTAGCATACATTGTTTGATAATTTATCAAATCATCAGATGACCCGTTTTTATTTCGTTTAATATAGGGTGGTAGTGGCATACAACCATATTTTTCTAGGCTGTCATTCAAATCAATTTTGTTACCGCTAAAAGATAGAAGGACTTCACCGCTCTCTCGTTTCTCCACAACCCTGCAGTGAAAATCATTTGCGAAAACAAGTGTATCTCTTACATGCAGACGTTTTGCACCACGAACAAAAGCGAGCCAAGCATTTTTTTCAAGTTCTTTGTGTAGAGTTATTTCAACAAACGCGTCGCCACGCTTTCCCGTAAGTCGGGTGGGAATAACTTTTGTATCGTTAAATACAAGAATATCGCCGGAATTAAGTATTGATGGTAGGTCGGTTATACGTCTGTCAGAAAATTTATCCACTACCTGAAGTAGCCGCGCAGAACCTCTTGGTAGTAGAGGATTTTGTGCTATCAATTCTTGCGGTAAATCAAAATCAAAATCTGAAACTCTCATGTCAAAGATTTACCCGATTAGACACTAGCGGGCAAACCCAAGAATAACTATAATTGAGATGTTTGTAGGATGGAAATAAGATGATTGATGCAATATACAATAGAGAAGTACTTAAACTCGCGGCTGATATCAGCGGCATGGAGGAACTAGAGAATCCCAATGCGACAACTTCTCTTCGGAGCCCGCTTTGTGGCAGCTCTATTACGATTTCAATCTCTCTCGAGGAAAAGATGATCACGGGTTATAGTCAAGAAGTTAAGGCCTGCGCTCTTGGCCAAGCATCCGCATCAGTTATGGCTAAAGCTGCGATAGGTAAATCAAAAAAAGACATTCAAAACGCGAAAGAGCAAATAGTTAAAATGCTGACTAAAGGAGAAGCGCTCCCTAAGGGCGATTGGGCCCCTCTTTCGGCCTTGGCTCCTGCAAAGGATGCCAAATCTCGCCATGGCGCAATTTTGCTACCGTTTGAAGCCGTTCTAAAAGCGTTGGCTGAATTGAAAGTTTGATCCCTGTAATGCCAAATTGGACTGAAGAAATTTAATGCCTACAAGCTCAAAATATGGCAAACTTTATTCAGCCTTAATGATAAAAAAACTAAGGGAGCTTCTGCCAGTACAATCCATATTGGATGTTGGGGTAGGCAAAGGCACTTATTTTGATATTTTATCTCCACATCTAGAAAATATTAAATGGTCGGGCATCGAAGTTTGGGAGCCATATATTGAAAGATATAATCTAGAAAAAAAATATCAAATTTTGATCAGCCAAGACGTACGTCAAATTGATTTTTCTCAGGGCCCTTACTACGATCTTACTCTTTTCGGTGATATTATTGAACATATGACCAAGAAAGAGGCTCAGATACTTATCAACGCAGTGATACCTAAATCCAATCTGATTATGATTTCTATTCCTATAATCCCTTTTCCACAAGTTGCGGTCGAAGGAAACCCGTTTGAAGAACACATAAAAGAGGATTGGTCTCATGGTGAAGTGCTAGAAAGCTTCCCCCATATAATATCCGTTTTTGTCCATGAATTTATAGGTGTTTATTTTTTATCTAACAAACCCGAGTACATTGAAATAATTCGCAAAAAACAGGGCCAAATTTCTAGATTAGTTAAAAAGAATTCTCAAAACGAGACCATTTTCTGGGCCTAAGGACTTGGGGCTAGGGCTCTATAACACTTATATCACCCTCACTCTGGCACCACCTGCACTCAAACTTCCAATTACGGACGCGTGCTGAAATCCAGAATCATGAAAGATTTTGAGCACCTTTTCCGCTGCAACAGGAGCACAAGAAGCCAGAAGACCGCCACTGGTTTGAGGATCCATTAATATATTTTTTTGCCACTGCTCCATATTGTCTGAAATATCGACGTAGTCATTAAAACTATCCCAATTCCGGTTAGCGGCCCCAGTGTTGTAACCCTTCTGAGCATAATCCAATACAGTATCCAACAACGGTAATTTATCCCATTCTATTTTTGCAGACAAATTAGCCCCTTTGCAAACTTCGAACAAATGGCCGCAAAGCCCAAATCCAGTTACATCGGTAAGTGCATTAACTTCAGGTAGTGTCGCTAATTCCACCCCAATTGAATTAAGCTTGGTCGTGCTATCCACCATAACTTTATAACCAATCGGGTCGAGTTCATCTTTGTTCATTGCCGCACCCAAAATACCGACACCCAAACCCTTACCCAAAATAAGAACATCGCCGGAACGACCATCGGAATTACGCTTGATTTTATCAGGGTGAACAGTACCAATAACTGCTAAACCGTAAATTGGCTCTTCCGTATCGATCGTATGTCCACCTGCGATTGGTACATTTGCGGCCTCACAACAAGAAGCACCGCCGGCTAAAACCTTACTGATTGAATCACTTGACATCCTCGCCACAGGAAAACCTGCTATTGCGAGTGCCATAATGGGTCTCCCGCCAATTGCATAAACATCTGACAAGGCATTAGTTGCGGATATACGCCCAAAGTCATATGGATCGTCAACAACCGGCATAAAAAAGTCCGTCGTTGCAACGATCGCTTGTTCATCGTTAATCTTATAAACAGCGGAATCATCGCCAGTTTCGACCCCAACTAATAAGTTGGGAAATCTAACGGCAGATGGTAACTGAGAAATTATACTGTCAAGCACCGACGGTGCTACTTTACACCCTCAGCCCCCACCATGTGATAGCTGGGTTAAACGAATTGGGTCGTTATCCATCCGTCAAATTCCTTTCATTATCAGCTTTTTTAAAACCATTTTATATAGAGACAAAAAGAAGGCAAACAATCAGCACTTTAGGCTTAGGCCTAATGGCCGGGATTATTTTTTTCTAGATCTGCCTCCTCGTAAAGATCCCCGTTGGCACTTTCGATATACTCTGGACGATATTCCATCTTAAAAGATTTTACAATCTCCTCCATTGGCACATCAAAATACACGCCTCTATCCCGAATATATTCCATATGTCTATTTCCAGCCTGATCAAATTCATGAAAAAGGGAGTCATTTCTTCCATCAAACTCTAAAGGTTTAAGACCAAATTTCTCACACAATGCTAAATTAAAAGAGGGTGTGCACTTAACCCAATTACCATTTAAATAAACTTCACAGTAAGAATGCCAGACGAACAAATCAGAGCCCAATAAATCCAATAGGCGCTTGGAAGCCAGATGATTCTTCACATCCGCATAACCAGGACGTGCCGGTATACCATTTATTCGAAGACAAGCCGCCATCAGTGCTGCCTTTGGGACACACCAGCCTTCACCACTTAAAACAGCATCGCTAGCTGTATAATGCTTCCTATTTTTTACACTTATATATGGGTTGTAACGAATGCCATCCCTTATCACATAGTAGAAATTTATCGCTTTATCAGTGTCCGATCCGGTTGTCCTCCCATGCTTCTCAGCATACGCAACTACCGCCGGATGATCACTATTGATGAGATCTCCTGGGTTTGTATATTTTTCAATGATCATTACGTGTTAAAATCCTCACTTATCAACACCAGATTCCATTCCTTATTATAATTGTTGACTTTAATGGAGCAACGTTTTCAAATAATATCCTCATTTTTCAAAATAATTGTAGTCAGTTTCAACAGAAAACCAACCTTGTTATGAATAATTCTAATGTTAAAATCTTACGAATTTATTCAGAATAAAAAGCAGCTAATTACTATGGGGTAAATAATCCAATGAATACGTCAAAAGAGGAATTTGTTGATTACGTAGTAACTTGGTCCGAAGTCCATCGAGATACTAAACTATTAGCGAGACAGTTGCTAAAAACCGACAATTGGAAGGGTATCATTGCTATTACAAGGGGAGGTTTAATTCCTGCTGCAATCATTGCTAGAGAAATGGACATTCGTAATATAGATACGATCTGCATCGCTACTTATGATGAGAAGAATATTGGTGAAGTAAATATGATAAAAGTTCCAGAAAAAGCATGTGAAGAAAAAGGCAAAGGTTGGCTTATGATCGACGATCTAGTGGATACCGGTACGACAATTAAAGCTGCTAAAGAACTTTTACCCGATTGCCATATCGCGACTGTCTACGCTAAAGAAATGGGACGTCCCGCAGTTGACATATTCGTTCACGAAGTGCCGCAAAATTATTGGGTTCATTTTCCATGGGATACAGATGTCCAGTATGTTGCACCGTTGCACACTTCGAACAAGGACTAATCAAAATCCTATAAAATTTTGAATGATAGAATTGACCTGATCGCTATGAGTAATTGGAGACATGTGGGTTGCACCTTTGATCAAGTGGCAACGTGCATTTGGAAGACGATTTTCCAATATCTTAAGAACGCGCAAAGGCGGCTGTCGCGACAGAGCCCCGCCAATCAATAAAGTCGGATGAGTAAGAAACTCTGGGTCAGGCAGCCCCCTCCCACCTTTAAATATAGATTCAAACTCGTAACTATTCTTTTCCGCGCCAGCTAGAACATAATTAGAAACCTCCTCGTCAAGGCTCTCCCAAGCACCTTCACCATTCCAATAATCAAAATAATTTTGAATTCCAACCTCAGGTTTCCCCGCCGAGTACATTCTCAAAAAATTATCGGCGACAGCAAAAAGTTCTTGATAATATTCAGCGTCTTGTTCCGGCTCGAGGAGCCAACCAAGCATGGGTTCGATTAATGTTAAGCTCTTTATTTTTTTGGGTGCTGTAAGAGAAAAATGATAACAGATTGTACCTCCGTAAGAATGCCCTACCAGATGAATTCTTTCTCCTACACCTTTAGCAACTTCTTCGATAATTTTTGCTTCATCTTGCAGTAGATTCTGATTTTTTTTCAACCAGGCTCCTGTCCCCCCCCAGTCAAGCATGTCGACAGCAATAACTCGATACCCACCTTGCAACAATTCCCATAGTGCACGCCACTGGCGGTGGGAACTTGATGAACAATGGATTAAAACAACGGGATCACCCCTACCAACATCGTGATAATTAACAACAACCCCATCACAAACTATTTTTGGCACTATTTTCCTTATTACCTCCAGTAGTAAAATAATTTCCCATGAATTTTGCGCTTTGGTATTATAAGAGATTATGACCGCCAAAACGTTCAACCCAACGTGCAATAGCCTCTTCGTTATAAACGTGTTCAGGTACGTTACCTTTAAAAGCCTGGATTATCTGTTCTGTAGTCCATGGAATAGCTGTCTCTAAACCACCGCCTTTGTTGAACGTGATAACATGTGGAGATAACAAAATCTTATCCCCTAGTTCCAACAAAGGCGATTGTTTAGGTAGGGGCTCTTCTTCAAATACATCAATAGCTGCACCTGCAATTTTATCTGCATCTAATGCATGAAATAAATCATTTTCATTAACGATCGCTCCTCTTGCTGCATTAACGAAAATAGCACTGTTTTTCATTTTTCCGAACTTCGCTGCATCCATAAAACCCTTCGTTTCAGAGGTTAGATTGGTATGTATTGTCACAACGTCAGATTGAACAAGTAAATCTTCTAATTCGACACGGTCTACATCATGATGAATAAATTGCTGATCTCCCTTATAAGGATCGCAAGCAATAACGCGAACCCGCCAGGAAGCTAGCAAATCGGCTAGTCGCGCACCTATTCGGCCTAATCCGATAATCCCAATCGTAATCCCTTCATAACCATCTTGACGACGACCAAGATAGGTCCCTTGAAGGCTATCATCACGCCAATTACCAGTCTTAACAGAATGGTCCCTCTCGCGAATTTTTTTTAACAAGGTCAATATCATAGCCATAGTACCTTCAGCAACTCCAGACCAGTTTGCTTCAGTAGGGCAATGGGTAACAAGTATTCCTAATTCTGTTGCAGCATCTACATCGACATCATCCGTACCTACCGTATACTTTGCAATGATGCGTAGATTTTTGGTTTTACGCATTATATCGCGAGTAATCGGGATTTTACGCACGGCAACACCCAGCAATGCCGCTGTATCTCTTTCAACTTCCTCAATGATATCCATGTTACCAGTTAATTTGTGCCACGATACTTCACCAAGCTTAAGATCACAGCCAGCCGCCTCCAGATGACCATGCGATTCACCACTTTTATCAACAGGAGTATAGATAAATATCTTGGGTTTTTGCATTCCTCAGTTCCCAAAATTCTTGAGCTAATTTTTTTTGGAAATAGTATTGGTTAGTTTACCAATGCCTTCAACTTCAACTTCAACAGTATCTCCTGGCTTCATAAATACCTTTGGATCTCTTCCAAAGCCAACACCCGCGGGCGACCCTGTTGTTACAATATCCCCAGGATTGAATTGGTACCATTGTGAAAAATATGAAATTAATTCTGGTAATTTAAAAATCATATCATCGGTCTTTGTAGATTGCATAACCTCACCATTCAACGTCAGCGTCATTTGCAAATTATGAGGGTCGACAATCTCATCTTTAGTAACCAGCACTGGACCACAAGGTGTAAACCCGGGTAATTGTTTACCGTTAATATTACGCTCCCATGCATGGATAGCCGGAAATGTTCCGCTTGAATCAAAAACCTCACTAACCCAATCTCGCGCAGAAACATCATTAGCAATTGTGTAACCGAAAATATAATCCATTGCGTCATCAGTGCTAACATTGTGGCATTGTTCACCAAACACAAAACAAAATTCACCCTCAAAATCTATCATGTTCGGGCACTGAGGTGGCACAAATATTGAGCTCCCCGAACCAGAAAGAGAATTTCGTGTTTTGATAAAAGCTGCTGGATGCTTCGGGGTCGGCGTTCCCGCCATCTCATCAAGATGTTTCCAATAGTTCAAACCCACAGACAAAATTAGCTTTGGATTCGGTATGGGAGCAAGCAGCGAAACCTTATCCAACGAATTTATTATCCCAGAATCTACCAATATTGACTTTTCACCATCGTCCATACTATTGACTTGGATTAAGCAATTTTCAACCATACCCAATCCGACCGACCCGCCTTCCAGCAATTCACGCATTGAACTCGGTATCAAGTTCGCCGCTGGCAAAATTACTCCCAATGCCGAAAGATCAAGAACGTCACGCTCACCAACCAAAACACCAATGTGAGGCCTCGGTAACATGCCAATTGTGACGAGTTTCATAAGGTTAGTTCCCCACAGGTACAAACTTTCTCGAGAAAACCCATGTCGTTTCGTCAGATTTATCTTTTTGAAATTTATACCGGTCTTCGGAAAATAATTTCAATTTTTCAGGGGTTTCGACCTGGTTCTGTATTATGTAACGTGCCATTGTGCCGCGAGCTTTTTTTGCAAGAAACCCGATTACGCTCGCTTTACCATCTTTTATTTCCTTAAATACTGGCGTCACAATTGGTGATTTTATTAATTTTTGTTTGGCGGCTTTAAAATATTCGTTGGAAGCCAAATTAATGATTGTTGAATTTTGATGCGTTGCGGTAATCTTGTTAATCTGTTTTGCAATTTTATCCCCCCAAAATTCATAGAGGTTATTTCCCCGTTCATTCTGTAATCGACGGCTCATCTCTAGTCGATAAGGTTGAATTAAATCAAGTGGCCGCAATAGCCCATATAATCCTGATAGAATTCGCAAATGGTCTTGAGCGTAGCTCAAATTGATATCGCTTAACGTCGCAGGATTTAGACCAACATAGGTATCACCAGCAAACGCCATTGCCGCTTGCTTTGAATTCGCTTGATTCTGTTTTGATTTAAATGCTTTGAATCTCTGAAAATTTAGCTCGCTAAGTGAATCACTTAAATTCATCAAAGTTTGAATTTCCAACTGACTTAACTTTTGTGCTGATTTGACCAATTTTGTGGTATCAGAAAAAAAATCCGGACTTGTATGCAACAACGGTCGATTTAATTCTTTAAAATCCATTTTTTTTGCAGGGGATACTAAAGCAAGCATGGTTTCTCCCATTTAGAGTGTAATTCCAAATCTACAATTCTTCTAACATGATAGTTGAGAATTGTCACCCAGCCTCAAACTTAATTCAAGTAACAAAGGAACTAAATACTAAATCTTTATAAAATACCCTCTTCCGGAAATAGCAAATTCAGCATGCTAGTAATTGGAAATATATATTTGGTTCAATTACAAGAACCCTTGCAGGTCATGATCGTGCCAATTAGGATTAATTCTGACAAACACTGTTTTAGGTAATCCATGATGAATAACTTTAGCCCCCAATCAGCCGTTATCCGCACTGAAGATCCGAGATTTCTTCGGGGTGCAGGTAGGTATGTCGATGACATCAACCTACCAAAACAACTCTTTGGGTATCTACTTCGATCTCCTCACGCCAATGCGCAGATATTATCCATCGATAAGAATGAAGCAAAACGATCGCCGGGGGTTATTGATGTACTGACTGGTGAAGACTATTTGGCAGCGAGCTTAGGTGCTTTGCCTCATAATGTCACAAAGTCTTCAGATTTTAATCCGGCAGATTTGTTTCAGGCAATTCATTATCCTCTCGCTGCAAAACATGTCCGCTTTGTAGGCGATGGGGTAGCATTTATTGTCGCTGAAACAAAAATACAGGCGCAGGATGCTGCGGAACGCATCGTCGTTGACTACAAAATTTTAGATGCTGTAGTTGGCCCAGCGCAGGCGATTTCAGTCGAAGGGCCCCTTGTGCGAGAAGATTGTCCAAGAAATATAGCTTATGAATTTCATGAGGGGAATCAAGCCGCCGTTAACGATGCATTCAAAAATGCAGTACATGTTGTAAAAGAAAAAATTTGCATCAACCGTCTAACCGCCAGTCCTATAGAAACCCGAGGTGTCGTCGCGGATTACAATTCAGAAAAAAAATTCACTACGGTCCACCTTCCCACACAAGGTGCTTTCGGCGCGAGAAATATGTTGGCAAATCTAATTTTTAAACAACCTGCAGAAAGTTTCCGCATTGTTACAGGAGATGTAGGCGGAAGTTTTGGTATGAAGGGAGCCATGTATCCCGAAACACCTCTCGCGGTATGGGCATCTCAAAAACATGGTCGACCTGTAAAGTGGATTAGCGACCGTAGCGAAGCTTTCATGAGCGACTGTCATGCGCGCGATAAAATTGTTGATGCGGAACTGGCGTTGGATGAGAATTATAATTTTCTTGCTCTCCGTGTAGAAGCTATCGCAAATACCGGAGCGTATTACTCAACAATGTCCACATTTCCGATCATACGATCTACCAGTGGGCTAGCTGGTTCATATAAAACACCCGCAATCCACTATCATGCTACGGCGGTTTTTTCAAATTCTAACCCGATGGCTCCATACCGGGGTTCCGGTCGCCCGGATGCGGGTTATATAATTGAACGGATTATAGATGTGGCCGCGAGGCATCTGGATATTAGCCCTATAGAGTTAAGAAGTCGAAATCTTATTTCAGCAAAAGACATGCCGTTTAAACCCGCACTTGGCCCAACCTATGACTCTGGTGACTTCGCAAAAAACCAAAGTCTTGCCTTAGAAAAAGCTGATGTGAGTGGTCTTAGAGCGCGTCGCCAAGGAGCAAAGTTACGCGGTAAACTATTAGGCTTTGGCATCGGAAATAACGTCGAGAGTGCTGCCCCCCCTGGTCAAGAATGGGCTAAGATAGAAATTTTGGAGGATGGCTCAGCCGCATTGTATGCGGGGTCGACCGATCAAGGTCAAGGACACGCCACCATGTACACGCAGATCATTTGTCAACAACTTGGACTAACGCCGGAACAGGTTCAGATCGTTGAAGGTGATACCGAAATACTCGATGCTGGTTTTGGTGCTGGAGGCTCAAAAGTTTCAGGATTGGGCGGCTCAGCGGTTTTTGAAGCCACACGTCTAATACTTGAAAAAGCGACGGAATTTGCGGCCAGTCGCCTGGAAGTCGCCGCTTCCGATATAGATTATAATGACCAGACTTTTTCTGTAATTGGTACCGACCGAACTGTTTCTCTTAGCGAAGTTGCCGTAATGGCAAATAAACAGAATCAGGATGGCTTATTAATAGTTGGCACCTATAAAACCAACGCAGCCACATTTCCATCCGGTTGCCATATCTGTGAATTGGAAGTTGATATCGATACAGGTGATGTTGAAATAAAACGATATATTGCTGTTACAGACGTTGGCAATGCCATTAATCCAACTCAAGTAGACGGCCAAATAAGAGGGGGTATTGTCCAAGCCTTCGGGCAAGTTTTCTCGGAAAATATAAGTTATGATTCAGAAACAGGCCAATTATTGTCCGGTTCCTATTTGGATTATGCCATGCCAAAAGCTAAAGATATTTGCCTTATAGAAACCCATAACAATCCTAGCATTACAAATGTCAATCCGTTAGGAGTAAAAGGAGCTGGAGAAATAGGAGCGGGATGCGCAGTTGCTACATTTGTCAACGCACTCACTGATGCGCTATCTCCTTTGGGCATTTATCATATCGATACACCGGCTACAGCCGAAACTATATGGCAATCAATGCAAAGAGCAAAGT
>CAZXSC010000097.1:0-10629 GCA_964643045.1 uncultured Rhodospirillaceae bacterium
ATACTAACGGGTGCCTCATTAAATTAATTAATGAGGCACCCGTGATTATTTTATTGGATAATGGTGTTAAGGCTTAACGGAAAGGCGGAGAAATTAGCAGTCCACCTTTAGTATGCAGTACGTTCTTGCCTCGAGGCATGTTTAAACGACTATCTTTGCCTAAATGTTTTTCCCAAATTTCACCGTAATTACCGACGGCTTTAATGGCATTGTAGGCCCAGTCTTTACCCAGCCCAATTTTTGCTCCGAACTTTCCTGTTGTCCCCAAAATACGCTGGACAAATGGGTTCTTCGCAGTTGCCCTCACCTTATCAATATTCTTGCTGGTGATACCATATTCTTCAGCGGCGATAAGAGCGTTAAAAGTCCAGACAACAATATCTTTCCAGACCTGATCGCCGTGACCAACCATCGGTGAAATAGGCTCATTTGAAATAGTTTCAGGAAGGATCATATGTTCATCCGGGTTTGTCATGGATAAGCGACGAGCACCAAGACCAAACTTATCTGTGCAGAAAGCATCGCAACGCTTCGCATCATACGCTTTTTGAGCTTCGCCCATACTTCCAAATGTCACCTGTTTGAACTTCATGTTATGTTTGCGGAAGAAATCCGATACGTTACCTTGAGTTGTCGCACCAGCTGACATGCAAAATGTTGCGCCATCCAACTCTTTAGCTGTTTTTATCCCGAGGCTTTTACGAACCATGAAACCTTGGCCGTCGAATACCATAACGCGGGTAAAATCGAGGCCTAGACCCACATCCCGCGCGAATGTCCAGGTAAATCGGTGCGTAACCACGTCAACGGTGCCCGCCTTCATGGCATTAAAAGCAACAGGCAGTTTCATTTTTGTTGTCTTGATCTTATCGGCATCGCCAAGTACCGCTGCAGCAATAGCGCGGCATAAATCAACATCAAAGCCAACCATTTTTCCCGCTTTATTTGGGAATGCGTAACCTGGCACGCCAGGCACAACGCCGCAGTGTAGGATACCCGCTTTTTTGACATCTGCCAGCCGATCCGCATTCGCGTTACCTGCGATCATGCCGCAGGACAAGACTATCAACGATGCCACGGTAGCATAATTGAGCTTAAGACCTTTAAATTTCATTTTTCGCTCCCAATAGATAAGTTTAAGTTTCTAAATAATAACTTGCGTTATTTTGTCTGACATTCCTGTTTGTAACAAGCCATATTATAAAGTATTTATGTATCATTGCATCACAAAATTTTGTTTGCATGTAATTCAAAAATGGGCGTTAAAAGTAAAATGATTGAAAAAAATGAAACCTATATTTCGGACAATTATCCGACGACTTTAATCCGCTCGATTTACGTTCGAAATTACACAACGCTTAAGGAAGTTTTAAGGCCTTACGGTATTACGCCTGTCCAATGGCGGGTGCTTGCAAATCTTAATGAATTTGATGGACAAAATGTGAATTCCCTGGCCGAACGCAGCTATACAGACCGCACTAATTTAAGCCGCGCGGTCGCCGTTTTGGAGAAAGAAGGCTTCGTTGAGCGGAGAAGGGAGCGTCGCGACCAGCGTAATGTTTTTGTATTTTTGGCAAGTAATGGCAAAACCAAATTTAATGAGGCTTTACCTGCCGTATTAGATGACATTGATTTTGTTCTGGAGGGTTTGTCAAAAAGTGAAATAGAGCTTTTCATGAAGCTGCTTAATAAAATGAAACGGAATTCATACCGGACGCGCCGTCCCAGCCCTATGAACTTGGCGGAAGTAGAAAATGCCTAACCGAAAAAACAAAACGCAAAAAAGGACCGGCGGACAGGTCATTGTTGATCATCTGATTGGGAACAATATCGATCGTGTTTTCTCGGTCCCTGGCGAAAGCTTTTTAGGGGCGATGGACGCCTTCTATGAACGAGGAAATGAAATCCAGTTTATCAACTGCCGCCAGGAGGGGGGCGCCGCATTTATGGCGGCGGCGTTCGGTAAATTAACAGGAAAACCGGGCGTATGTTTTGTTACTCGTGGACCAGGCGCAACAAATGCAAGTATTGGTGTACACGTTGCAAGGCAGGATTCTGTGCCAATGATCTTATTTGTGGGACAGGTATCCGTATCATCCAGTAATCGTGACGCCTTTCAGGAAATTGATATCCCTGCGATGTTCAAGCCTCTTGCCAAGTGGACTGTACAAATTGATGACGCCGAACGATTACCTGAGCTACTTAGCCGAGCCATAAAGATTGCAACTTCCGGAAGACCCGGACCCGTCGTAATTAGCATTCCTGAAAACATGCAGATGCAATTGGCAAATGCCCCTGAAGTGATACCCAACCAGCCGATCAACTCTAACCCCTCCTCTGGGCAGATTGAACAGTTGGGTGGTTTGATTTCACAGGCACAGCAGCCCGTAATGATGTTGGGGGCTTCAACCTGGAATTCGGAAGCTTGCGATCAAATCGCGGATTTCGCTAAACGGCATGACATTCCAGTCGTTGCAAGTTTCAGGTGCCAGGATAAAATTAATAACGATCACCCCAATTATATTGGCAGCATAGGCCCCGGAACGCCTCCCTTTATAACCGACCTCATTAATGGCTCTGATTTATTTATATGTGCTGGCGTGGAATTGAGTGAAATTGTAACCCAAGGTTTTAAGCAATTCGCCTTTCCGAGGATGGAGCAGACACTGATACACATTCATCCTGAAGAAGAGGAACTGGGGCGGATTTATCAACCTGAACTCGCAATACAATCCAGTATGACAGGACTTGCGGTATTGTTAACCGGTAAGACTTTTAAACTCAATAAAAACAGGAAGGCGAACACTCAGGAATTAAGGGGCGAATTTGAAAAATTTGTCACCCCTTCAACATGTCCGGGCGATGTTCACATCGGGGAAATCCTTACCTGGTTGGACAGACGTCTGCCGAACGATGCAATCGTCTCGTGTGGCGCCGGGAATTACACCCACTGGATATTGAGGTTTATTCAACATCGCCGTTTTGGGACGCAATTAGCCCCTTTGGGTGCTGTCATGGGATATAGCGTGCCAGCTGCTATCGCGGCATCAATTCAATTTCCCGAACGCATCTCTGTCGCTTTTGCAGGTGACGGATGTTTCCTGATGAATGCCCAGGAAATTGCAACGGCTAAAATGTATGGGGCCAGGCCTATAATCATAATTATTAACAATGGAATCTATGGCGCCATTCGAATGCATCAGGAACGTGTATTTCCGCAACGCTCCATCGGCACGGATCTTGAAAATCCAGACTTTGTTGCCTACGCCAACTCCTTCGGTGCGCATTCCTATCGAATTACAAAAACAGAAGAATTTGAAGCGGCATTTGAGGCGGCGGTAAATAATCAAGGGCCGAGCATAATTGAACTTGTAGTGTCTAAAGAAGCAATCTCACCTGCCTTTACCTTGACCGAATTGACCGAGATGTCGCTCCAGAAACAGAAAGTGTGATGACATGGCAAAAGATTTCACAGATCCAAAAACCCTTGTACGCGAGGAAATTGCCAATTTACCCACCCCTGGGTTTGGCGTAAAATATGATGAGTTCCAGAGGGATAACCCGGACTTGGAAATCATAAGATTGGGCAGCAATGAAAATTTATACGGCCCAAGTTCCCTCGTTTTAAAGGCGATTGAGGAGAGTATCGGGGACGTTAACTTCTATCCCGATAACACCTGCACGGAAATTTCAGAAAAGATGGGTGACGTATTGGATGTCGATCCGTTGCGGCTTGTTTTCGATTGCGGTGCTGAATCCATCATGTTGACCCTGATGAATTTATGTCTGAGGCCTGGCGATAAAGTGGTCAGCTTAATTCCAAGTTTTCCCCCTGTCTATACATGGACGGCGGCTGTCGGAGCCGAAGTTATTGGCGTAGAGCATGAAGATGACTTATCGTTTTCCGCAGAAAAATTTTGTGATGCGGCCAGTGGCGGCGTAAGAATGGTTTACCTTTGCATGCCAAACAATCCGACGGGGAGTTATTTTACAGGGCCTGAACTCTCCGCCATTATTGGTGCGATTTCATCGGATACCTTGTTTGTGCTCGATGAAGCTTACGTGGAATTTTCGCGCGATAAACCGGATTATCCCGATGCCATCCAGATGCTAGAGGCGGCGGGCCAGCCTTATATTTCGCTTCGAACCATGTCAAAGGCCTACGCCATGGCGGGCATGCGGATCGGCTACGGCATTTGCTATCATGAGGAATTCGCCGGGCTGCTCAAGCGCGCTAATACCGTTTTTAATGTGGGTGTATTAACGCTGAGGGCGGCCGTTGCCGCTTTATCCGACCCCCAGCATGTCAAAAAATGTCTCAGCGCCGTTTCCGGCGAGAAAAGCCGCATTGAGACAGAAATGCTTTCCAGGCGCATACGTTTATTTAATTCTGCCGGAAATTTCCATTGCGTGTGGCTGCCGGAGTTCAGCCAGGCCATCGATATTCAAAATAAAATGCAGGAAGTGGGGATTTTTATCAAAGGTCAAAAGGGGCGCCCAACAAAACGGGGAGGTTTTGAAGGCGTTTTAAGGATCACCGTCGGCACGCCTGCCTTTAATGATAAAATGTTAAAGAAGCTGGAAACTCTAATTTGAGGCTTAATTTTCAAAGATCATATAATTGAGGCAGGATCACGGATAAAGAGAGCCAAACGATTAAGGTGAGTGGGATGCCAACGCGAATGAAATCGGAAAAACGATAACCACCTGCATTCATTACCAGTAGATTTGTTTTGTAGGCCATAGGTGTTGCGTAACTCATGTTCGCCCCGAATAGAACAGCGAGTACAAATGGCTCTGCCGGCAGTGACAGTTTCTGGGCTATGGTAATGGCAATAGGTGTCCCGATTACGGCTGCAGCATTGTTTGATACTATATTTGTTAATGTCGCCATAACCAGCATCAGACCGCTTAACAGAACGACCGGAGAGGTGTCCCCGACAAAAGCTAACAGCACTTGCGCCAAATATTCTGCTCCTCCGGTTTTTAATAAGGCCATTCCAAGGGCAAGGCTCGCCACCACAATCAAAATCACCTGGGTGCTGAGTGCCTCTGCGGCGTCGCGCCATCGGATGCAGCGGGTAGTGATCATAAGCAGCACCCCGCAGACAGCACTGATTGCAATGGGTAGGATATTGAAAGCTGCCGTTAAAACGATCCCGATCATAATCATTAGGGCTAAAGGTGCCCGCTTCACGTGGGGTAATTCTATGGTTGCATCAAGCAGAAGTAATTTGCCCTCGCGTTTTATTGCTGAGATTTGCTCAAGACTTCCCTGCACCAATAAGACATCTCCAATTCGCAGTCTTACATTATCAACGTCGTTGATGTTTGCGAGTATGTCCGTTCCCGCCCGATGGAAAGCCAACGTAAAAAGCTGATATTTATCTGAGAGATATTCGATTGAAAAGGTAGCGCCAACCAGAGGAGATCCCTGCGTGATAACGATTTCTGCAATTTGCTGGTCTTCGGCGCTTAAGGGATGTGCGTCATCAACAGGGATATCCTTATCGTAAAGAGAGGCACCAAGCGAGCTTTCAAGCTCCTTTAGACTTTGCGGGTTTCCGCGAATTTTGATGCGGTCCCCTGATGCCAGAGTAACATCCGGCAAGGGTTTTATAATTATGTTGGGACCTCTCTGAATTTCAATTATATTAATCTGCCTTCCTGCCAGTTCATAGACTTCGGAGATTGTCTTTCCGATCGAAGGGTTTTCATCAGCAATATGCAGATGACCGGTGAATATCCTTGGAGACATGTCGCTTAAGGGTGTATCCCGGCGGGGCAGCAGCCGCGGAGCAATGATCCATAGGTAAAGGATTGCAATTCCTCCTGCGATCGATGCCGGCAAAAAGAAATCAAACATATTGAAACGCTGTAAACCAAGGTCGGCAGCGATCGATATGACCAGCAGATTTGTTGACGTCCCAATCGTCGTTGTCATGCCTCCAACCAGTGTCGAAAATCCAACCGGCATCAGGATGTCCGAGGCTGACTTGTCTGTTCGCAGTGAAATGCTTGTTAATATAGGCAGCAACAGAACCACGATTGGAACGTTATTGACAAAGGCGCTCAATACGCCGCCGACAACTAATATTAAAAGCAGGGAAATTGCGGGATTTGTGGACCAAAGGGATGCCAGCGTCCGACCAACTGGCTCTAATGCTCCGGTACGTATTAACCCCTGTCCTGCGATCATCAAGGCGCAAACGGCGATCAGCGCCTCATGGCCAAACCCGCTGAAGAAATCTACGGCATGTAAAATTTCGCCGTTGTACGAATAAGGAAAAATCTCAAACCCCACGATGAGTATCGATAAAATGGCCAGGCTTGATGTTTCAAGCGAAAGATTTTCACGCGTAAACAGATATAATGCAAATATGATCAGTATTAATACGGCAATTGCGTGGTAATCCGGAAGTGGTGGAAAGTTCATTTCCAATCTTTCATTTAATTTATATTAAGATCTAAATTTCCTGAAGTGATTAAATGAAAAGTATTTTTGGCATCCAAAAAACCACCATTATTATGTCAATTCCTCTTTTACCAATTATGCGTATTTCTTTCTTAACTCTCCTTTGAGGGGCTTGCCCAGCGCACTTTTTGGGAGAGCATCAGCAAAGGCATATTGACGCGGAATTTTATAGCCCCCAATTAAAGGTCGGCAGTGTTCGATGAGTTCTGCCTCGTCAGCGTTTTTACCTTCATGAAGGACAACAACAGCGAATAAGGCCTCGCCCAGTTTTTCATCGGGTATGCCGATCACAGAGGCTTCACTGACGGAGGGGTGTTGGTTAAGGGCTGCCTCAACTTCCGACGAGTAAACATTTTCGCCTCCTGTGATAACCATATCCTTTAATCTATCGAGAAGGTAGACATAGCCATCCGGATCGATACGGGCCATATCGCCCGTATGGAGCCATCCATCGGTTACTGAAGCCTTGGTTTCTTCAGGAAGGTTAAGGTAGCCCTTCATTATATTAGGGCCGCTTGCCCACAGCTCTCCCACCTCTCCGGTAGCCATTTCATTTCCATTTGGGTCCATAATTCGCAGATCGACCAGCGCATTTGGTTTTCCGACAGATGTGACGATGCCGTCCTGGTCTCCACTTTCAATGGCGGCCCGAAACTCTTTCGCATCGAATATGGTCAGGTCAGGTGACGTCTCCGTTAAACCGTAGCAATTCAAAAAATTAACGTCCGGGAATGCTTCGGCAACTCGCTTTGTCCATTCGAACGCCATTGGGGACGCCCCATACATTAGCGTGCGGAGGGAGGAGGTATCAAATTCGGATACTTTCAATCCGCCTGTTACTGCCATCAACATCGCTGGAACCGTAACCGTAGCCGTTACATGATGTTCAGCAATTGACTGCAGGAACCCTTCCGGTGAAAAATTAGGAAGGTAGCAGTGTCTGGCTCCGTTAATAAACCAGGCCGTCGCCAGAAGATCAGCAGAGTGAAACATCGGAGCAACGTGAAGATAGGTGTCATCTTCTTCAGCTCCGACACCCAAACCAAAGGCAAGGCCGCATGAAATAATATTCCAGTGACTTATGCGGACACCTTTACTGCGTCCGGTTGTACCTCCTGTATAAAATAACATTGCGTCGTCATCCGGTTCTATATCCGGCAACTCCCGGATGGGATCAATGGCTTCAATTTCTTTATCGAGCTTTGGACCTATCTCCTTTAGACCCTCTTGCCAGGGTATAAGCTGAGGAGACTTGAAATGGTCCAGAAACTCTTCATCAACAAAGATGGTTTTACATGCGGCATCCTGAAGAACGTGTTCAATTTCCGGGGGAGCCAGCCTCCAGTTGACGGCGACAGGTACGACACCGGTTAAAAATCCTGCCCAGCGCAGCTCTTCAAAGTATCGGCTGTTTTTAGCAAAGATCGCAAAGCGGTCACCGCTTGCCAGACCATATTCTGAGAGCAGGTTTGCGAGTTTTTTGATGCGCATGCCAAATTCAAAATACGTCCAACTCTGGTCTCCATCGATCAGGGCTACCTTATTGCCTCGATGGCAAATATTGGAGTTCAAAACCTGTCCTAGAGAGCGTTTATCCAAAATTTACTCCACTATCTACAAAGTTTATCTACGCAGCTTTCTTTTCCAGTATTCTTTTGGGGGCAGACGGCCACCAAACCCAAGCTTTATATCGAGCCACAACGCAAATCGCCTGAGGGGGGATGCCGCGAGTTTCATCCATAACCTGAAATACAATTGAATTAGTCGATTGCCGGGATCCTTATTGTAGGGGCAATCTCTTATACAGATGCCACATTCCGTTCCCTGGTTAACCCAATATTGAAAACATTTTTCAGCGTCGACCGTCCACTTTCGAATACCGACGATATTCGACTGATTTATGATTTCATCCTGGGGTTCTCCCTTGGGAATGGCATTTGGTGGACAACCGTCTGAACAGCGTCGGCATATTTCACAGAACTCTTTGACGCCAAAACGTACAGGTTTATCGTGGCTTAAGGGTAAATCTGTGTGCACACGGCCAATCCTCATTCTTGGTCCAAATTTTGGATGGATTAATAAACCATGTCTTCCATATTCTCCGAGGCCGGCCTGAATTGCGTAAGGAATACCCTGAGAGGTGTCATTTACCGATGCGACGGCGCGGTAGCCCATATTCTGAATATATGTGGCGATCGATAAAGTCATCGAACAGTCATTTGAGTACCCTTTTCCCGTTGCGACGCCTGCTGTTGCCGATGGGTAGGTTCTAATCGAGTCAAAGTCCATTTCCGTAAGAACAACAATGACGTTAGGTAAATCCTCGGGGATACCGTAATCTTTTTCCTTCAGGGTTTTCGCCGAGAAACTCTTGGTGTAATGCCAGCGGGGATCATAACCCGTTATTCCGACGTCATCCGCGCCAAAAGTACGACAGGCATGCTTCATTTCTGCGGTCGTCTTCTCTAGAGATTCAATTTCCATCTTTTCTTTAGCGGGTGGGCAGAACTCTTCAATATAATCCAGAAATCCGTCCGTTCGATCGGCATGGCGGTTGCGCTGGATAATGAGATTGGTTGCCATCCATCCAGCATTTTTCAGGGCAAAATCCCTTGCAGAATACCCTTCACTCCTTTTTACCCCAATGCCGGGCGTGAACATGCCTTTGAACCAATTGAGAACCTTCTCAGACCTTATTCGGGAATCCCATTGACCACGTGTATAGATATCGTTGGCCTGATTGAAACGTTCAAAATTGTCCAGCATTTCAAAGCTGCAGATTTCATCGTCGGGATGATGGATCGGACCTTGCAGGCGAAATGGACCTTCGTTACTGGGCTGGTTTTCGATGGTTAGGCGATCTGCCTTTTTGTCAACTGAGTTTTCAGCACCATTTGCCACGTTAGATGTCCCTGATAGATCACAGTTTAAAAAATTTTTCCTTCCTGAGTTATAATCATAGAATTGTGGGATAAAAGGTGTCAACGCATTAGATATTTAATCTCGTGAGAGAGAATTATTAAATAATACGGGTTTCCGTATCTGGATAAAGTTTTGCAGATGACAGGTGAATTCGAAACTATTCTGACGTTGGAATAGTACTGTTCCATCCGGGGAAAATAAGCACGCCCTAAAAAAACGGCCTGTGCACCTGTTTAATTGCCAGGGTGTCAGCCGAGAGCTTCCTTTAATGCCTTGAGGCAGTCGGCAATGTCTTCTTCGGTTCCGACGGTAATGCGGATATAATTTTCGTATCCGGCATCGGCCCAGGCGTTAATCTGTATACCCTTATCCAGCATTTTCTGCACCATCGAACGTCCGTTGCCGGGTATGGCCGTCGATACAAAATTAGCCACCGAAGGGATGGGGTTGAGGCCAAGATCCTTTAATCCATTATAAATCAAATCGCGGCCGGCCGCTGTCTGCGTCAAAATAAAGTTTAGATGATCGGTATCGAGGAGTGCCGCCTCACCGGCATATTGGGCGAGAAGAGGGACGTTAAAGACGCAGGTCGTTTTTTGCAGCGCCTGCGCGAGGGTTGCGTCACTGCAGAGGGCGTATCCGATCCTCATGCCCGCCATGGCGTAGGCTTTTGAAAAGGTAAAGACCGTAATCCAGGGCCCTTTCCGTTTTTTAAGCACTTCCAGGACGTTCGGGCCGCCGGCATGAATACCAAAATCATAATACGCTTCATCAACGCAGAGAAGGACGTCGTCTGGTACGCCGTTGACAACGCGCTCAAGTTCGTCCTGATCGATCAAACGGCCGGTCGGATTGTTGGGCGTGATGAGAAAGACAATTCTGGTGTTGTCGTTAATCGCCTCCAAAATGCCCGCAATATTAGTGCGGCCGTCCGCTAGATTTTCAATTTCTGATACGTCGGCTTCAAACGCCGCCACCATCGACTTATAGCCCCAGAAGGTTGGCACCGGCAGAATAAGCCCCTCTCCGGGCGACAGGCATAGATCGATGGCACCTTTCAGGAGTTCTTCACTGCCATTCCCCCAGACAATACAGTCATGGCTCACGCCGGTACGATCCGAAACAATATCGCTGAGATGCGGACATTGTGCATCGGGATATAAATTTACCGCTCCCAGGTTGTTTTGCATGGCTTCCATCACCTTGGGCGACGGCGGAAAACAGCATTCATT
>CAZXSC010000098.1:0-10626 GCA_964643045.1 uncultured Rhodospirillaceae bacterium
CCAAAGAAAAGGAGATTGAAATGGATGATGATCAATTTAATATCAATGTTCGAAAGTTTTTGAAGAAAGTTGGTATTACTTCACAACGAGAGATTGAGAATGCTGTGCGTGGAGCTCTAGATGCAGGATTATTAAACGGAGACGAAACTTTTGATGTAAAGGTTACGTTGTCTAGCAGCAGTTTGAATCTCACGGTTGAAATAAAAGATGAAATCAGCTTAGCCTAGCTGGTTTCGTTTTCATCTAGTCCGTGTTCTTTCTTATGTTTTTCTGCTTCTAGTCGAAGTTTTTCTCGTTCTTCCATATAATCAGCTGTCGTCCGTATTTCAGGACGATCGCCAACTGCCATGGGTGTGTCAGGATCATCAAATTGGTCGGCGACACGACAGTCAGGGCACATTTTTACCCTTTCGAGAGCCCCTTCTTCAGAGAACATTGAGTGGCCACGAAGTTTCCCAATCATTTGATCTATAGACGATTTAACGCCAAATGGCTCCCCGCATTTAATACATTCAAATGGTTCTTCTGCTTTAACAATAACTGCTTCTCTCGCTTCTTTATGGAAATTAAACCGTGGTGTTAATGTGATCACAGATTCAGGGCAAATAGTTTTGCAGAGTCCACATTGGACACAGGCCGTTTCGGTGAATGTAAACTGTGGACTATCGGGGTTATCTTTTAAAGCGCCTGTTGGGCAGGAAGAAACACATGATAGACAAAGAGTACAACTCTTGGTGTTGACTTTAATCGTTCCAAATGGAGCACCTTTTGATAACGGTAACATATCCGTAGGTGTTGGCGCGTGATCATGAAGATGATTAAGAGCGAGGTTTGCTAGAGAGCGTTTGGTTCCCATAGGAGCAAAGTCACCCGGATTTATTTTGCTAAAATCATCAGCCAAAAAAAGTCTTTCAACAATGGTCTCAGGATCGGCCTCATCTATAATCTGGATGCGATTTGCACCGTAACCCAGCCCCTTAGTCACAGTGTCTATTAACGAAATTTGTTCCTTGAGGCCGTCTGTTTCCTCAATTCTCGCTGGATTTACAAGTATACCAACTGTGCCGGCACCAAAAGCCAGAGCGACGGCAAAGAAATCAAACCCGATTTGTGTTATTTCATTAAGAGCAAACGGTAGTATGTTTGCAGGTAAGCCCCATCTTTTATTTTTTTTCTTTATATGGGAGATTGCGGCGATCATTTCATCCCCATATGTAGTGTCATGAATTAATAATTTAGGTCCTTCTCCACCAGCATCCTTGTAACTATCGAGCAGCAACTTTAGCCGTTCAAAAATGAAATTTCCTGCAGGCAGTTGATAACTCACTGCACCTGTTGGACAAACTGATGCGCAACTTCCACAACCGGCACATATATACGGGTCCACTGTGATTTCATCTTTTGCGGGAGTAATTGCACTTGTTGGACAAACATCCAGACAACGCGTACAGCCGATCTGAGAACTGCGGGCATGGACGCATAGATTATTATCATATTTTATGTATCTTGGTTTTTCGAACTCGCCAACCAAATCGACTAAATCAAAGAGAGCTTTTTGGATTTGGCTTACATTGTTTGATTCAACATAAAAGTAACCATCACGTTTTTCGTGTGCCGGAAAGAATGGGTCGCCATTGGAGATATCCAAAATCAAATCAAAATTCATCTTGACGTCGTTATTTTTCTTACCAATTTCCAGGTTTCCTCTCGAAGAAACTTGAACGGCTGCATAGTCATTTATTTTGACCTCAAAACTTCCCAGATGACCACTGGCTGATTTTATATTTCCTAAAAAGATAGGCGCATCCATTAGGCGTGGAGGTTGTAATTTTTCGTTCCCCTGTAAAATGCAGGTCACGCTCAAGCGGCTTGTTAGTTGCTTGGCAATTTCCAGGGTCTTCTCATCTAATCCATAGATCAAAACCGAGCCCTCTGAACGCATGGAAAGACTGCTAGCCAAAGGTGGATCGAGCGTTGCTTCCTTAATTAGTGCGGTAATTTTGGCTAGAGCTTCTTCTCCTTCTTCTGACCAACCCGCCCTTTCACGAATATTAGTATATGAAATTGTTGTATCCGGATTGGTCGCAATTGCGTTTTCAATGAATAATGGAGCTTCTTGTGTGCATGTAACCAGTAATGGCTCTCCTTCGGAGACTGCATTGTTAAAATTACCTATCTGGGCACGGCATAAATGCGTGTTGATATTAAGTTCCCCAACATTAAATAGCTTTTTTAGAGCTTTTTCGGGCAATTCCATCGTGCCTTCACAATCACAAATTAGAACTTCCTTGCCGTTTAATTTCATTTGCTTATTCCCCAATCATGATTATTAAACTATCGATTATGCTTTAATTCTGTCGGAGGCTTCAAATTCTTGCGATGCCACCAAAGCAGCTCTCCTTTCAGAAAGGCTTGAGCAAGATCATTTTGTGGTGCGGTAAAAAATTTTTTTGCAGGTGTATCTTCAAGAATTCGCCCTCGATATAAAAATAATATATTGTCAGCAAGGCGTCTTGCCTGTCCAAGGTCATGTGTGGACATGACGATCGTCGTACCCGAGTTTTTGATTGTGTTAATTATTTCTTCAACGACATGTGTCGCCGCTGGGTCTAAATTAGCGGTTGGTTCGTCGAGAAATAAAACTTCAGGCTCTAAAGACCAAGCCCGACCGAGCGCCAGTCGTTGCTGTTCGCCTGATGAAAGCGACCGGGCTGGTGTTTTAGATAGACGCGAAAGGCCAGTTTTTTCTACGATTTGTTCTATAATTGGTTCTCGTTTAGATTTGGGAATGCCGCGACATTTAAGGCCAAAATGAAGATTCTCTAGCACTGAACGTCGAAGCATCACAGGTTTTTGAAATACCATGGCTTGATAGTTTTCAGGTGTTCCAGCAGCTGGACCAAACCAATTTACTGAACCTTCGGTTGGCTCTATAAGCCCATGGCATAGACGTAGAAAAAGACTTTTCCCCGCTCCGTTTGGGCCTAAAATAATAGAGCTTGGACCCGCGTTGAGGCTAAAATTCATTTCTTTAATGTAACGCATGCCGTTAACTTCAAAGGAAACATTTTTTAGCACCAGTGGCAAAATGTTAGGTTTAATCCGCATAAATCTCGATAAAAGCTCCTCAAATTTGTTGTTTAGGTATATAGCTAATTTATGCCCGGTGACAAAACCATTAAACTGTTCTATCGTTAAAAGCTATCGAAAGTTGATTAGGAAGCCTTAAAATTGACCGCAGATATTAATGCGTTACAACTAAGTATGCCGCTGGGAATTGTGTTGGAGAAGCGGTCATCAGGTAATCAGTGGGTTGATTACGATTGGAGCGTTGTCTCCGTGTTGCCAGGGGCCGCTGAAATTGACGATTGGGTGGAGCTAAAACGTGGAAAGGATGGAGAAGGCGATTGGGTACAGTATCACGCGGCCACACTACCATTAGAAATTTTTAGTAAGGAGGCGGAGGGTTATAAGTTCAATTTAACCCTTGAACAGCCCTCTGTATTTGTTGTGTTGCGCAATATCGATGATGAAGAGCAAGAAGACTATGAACATGAAGTCTTCCCTTTCCTTGTGACCGTTTGTCCCTATGAAGCGCAGGACTATCTCGATAGTGGCGAAGAAATAGTTGAAAATGTGTCCATGCCGTTATCTGTGATGGCGTGGCTGGACGATTATGTAAATGAACATTATGTTGAAGAGAAATTTAAGAAACGCAAACGTAAAGCATTTGACCCCGGCAAGGAAGGTTATGATAAGCCACCGCCGCCCGTCAGTCACAAGTATAATAGGCAGCCATCATGAGTGATAAAGGAGATAAGGAGAGCAGTTTCTTTAATCGTTGGTCGGATCGAAAGACTGCCGAAAGAGATGGCCAATCTCTGGAACAAGTTGTAATTCCAGAGCAGTCCGCGGTTGCTGTTCCATCCGAGCAAGAGATTAATTCTGATAAAGATTTTGCAGTCCCAGATGATTTGCCAGACATTAAAACGTTAGATAAAGATTCTGATTATTCGTTGTTTATGCGCGATGACACCCCAAAAAAACTTAAAAGACTGGCGCTTAGAAAATTATTTTCTAGTGACCCCATTTTTGCTGGTCTTGATGGGCTCAATGATTATGACGAAGATTTTAGCATGGTTGGTATGGTCGCTGAGGCTGTTTCAACACGCTATAAACCTGGGGAAGGTATGATAAGCCCGGATAAAGAAGTTGCGTCCCTAGAAGATAACGATGGAGAGGTTGCAGAAAAAATTACCGACGACACTGGGGACGGACAGAAAGACGTGGTTGAAGAATCTTTTGATCAGAATCGGGATAAAAAATTATCCGACGACACTGGAGGCGAGCAAAAAGGAGTGGTTGAAGAATCTCTTGATCAGGGTGGAGGTGAGGAATTTTCCAAAAGCTTGGTGGAAAATGACGATCTGGAAGAGCTTACAGACGAAAATAGGGATGAAGGTTTAATTGGGTGACCTCACTTAATAATATATTTTTAGCCAGCCGTTTTGGATAGCAAGCCCTATTTTATCAAGTTATCGATCTCATTTATGACTTTAGCCGCTATGTCCATATAGGTTTTTGCATGAGGGCTTTTTGTATTATTAACAACGATAGGCCGGCCGTCATCGGATGTTGTTCGTATTTCTTTGTCTAGGGGCACCTCACCTAAAAATGCACAGCCATATTTTTCTGCTGTTTCCTTTGCGCCGCCGTTATCAAAAATATGCGCTTCGTCACCGCATTTTGGGCAAACATAGTAACTCATATTTTCAATTAGACCTATGATGGGCACTTCAACTTGGCGAAACATATTAAGACCCTTACGGGCATCAAGCAAAGCAATATCTTGAGGAGTAGAAACAATAATGGCTCCTGCAAGTTCTGTTCCTTGTGCCATTGTTAGTTGGGCATCACCAGTTCCAGGGGGCATGTCGACGATTAGAATGTCCAATGGTGCCCATTCAACATCGCGTAGCATCTGCTCAAGGGCGCTCATTACCATAGGACCGCGCCAAATGGTTGGTTCCTCTTCGGGAACCATGAAACCCATTGACATGCATTTGACATCGTAATTCTCCATCGGAATTAATGTCGAGCCATCCTCTGAGCGTGGCTGACCTGTGATGCCCATCATTCGAGGGATCGAAGGACCGTAGATATCTGCATCCATGATTCCTACTTTCTTACCTAGTCTAGCGAGCGCAAGTGCAAGATTAACTGATGTGGTAGATTTACCGACGCCGCCTTTTCCAGAAGCAACGGCAATGATGGAGGACACACCTTCAGACTTAATGCGGCGCTCATCTTGAGTAAGATCGAGTTTTGGAATTGCGCTTTCATTGGCTCTCGGCATTTCGCGTTCTTCCGTCAACACCGCCGTTGCGTTTAAAACGCCCGGTAGATCGCTGACTAGCTCCTCACATTCTCTGCGCACCTCTTCCATTGTGGCTGCACGTTCTTTAGTTGTTTCAACCGTGATGTGAACCATACCATCCTTGACGACGATACCTGATATTAGTCCAAGGGAAATTACGTTATTGTTTCTGTCAGGGACAATAACTTTAGCCAGAACTTTCGTTACCTCTTTTTCAGTAACGACTACCATAACCTTGATCCTTAAATTTTTTCTGCTTATAACTCGACTATTAATAACGGCGCATTAGGATTTATCCAGATATTTCTACACGGTGGGAAATTTTTAGGTATTTGATCTAAATTTACACGCCGTGATATTAATAAAATTGTAATGCCCTCGCCGACATTTTATATCAGAGTATATTTAGGAGCTTCTTAAGTTGTGCGGTTGAAAAAGGTATAGCATATTCTGATTCTAGTTTTAAGGGCTGCGTGATGCATAGTTTTTTGAAAATTCTGATTATCTGGCTTATTTTGGGTATCTTGTCGCCTCGTGTTCAGGCTGAATTTACTGGCCACGTCAGTATTATTAACTCAGTCGAATTTTCGGCAAACGGCAAAATTGCTCTTTCTGGCAGTTGGGATTGGACCATGCGTTTATGGGATGTAAAATTACAAAAGTCCTTGCGAAGATTCAAATCCCATACGCTAAGCGTAAACAGCGTCACTTTCTCACCAGATAACAAGACAGCCTTATCCGCCAGCGCAGACGGAACTTTAAAGCATTGGGAGATTGCATCCGGAAAGGTCTTGCAAAACTTTAAAGGCCACACTGGTATCGTGACCAGTGTTGTTTTTCTTAATAATGGGAAGCAGGTGCTTTCTGGAAGCACGGATAAATCGCTTATTCTGTGGGACTTAAACACAGCAACCGTTAAAAGGCGTTTTTTCGGGCACCTTGGCCCAGTCCTTTCAATTGATGTTCCCGAGCAACCTAATGTGGCATTCTCTTCGAGTTATGACGGCACAATCAGGCGATGGGATTTGAAAGCGGCAAAAACGTCAAGAATTTTTAAGGGGCACAATTTTAACGTCAATGCGATAGCGATTTCAAATAATGGAAAAGTATTAGTGTCTGGCAGTGTAGACGAAACAGTAAAAATCTGGGATGCTGAGAGCGGTGAAGAACTTAAATCACTCGTGGGACACGCTGGTTTTATCGCTTCCGTAGCAATATCCCCTGACAATCAAACTGTGCTGTCAGCTGGCAGTGATTCAATAATTCGCCATTGGAGCATCAAAACAGGGAAACTATTGAAGTCGATGATGGGTCATACAAAACCTATTTGGACTGTTGCCTTTTCGCCAGATGGGAAAACGGCGTTGTCTGGAGGTGGTGACGAAGTATTACGTCATTGGCGCCTCGAAGACGGCTCACAAATTACCAACTAGTAGGTGAGTACTTTAAGGGCGCACGATTTTTTTGAGATAAATGATAAGGGCTTTGCGGTCGCTCGCTCTGGATAATCCGTCGAATGGCATTTGATTGTTGGGGATCATTTTATGAGGATCCGATAAGTAGTGGTCGAGAGTTTTTTCTGTCCAAACGAAATTGGCATTTTCCCAGGCTTCCGAAAAATCAAAGTCAACGATTTTACCCGCTTTTCGGCCGAACATGCCATAGAGATTTGGCCCGATACGGTGAGAGTCCCCTGGTTTATAGGTGTGACAATGAATACATTTTTTAAAAATTTTCTGCCCTCGCAACAAATATTTATCCGTAGCCTGAGAAATTTTAATGTGGAAAAAAAGTGCAAAAATTGTAGATAAAGAAAAAACAATAAAAACTGATATTATTAATCTACTGCGATACAGTGTTTTGTTCATTAGAGAAAAAACCTAAAGATTATTAATTATATTGACAGAACTGGGCTATTTTTAGCTTGATCGAAGAGAAAGTGCAAATTGGACTGCACCTTTTTTGAAAACCGCACCTAAGATTAAGCTTAAGGAAATTATATTATCATTAAACTCTAGCATAATATTTCTTGGGACTAGTTACACATCTTCGTATCCAATATTGCAGTCACGTTCTTTCTTTCAGTACGGAAAGGTGACAACCTCTGCGAAAATTCATAAAACAAATTAAATCAATGATTTATATTACGGAAATAACTGCCCCCATCCCAGATGCCATATGCTCAAGCATATGACAATGAAGAAGCCATTGACCGGGATTATCAGCTAAAAATATAAGTTCAGCTTTTTCATTGGGACTCATTAAATACGTATCCCTCTTCACATCAAAATCTTTACCACTTGCCCGCTTTAGTGTTCGGATCCAAAAATCATGTCCATGCAGATGCATTGCATGTGGCCAGGCGGTATCATTAAACACCTCAAGAATGACCATCTTTCCAAGTGGAACTTCGCTTAACTGATGACCGTAGACCCCTACCACCCCATTAAATGCCCAAACTTTTTTCTCAGCACGGGCAAGGTGACGTAACGTGTATACCTCATCATTGAAGCGCGCTTTCAAGAGGTTTCCCATGGCACCGCCCTGCATGTGCACCTTTACGCGGATTGCATCATCAATATTAGCGGGGATCCTCTCTAGGGGAGTTAATTCAGGCGTGTATTTTTCAGCTGACCCTTCCCCAATTTCGGATTTTGGCTCAATGATGCCAGCAAGAACCTCTTCCTTTGAGCTTAAATCATGCAGTAATAATGGTTCGGTTCCAATGTCTATCATCAAATCAATTCGTTGTGCCGGGGCAAGTTCAAATTTACTAATAGCCTCCAAATTACATGGATTACCGTCCAGGCTAACCTGCAACCCGACACCCCCGGTTAATAGCAATTTTAAAATTCGGGCATTGGAAGAGTTAATCAGTCTAAGTCTTACGCGGCTATTTATCTTTACCGGCTGCTTGAACTGAGACTTTCCATTGACGGTGAGCCAATTGCCTATTCTACCGCGATGCGCCCAATCATGAAGACTACCCATTGAGGTTTCGTCTATTTGGCCATTTTTATTCAAACGCCAATCGTCTATCATCATGGTTATATCGTGATCAGCTTTAAAATCTTTTTCACCTTCGACTATCAGAGGCCCATATAAACCACGGGCCACTTGCTCCCAACCCATTGTGTGAGCGTGGTACCAATATGTCCCTGGGTCAGAAATCTCAAATTTGTATGAAAACGTTTCCCCTGGCTCCACCGCTGGTTGGGTTAAACCAGCTACTCCGTCCATCGCATTGGGAACTTTTACACCATGCCAATGAATAGTAGTGGGTACCTTTAGTTTATTTTGGAAATGAACGTCTAATAGCATACCTTCTTTAATCCTTATCTCTGGACCAGGTAGAGATCCATTGTACAACCATAGATCTGTTAGACGATTACTAGAACCCATTAGCATTGAATGCCCAGGGCTAGCTACTATCTTTCTTTGGCTTCTAAAATTTTGGGCCGCATTCACCTCTGGTATTAACCCTGCTATGCCAGTTGCGCACATCCCCCCAAGAAAATTTCGGCGGCTAATTCTCATCTGCATTTCCCTCGTTTTGAGTTGAATGGGGTGAGTGGAAAATTTTTGGTGCATCTTCCTATTTGTACGTAGCGTAAACGGCAGTATGTTTTATTGTCAACTATCCAGGTATTTCTCCTTTGCCGGAGGTTAGGCTATTGAGATTATTTAATTTCTGCGAATGATTATCATTATCGAAATCGCAGTATTTTTGTTGACTCATTTTGTTGATATTCTTAACCTAAAACTCTAAGGGCCGTCGTTTAGGCCGAAAATAATAATGCTCAAAATAATAATGCTCATAAGATTTTTGATTAGCGTGGCAGCTTACCAAAAAGGTTATTTGTTTTCTGGGAGACGTGCCGTTGACTTTAGGTTATAAGCAGCAGACAGAAGTCATTGCCGAAGAGCGCTTCCGAGCGCAGTTTTATCTCCTGTTGTCGCGTCTGCTTGGTGCTGCTGCCGATGCTGATTTGCTTGATCTGATCAAGAATCTTGAGGTTAATGATACCGCGGTAGGTCAAGAGTTGGCTCAATTGAAGGTGTTGGCTGGGAATACGAGCGTTGGCGCGGTTTCGGAAGAATATAACGAACTTTTTATTGGCGTAACCCAAGGCGAATTGATCCCGTTTAAATCATATTACCTTACAGGATTTTTAAATGAGAAGCCTCTGGCTGAGTTGCGCGATGATATGAATAAACTTGGCATTGCTAAATCCGATCAAGTTGCCGAACCGGAGGATCATATAGCATTCCTGTTTGAGATGATGCACGGCCTTATTGTTGGATCATTTGGCAGACCCTCAACGATACCCGAGCAAAATAGATTTTTTGAGAATCATATAGCCTGTTGGGCTGGAAAGTTTTTTGAAGACCTAGAGGCGGCCAAGGCGGCGCATTTTTTTGCGCCGGTTGGACGGATTGGTAAATTATTTATGGAAGTCGAAAGTGAGGCTTTTTTGATAGCTGCTTAGTATTTGGTCAAACGGTGAGTAGCATTACAATCTATCAGAATCTAGATAGGATAGATTAAATAAGGAGAGTTTAGATGACTGCAAAAAAGAGTGGATCACCATCAAGGCGTGATTTTATCAAGACGGCTGGAATCGGAGTTGGTGTTGCGGCTGTTGCTAGTGGCGTTTTGTCTGCGAGTGAGGCTGCGGCCTCTCCATCACTTAAGGGTGATAAGTCAACGGGCTACCAAGAAACTGATCATGTAAAAAAATACTACGAATCTGCGCAGTTTTAAACTTTGGGCAGAAATAAGTTTGAAAGATTTAATAAATAGGAGAGGCTTATGCTGATAAAGAAGACGGATGGTGGGGCATATCGCCCTCGTTTATCACAAGCGCTAGCGGGTTTAACAGGAAGTGCTATTGATCGCCGAACTTTCTTGAAGCGATCGGGTATGACTATTGGCGGTTTAACTGCTGCAACGACCTTATCAATTGGAAGCGTTAAAAAGGCCGCTGCCAAAGCAAAAGGGGCGGGTGCCATGAAGCAGGTTAAATCCATCTGCACGCACTGCGCCGTTGGATGTACGGTTGTCGCTGAAGTTCAAAATGGTGTTTGGGTTGGCCAAGAACCTGGTTTTGATAGTCCCATTAACATGGGAGCCCACTGTGCGAAAGGCGCGTCCGTTCGTGAGCACGCTCATGGCGAACGTCGCTTGAAGTACCCAATGAAACTTGTTGGGGGTAAATGGCAGCGAATGAAATGGGACGATGCCGTTA
>CAZXSC010000099.1:0-10623 GCA_964643045.1 uncultured Rhodospirillaceae bacterium
CCCATAACTGTTGCTATTGTTTCTATAGAGCTTTTATCCGTTCTTACATTTTCTAACAATTTCATCACATTCGCGGGGCTAAAAAAATGAGTGCCACAGACCTTATCCGGACGGGAAGTCGAAGCCGCAATTTCATTGATATTTAATGTTGACGTATTAGTCGCAAGTATCGCGTCCGATTTGCATACCTTATCTAATCGCGAAAAAATTTTCTTTTTTAAGTCCATATCTTCAAAAGCGGCTTCAATGACAATGTCCGCATCTTTTATATCAGCATAATCTGTTGAACTCGAAATTAAACCAAGACACTCATCCATGTTTCCTTGACTAATTCGACCTTTTAAAACGGAACCAGCATAATTGTTTTTTACTTTATCCAAGCCAGCTTCGAGCACATCTTGTGCTACATCAATCAAAATCACTGGTATACCAGCATTAGCAAAGTTCATGGCGATACCGCCACCCATGGTGCCACTACCTATTACCGCTGCATTCTTAATAACTTGAGTTTCAGTGCCTTTAGGAACATCCGGAATTTTTGCTACTTCGCGTTCAGCAAAAAACATATGTCGCATCGATTTTGCTTCATTGCTGCCAAGAAGTTCGTCAAAAACCTTGCGCTCATTCATTAACCCATCTTTAAATTCCATGGTAGTCGACGCTTCGACGGTATTGATGCACTCAAATGGAGATCTCATATTTCTTGATTTAAGAGATATTTTCTCACGCCATTCGTCAAAAATGGTAGTGTCTACATTCTCAACCTTTTCATTAAGAAAACAAGTCCGTCTGGGTTCTTCGCCAGATCTTTCTAATTCCTCAGCAAATTCGACAGCACGTGCAAGTAAATCCCCTTCAACAATTTCATCAATGGCCCCGGCTTCAAGGGCCTTACTGGCATCTATCGGTTTGCCCGTCACTATCATTTCCAGAGCTAATTCCACCCCAACCAAACGCGGCAGGCGTTGCGTACCCCCACCTCCTGGGATAAAACCAAGATTAACCTCAGGTTGGCCTACCTTAACCGTTGGTACTGCAAGGCGATAATGGCATCCCATCGCAAGTTCCATACCGCCGCCAAGAGCTAGGCCGTTAAAGGCAGCTATCACCGGCTTCTTCGAATTCTCAATATCTTGAATAATGTGTTCAAGTTCAGGAAAGCCAGGGGGAGTTTCTTTTCCAAACTCACTGATATCGGCCCCGGCAATAAATATCCGCCCCTCTCCCGTAATAACCACGGCCTTGCAATGATCATCGGCCATACAGGAATTTAGATGATCTGAAACACCTTTTTTTGCCGCAAAGCTCATGGCATTCGCTGGCGGATTATCTATGGTAATAACACCAACACTGCCCCTCTTTTCAAATTTAATTACATCACTCATTATACTTATATCTCACTTTCTGTATCTTATTTAAACGACTAGAAACGATCGCGGTTGTGCTTTTGATCAAAATTTATATTTGGGCCCTTAGCAACAATACCGTTGGGGTTAACGTTTGGCATAAGGTGATAATATCCCCGCTTAATATGCTCGAAATCAGTGATTTCTGCAATTCCGGGGTACTGGTATAACTCGAGAGTGAAATTCCAGAGATTCGGATATTCATAAATATGTTTCTTATTACACTTAAAATGGCCAAAATAAACAATATCAAACCTAAGTAGTGTCGAAAACAAACGCCAGTCTGCCTCAGTCAAACGATCGCCAACCAAGTATCTCTGTTGATCAAGTCGCTCTTCCAATAAACCTAGCGTTTGGAATAACTTGTCAAAAGCTTCTTCATAAGCCTCCTGGGTTACAGCAAAACCAGTCCGATAAACGCCATTATTTACAGTAGAATAAATTAACTCATTGACAGTATCAATCTCATCTTTCAAATCGCTAGGGTAAAAATCTGGGGTATCTTCTGTTAGGCCGTCAAACGCGGAGTTAAACATTCTAATAATCTCGGATGATTCATTATTTACAATCACCTGATTTTTTATATCCCATAGAGTTGGTACAGTTACTCTCCCGGTATAAGAGGGATCAGCTAGGCTGTACAATTCATGGAGATGAAAAATATTATTTACTTTATCGGTAATAGCACCCGGCTCATCATTGAACGTCCAGCCCTCGTCCTTATAACTCGAACCTCCAATAGAAATACTAATAATATCTTCCAACTTTTTTAATTTACGGAAAATGGCCGTTCGATAAGCCCATGGGCAATTGTGTGTTATATAAAGATGATAGCGGTCAGCCTCGGCCTTAAATCCGGCCTCACCCGTTGGCCCCCCACTTCCATCATCGGTGACCCAGCTTCTGAAGCTACTCTCCGGTCTCACAAACCTCCCTTCTTTATTGCGAAATTGATCTTCGTCAGACCATTTCCCATTAATAAGCATACCCATTCATTAATCTCCAAAACTTATCTATAAAAAAATCAATAATTTATCATCTGATCGAGACCGCTACTTTTGTGCCCCCCGTTCACGCCGAGCAATATATACGACAGAAGCCAATACAATTGCCCCGCCCAGCATAGTATTCACACTTGGTTCATCGCCAAACACCAAATAACCTATAATAGCGGCCCATATAAGGCGTGTAAAAGTAACTGGCTCGACAATTCCTATATCAGCGAGTTTAATTGCCCACGTGATCGAAAAATGATTCATAATGGTAACAATCGCCAAGCCTATGATCCATGTCATTTGTTCCCAGTTAGGTGTTTGCCAGACAAACACTGCTACAGGACAAGCAAAGACCGTAACCCAAAATGCCTGCCAAAATACCACCGAATCTGGAATGTCCGTCCGTGTGATAACTTTAACTAATAATTTCGTGACCGAAAAACACAATGCTGAAATAATAGCTGCTGCAACACCAGGTGAGACACCAGTAACCCCCGGTTGGATAATTATCAGGGCCCCCATTATACCAACAAAAAGAGCGCCCCATCTCCACACGTCAGATTTCTCGCCTAAAAATATGATTGCACCCAAAACTGCAAAAATTGGTGATGTGAAACCAACGGCAGTATTTAAATCCAAAGGTATCCTTGGAAGAGCAAAGAACCAACCAAATAATGCCAGCGTAAAGAAAAATCCATTTACAAGTTGCAGCCACGGTTGTTTTGTTTTTATTCGACTAATGCCTTTCGAAAAAACCAAAGGTAGAAGACATACTACCATTACAGCGGCGCGAATGAATGTTATAAAAAATGGATGTAACTCATGACCAAGCTGCTTTCCGATAGCACCATTTATACCAAGCAATAGCCCAGAAAATATTACCAACGTGATTCCGATAAGACTATTTGAGTATTTGGCCAAGTAGCTATTATTAACACTCGGCGTAGGCAGTTCACCATTCATACTCACGATTATTCAGAGAAATTTCCCGTTTAACAACCCCACTAATGAAGAATAAATTCTCTTTACTTTTTCTTTAACCTCTATTCAATTTTGCAACTTTGAATCTAGGGAGTACCGAAAATATCTTGTGCCCAATGAAATGCAGAATTGGCAGCAGGTACGCCAGCGTATATAGCGGCCTGCAAAATTACTTCTTTAATTTCATCTCTGGTAAGGCCATTGTTCAATGCTGCACGAACGTGAAGCTTAAATTCATCTTCTCGATTGAGAGCAACCATCATGGCCAACGTAATACAGCTCCTTGTTTTCCTCTCCAGTCCAGGTCTTGTCCAAATTTCCCCCCAAGCATAACGTGTGATTAACTCCTGGAACTCTTCCGTAAACTCATCCTTATTCAACTCGGCCCGGTCGACATGTTGATCCCCTAGAACTTCACGACGGACCTTCATTCCTGTTTCAAAATTATCTTTTTTCATTTGAATAATTCCTATTCCAAAAGAAAACTGAGGACGGCTTGGTTGAATTCTTCTGGTTTTTCAACGTTTGATAAATGAGCAACTGCATCAATAATGATCATCCTTGAACCTGTTATTTCTTGATTAATAACCTGACTATGAGCAACTGGTGTTGAAAGATCCAACTCTCCAGCAACAATTAAAACAGGATTTCCTATTTTTGCGAGTTGGCTAGTCAAATTCATATCTCGGACGGCAGCGCAACATCCTATATAACCAGACACTTCGCACGAACGGACCATTGATTTTATTAAATCAATTTTTGGTGAATCTGTTTCGTGAAATTTTTTTGATAAAAACCTTTCGAGAGCACCATGTATTATTGAATCCATCCCCTCTCTCTTAACTTTATCGATCCGATCCTGCCATAGATCAGGCGGACTTAGATCTGACGACGTATTGCAAATGGCCAAATTATGCATTCTCTCCCCGGCATGGATCCCCAGCCACATCCCAACCATTCCGCCAAGGGAAATTCCACACAAATTAGCCCTTTCAATTTGTAAATAATTCATAAGTGACAGTATATCATTTCCGATATCATCAATTGAATATTCTCCCGGAGGCGAGGATGAACCTCCATGGCCCCGGTTATCATACCTAAGGACCCGAAAGTGTTTCGCAAAACTTGCCACTTGATCGTCCCAAAGATTCAAGTTTGTTGTCAAAGAGTTTGATAATATAAGTACTGGCAGGTTTTCTTCCCCATCCCAGCGATAATTAATGTCAGTACCATTTACGCTAGCTAGCGGCATCGTATTTTCCTTAGTTACCTTTGGACGGTGTGCCTAAATATCCGTTCACATTCATTAATTTATCTAGTTCATCCGGTCCTATTTCTTTAGTGAAACTATCATTTGACTTAAGTATGTCGGCTAAATGCTTATCCTGGGAATAAACCTCCGAACATGCCTCCTCAATAATTCCACGGGCTTTTTCTCTTCCTATCTTCTTTGACAATGCGACCATAATCCGTTCGGACATGAATAAGCCTTTTAATGTATCGAGGTTATGTGCCATCTTTTCTGGGTGTATCTGCAAACCATCACACATATCAACCATAGCTGAAATCGCACCCGCAGCAGTTTCAAATATTGCGGGTATCGTGACCCATTCTACTTGCCATCCGCCTAAAGCCCTTTCATGCTCTTGTGGCATAGCTCCGAGAAGTGTCGCCTGCAAATGAGGAACTCGCTTAGCCGCCGCCAATGCTATAAGACAATTAACAGGATTTCTTTTATGGGGCATCGCCGAAGATCGCCCACGATTAGGGTTAACTTTTTCAGAAATCTCACCCACCTCAGCTTGCATCAAAAGAGAGAGATCCAGAGCAATCTTGCCAAGCCCCCCAACTAATATTGAAATGGAAGAACACAGGGCAACATGCCTATCGCGGTGGGCATGCCATACTTCATCAGATACAGTCAGCTCTAATATTTCTGAAAGGGCTTCTCTGACTTGCAAACCTTGGGAATCCAATGAGGATAAATTGCCGCTCGCACCTCCAAACTGTAACACAAAAGCCTCTGTGGTACTCTCTTCAATTCGTTTCCAGTTTCTGATAATTGCAGACTTCCAGCCTGACAATTTCTGGCCGAATGTTATTGGAACAGATGGCTGCAATAAGGTACGCCCTAACATAATCTGGTTACCGTGCTTACTTTCCAACCTCTCCAAAATCGCAATGAGACGCTCAACATCTTTTTTAAGTATTTCGTGAGCTCTTTTCAATTGGATTACCATTGCGGTATCAATCACATCTTGGCTGGTCGCCCCAAAATGTACCCAGCCCGATGCTTGTTTATCATTAACCGAAACCAGTTTTGTGAGTTGCTGTACAAGCGGTACAACAATGGTCCCATGCTGGATGGCCAATTCCGATAAATCAACGACTGAAAATTGGGAGATCTGACAACATTTTTGTATTGAATCTGCTACGCTCGTGCTAAATACCCCACATCTAGCCTCGGCTTCTGCCAATGCCCGCTCAAAATCAAGCATCGTCTGCAACATCGCCTCATCACCAAATAAAGACATCATTTGAGGTGTGGTAGTTAATCGTCCAAAAATTTGGTTTGTCATTTAAATTATTTACACGTAGCTATAGAACATCAGTAAAATTTTATTTAAACATCAAAAAAAACTGTTTCCATCTTGCCCTGTAAATGAATGTCATAAATGTATGTTGTCAATCCCTTATTATCGCTTTGCTGCGCTATAAGCGTTTTACGAGCGATTTCATCTTCAATTGTATTTAGCACAGGATCTTCAGAATTTGCATCCATCTCGTCCGAGAAATATATCCGTGTCACCTGTTGTTTCAACATACCGCGGGCAAAGACGTTTACCGCCATATGGGGGGCCTGAAGTGTATTACCGCGGCCCACAACCCGACCCGGTTTTAGGGTTACAAAAAAGAAATAACCATTTTCATCTGTACACGACCTCCCAAAGCCAGAGAAATCCTGAACCAAATCATCCTCTGACTTGTCTTCCGGATGATCATATTTTCCAAAAACATTAGCCTGCCAAATTTCGATCATAGCGTCTGGTACGGGTCGGCCTTTTCCATCAAAAACGTGGCCGTGGAGTTTCAGGGCTCCATCGGTGTCCTCAGGAACAATATGCTCTTGCCCCCCCCTATTAAGAGCAATTTTAAGAAAAGGGCCTACTGTTTGCGAAGCAGTAACTCCAAATACATTCATATCTTACCTCTTATTCCTCGAAGGGTGTAGCATCTCGACCACGTAAAACGAAATTAAATTTATAACTTAAAGCAAAATCCGGTTCAGTGCTGTCCAAATCAAACCGGGAGATCAGGCGCTTCCTTGCACCCTCATCAGGTATTGAATTGAAAATCGGATCAAATGGAAAAAGGGGATCATCGGGAAAATACATCTGCGTAACCACCCGCGTGACAAAAGATGGGCCAAATAAAGAAAAGTGGATATGCGCAGGCCTCCAGGCATTGTAATGATTTCCCCACGGATAAGCTCCCGGTTTGATTGTAGTAAATTTATACTCGCCCTTAGAATCTGAAACAACGCGACCTTGGCCAACGAAATTCGGGTCTAAAGGGGCCGGGTGTTGATCAACTGGATGATGATACCGTCCAGCGGCGTTACATTGCCAAATCTCAACCAAGGTATGTGGTACAGGCTTGCCATCCTCATCAAGCACTCTCCCACTAACAAAAATCCTCTGCCCCTGCGCCTCTTCACCATTTTCGATTGATAAATCATCTTCGCCAGGCTGTATTGCAATATTCCTAAAAAGGGGGCCGGTAATCTCCGTCAATGTGTGATCGATTTTTATGGGCTCGCGCTTTGGAGAACGAAGGACAGTACTCTTATAGTCCTCATAAAGCACTGGAGGGTGGTCTTTTTTACTTTTCCTCGAATATCCCACTAGTTTGGCCATGCATCTACCTCATCACAAAAATATTACCCTATTGAAGGGGTAATAATAACATTATTTTCTTCGTTTACAATTGATCATGATCAAAAATAGTAATACATATGATTAACTTTAAACTGCTAAAATTTTCAAAAATAACTTAATTATATTTACGCACCCACAAAAAGCAGACCAATGACGCCATCGTACAAAAGTTTAACGCCAGTTAAAAATAACAATGTCATAACAGCACGATAGAAAAAGACATCATTAATCCGTCTTTGAATCAAGAGCCCAATAAAAATACCAACCGGCACTATCGGCAGTAATATTAGTGATGTTGATAAATTAGTAATATGAAAGTGACCCAGCCACCAGTAGGGAATGATTTTGGCGTAATTTACATACGTATAAAATATAGCAAGCGTTCCCATATAAACAGATTTATCTAACCGCTGTGGAATCATATACACGTTGAGAGGTGGACCTCCCGAATGAGCGATAAAACTCGTAAAGCCGCACACGGCGCACCAAAATCCACCTTTAATTACTTTAGGCCCTGCTGGTGGTGGGGGAGTTTTGCTACGCACAAAATCGATAAATTTTAACGACGAGAAAACTACTGCAATTATGCCAATAATTAGCTTAACAGATGCTGTGTCTAGATACTTAAAACTGAGGGTTCCTATAATCACTCCAATAGTTGCACCAGGAATCATAATCAGCAAATTTTGTTTATCCCAAGTTTTGCGAAATGCCCAAATGGCAAACATATCAGCAATGCATATGCATGGTAATAATAAAGCTGCCGCTTGAGGTACAGAAACGACCAAAGCCATTAGTGGAGTAGCGAGACTTCCCGTGCCTCCTATGCCCGCCTTAGAAATACCAATTGATATAACAGCTGGAATTGCGACTAAATAAAATAGCGGATCCGTAATGAAGGTAATTGTTTCCATATTATTAGAGTGTCAGTGTAAATGTCAGAGCACTTTCATCAAAAAATAACTACGCGCTTTTTCTGATAACTAACGTCGCAGAAATATCTAAAAATAATAAGTCTAACAATAATTATTTCTTGCAGAAATTTTGAAATAAACGAGCCACTTCTTCTATAATCAGAATAACACTTTTGGCAAAAAAGTAGCTATTTGTGGAAAAACTATAATCAATATCATCCCAATTAACATAATAATCCAATATGGCGTAGCACTCTTGAAAATTGTCATGACATTCATATCAGGATCCAGACTGTGAATTGCCGATTTAACTGTATAGACCAGAAGCCCAAAAGGTGGCGTCAGAAGTCCAGCTTCGATAGCAATAATGCCTATAATTGCAAATGCGATGGGATCATAGCCTAACTTAACTGCAATTGGTGCAAAGATTGCTGCCGTCAGTAACATAATTGAGATTGAATCAATTATCATTCCAAGCGCGAACCAGATCAAAACCATCACAGTTATGATCAGCCATGGAGACATTCCCGACTCTAGAAACAAAGATTCGATTGCGTTAGCCAAACCGGTCATTGCCAAGGCGTTAGAATAAAGCGCCGCCGTAACCAATAGGAGCAATATGGGACCGGACGTGCGTCCAACCGACAATATTGAATCAATAATTTCTCTATATCTCATTCCTTTAATTATTGCGAGAACCAGACCAAGCAAAGCTCCTACGCCGGCTCCTTCCGTAGGACTGAATAAGCCAAACCAAATTCCTCCAAGGACCGCCACTACAACTATTACAATACCACCTAAACTTGTAAAAAATTGTGCTTTGGGAACTTCTTCGATGTCGTCGGCATCCCTTTCAGACCCGCTACCGACGGAGCTAGGGTTTACCAAAGCCATAATAAGCACATATACGATAAACAGCGCCATCAGCATTAACCCCGGCAGAACGCCAGCCAAAAAGATCTTCCCAATTGAAACTTCCGTCAATATGCCCCAAACGATCATTAAAACACTTGGCGGAATTAGCATTCCAAGGCAACTTGATCCCGCCACCGTTCCTAGGGCAAACCCTTTATGATAGCCGTGACGTTTCATTTCAGGGTACGCTATCCTGGAAAATGCCGCAGCTGAAGCAATACTCACTCCTGTAACAAATGAAAAAAGCGCATTACCAACGACTGTAGCTATTGCCAAACGGCCTGGCAGCCGACGGAGCATAGAATTCAAGCCACGATACACATCTGTGATCGCTCCAGATTTACCTATAAACTCGCCCATGAGCATGAACAAGGGTATGACCGCAAACACATAGTCTCTAATGCCCTCATAGGCCTTAGCAGCCAACATCACCCGAACCGAATTGAATGCATGCATGTCATGGCCCAGTATGAAGAAAATACCTAGGGCGCTTGTCATACCCAGTGCCACCGCTATGTGAACACCGATTGCTACCAAAACAACTAAACAAACAACCAGCCACACTGCTATAGGAAGTTCAAACACGATGCTATGCCTTATCCATACTATGTTTACTCGGATTCTTGAAGTTCTACTGATTCTATTTCAGCCTTCAATAGGTCCGGCTTAAAAACATCAACATAAGCCAAAACTAAATAATTCAGAAGTGCTATCAAACTCCCAAACATAACCGCCCAACGGGCGGGCCATGTGTAGACACGGAGCGCTCCCTCCCCTTCATAATTCATGTCTTTAAATGACCTCACACTCTCTTCAAAACCACCTTCAATAATCATCACAAAGAATATTGCGCCCAGTATATAACCAAACGCGAGGAGCCCCCTCTGGATGGCATCGGGAAATCTCTTTACCAAAAAATCCGCTCTCAACATTGAGCGGCTTCGGATAGCATAACCGGCCTGCAAAAATACAATTATTACGATAGAAGCAGTTACAATTTCTGCAACACCATCAAATAAAGCACGATCAATAATGTTCAAGAGTATTAGGAATGTAAGACCAAAAGCCCAGGCGGCCGCAATGACCATTAATAATTTAGATAATCGATCGCTGAAAGTGATTATCGAATTCATTATCTGACGTACCAAAAAGTTGTTTCGTATCAGCCACCGATACTAAATGCCGGGAACAATAATACCTTGCATCAAATAACTTGGACTGCTGACACCATAATCAAAATCACCGGCACAAAAGCTAATATGCCTTCACACCGGTGAATTTAATTTTTCCGTATCAAACTATGATATCTTTTACTTTACAACGTAGCGGACAGGCCACTTATAACCTTGTCCTTCCGCTGCATTCAGTGTTGCATTCAAAATCTTCACAGCAGGAAGACCTTCCTTCTCAAGCTTATTAGCATGCGCTTGTGGCCATTTAGCTAGCTTTTGCGCCCAGTTCTGCCGAACATCAG
>CAZXSC010000100.1:0-10422 GCA_964643045.1 uncultured Rhodospirillaceae bacterium
CATCTCTGTAAAGAGATGCCCAGAGAACTTTACGATCGATACCTTCTGTTTGATCATCGGCCATTTTAGATACAGCATTTGCATTGCCCAAGTCAGCAAGAAATAGCTGTGCATCTAGTTCAGCTTCTAACCAAGCACGGTGCACATCAGGGCGTGTCTGGATGATTTCATTCATCATGACAAGGAAACCTGCATCGCCGGCATCGTCACCAGAAAAATCAGCACCGGTTGCGCCTCTTCTGGCAATGCCTGCCATTTCGATTTTAGATGCTGTAGGCTCCCAGATAGCAGCACCAGCAATTTTGCCTGCTTCCAGGTTCTTTGTGATGTTTTCAATGTTCATATTAAGATACTTTGAAGGCTTTATACCCGCTTGCTCAAATGCAAGTAACGCAAAGCGGTCAGTGCAGGCGCCGTGTGGCGCAGCAATCAGCTTGCCATTCATCCATTTGACTGCATCCATACCTGTCTTAAATTTTGGGGCACTATTTGGGACAAGAAAGATATTACATTGCTGCTTTGATGTTCCCAAAACAGAAATCATACGAAGATCAACCTGCTTTTCTCTCATCGAAGAAACAATCGCAGGCATGTCGCCCATGTAGCCGATGTGATTTTTTTCACCAAGTAGTTTGCCAACGATAACTGAACCCTGAAGGCCAATTTCAAATTTGACTGAAGAACCCTTTGGCAAATATTTTTTCCACAAATTCTTCCCATTGATAACAACACCCGACCACGATTCTGTGTAGTAAGGCTGATAACCAACAACTAACTTAACGGGTTCTCCTGGTTTCCCAAAGCCAACTTCAGCCGAAGCGGTTGAAGCTAACCCGAAGGTTAACAGAGCAGCGCCAATAGATGCACTGATCGTTTTTGATAAAACTTTATTCATAGATTTAGCTCCCTAATTTTTTAACACTCAAAAAGTTTTTTACGATTGTGTAGACTTGTACTGGTTACCAGGACAACTAAAAAATAAAAATTAGCCTCCCAATTTATAACTTTGCACAAACGCATCGACACACATAACCAGTACTCAGCTTTTAAGTCCACAAGTTTTTTTTTATTAGAGCACATAGCTTTGATTTTTCACTTATCAATTAACAGTTCTTGCAAATTTCTACGATTTGTAAAAGAAATTTTATTCAAATTTTAATACAAATTATCGATGTTCTAATACAGGAAGGCTATGAGTAGTTTCCCGGTTTTACCAACCCAATCGTTATCGCACAGATAAAAGCAATATTATAGCCGCTGGACAAAAAAAATAAATAGAAATCAATCAATTATATCTATTTTTGGTTTGACGGTATGCGTGTTCAATTACGTATACATTAACTGACTTCTTTATTGAAAATTCGCTCGAGTTCAACACGAACCATCGAGACATCAGAGAAAATATCGGGTTTTCCTATCTTTACGTTTATTGAAGTGAGGTCCGGGTAATCGGCATAGCAGAGGTCTGCTATGCGTTCAGCCAGCGTTTCGACCAGTTTAATTTTGCCGTCAGATGCCATAGCGCGAACTTTCTCGACAACGGCTTGATAACATATTACCCGCTCATAATTATCATTTGTCGGATTATCGGGTTCCCTCCGCACAAGCTCAATATCAATCTGGATTCTCTGGGGTTGGAGCAATTCCTGTTCACGGATACCAATAAGGCAAGTGATAATTAACCCTTCAATATGTATCCGTTGCCATCCAGCAATCTGTTCACGATTAAGTACGCCCACCATCTACTCCAACCTTTTTAGGTCAGAGCTGTTAATTGTTGGGAATACCGTGTTCGTATTTACCATTATTTCCAATTTTCTTTAAAACAGACCCTCAACATTCCCTTTATTGTTGATATGGATAGCATTTGCTGAAGGCACTCTAGGCAGCCCTGGCATCGTCATGATCTCTCCAGTAATAGCGACTATGAACTCAGCTCCTGCTGATAACCTCACCTCGCGCAAGTTGATGACGTGCCCTGTCGGCGCACCTATCAAGTTGGGGTTAGTGGAGAAACTGTATTGTGTTTTAGCGATACAAACTGGGAATTTGCCGTAGCCCTCTTTCTCCCAATCTTTTAGTTGGGATAGAATTTTTGCATCTGCTGTCAGTGCATTAGCACCATATATATTCTTAGCAATAGATTCGATCTTTTCGAAAAGAGGCATGTTGTCAGGGTAAAGTGGTTTAAATATAGACTTACGGGTCTTAACCATCTTGACCACGTGTTTGGCCAGTTCCTTGGTGCCCTTGCTGCCTTCAGCCCAATGGCTACACACGATTGCCTTAGAGCCTAACTTTTTAGCGGTATCGCGAACTGCGAGCACTTCTTTATCAGTATCAGTAACGAAGCGGTTAATGGCAACAACTGCCGGTACACCAAATTTCTTGATGTTTTTGAGGTGACGAGCGAGGTTTTCACATCCCTTTTTGACGGCAGAAACGTTTTCTTTTTCAAGATCATTTTTTCCTACACCGCCGTGCATTTTTAAGGCCCGCACAGTAGCGACAATGACTACAGCTGATGGCGCAAGCCCGGCTTTACGACACTTGATATCAAAAAATTTCTCAGCGCCAAGATCTGCCCCAAAGCCCGCTTCAGTAACTACGTAATCTGCCATTTTGAGGGCCGTTTTAGTGGCAATTACCGAGTTGCATCCATGCGCAATATTGGCGAAGGGTCCTCCATGAATGAAGGCAGGGTTATTCTCCAGGGTTTGAACGAGATTTGGCATCAAGGCATCCTTCAATAGAACCGTCATCGCCCCGGATGCTTTTATTTCTTTCGCCCGGACCGGTTTGCGGTCACGACTGTAACCAATGACAATATTATCGATTCGACGGGAGAGATCCTTAAGGTCAGTCGCTAGGCAAAAAATAGCCATAATTTCCGATGCAACCGTAATATCAAAACCAGTTTCCCTGGGAAACCCGTTAGCAGCGCCACCCAATGAACAGGCTACCTCACGAAGCGCTCTGTCATTCATGTCTACAACGCGGCGCCAAACGACACGACGGCTGTCAATGGCTGGCTTGTGTCCCCAATAAATGTGGTTATCGACCATTGCAGAGAGAAGGTTATGCGCAGCTCCAATAGCATGGAAATCACCCGTGAAGTGGAGATTTATGTCTTCCATTGGCACAACTTGTGCGTACCCGCCACCTGCAGCGCCACCCTTCATGCCGAAGCACGGACCTAATGAAGGCTCACGGATACAAATAGTGGCTTTTTCACCAATGCTGTTAAGTCCATCACCGAGACCAACAGTGGTTGTTGTCTTTCCTTCACCTGCAGGTGTCGGGGAAATTGCTGTTACAAGAATTAGCTTGCCGTCGGGTTTTCGTGATTGTTTTTTTATGTATTCATAAGATAATTTCGCTTTATGTGGTCCATATTGTATTAATGCGTCACCAGGTACGCCGAGCTTGGCACCGATTTCCGTAATTGGCCGCATTTCAGCTTTCCGGGCTATTTCAATATCACTCATGTACACAATTCCCCATCAAATTTTGCATCAAAAAACCCGCTATGCAAAAACTAGCAAAGTTTTAATAGTTCATCAAAATTCCGGAAAGACTTATCCTTTTTCTAGGCTTCGCATTGGTCCTACAAATTTTGAATCTTCAATTTGATCAAAAATAAGGCTCTAGACTCTTATCCTCTCCGTTATCACCTGGATATTCGGATACTTAATTAAATTTGTAAAAACTATTTTTTTTATAACGTAGTAGATTTCTTCAATCACAGCATAGTTGTGGCTTTGGTCATGATACTGAGCCTTTAGGGCTTTTAGCTAGGCGTTAAATGGCGTTTTTCACTAGATTTGTTCTGTTTTGCAATAACTACCAATCAAGATAAAACTATTGGCCAGTAAATGGTAAACAGATATAAATTTTGCTGATTCCTTAGTAATGATTGATGTAATTTCGTGGAAATAGTGACGCCACTCTTACGGAAGACTCATCTGTTTATAGCTTATGAATAGTAAGTTTTCGGACCAACTTTATCAGCTATAATATTAGAATCTCGAGAGAATGCTGCGAGTTGTACATGCCAGAATTCGATTCTCAGGGATTATTTAGGCTGTTATATCAGCCACCCTTTTTTATTATGTATGTAAAAACTCCTTCGGTCTCTATACTTTCTATTAATTCATGACCACCGGTCCTGCAGAAAGTACTAAAGTCTTCAACTGAACCTGGGTCAGTAGCAAAAACTTTCAATGTGCTACCGACCTCTAACTGGTTCATTGCTTTTTTTGCTTTCAATATCGGCATAGGACAATTCATGCCTTTGGTATCAAGTTCCATTTCCATTTTTCCAACTGAACAAATTTTATTTATTTCCTCGCTCGATATATACCTAGTAGCCCTTTGCAAATCAAACTAATCTTCAGAATATAATACTTTCTAAAAATTGTCGCGACATTTTGTTTTTCTGTTACTTAAATTATTGGCGAGGAACGGCGATTAAAATCTCTTTTTATGCTTGCAGTGAGGCTGTTATATTAAACGAAGATTAAATTTGTGATAGTTTAAACTCTTTTCATAGTTCGAGATAAGATCGGCTCTAGAGTTAATGGTATGATCAGGTTAAAACGGCGAAAATTTAATTCCTACATAGGATTGGCGGCACTCTCTCCGTTTCCTCTCTTTACAGTCGGTTCAAGTTCGAGGGCGGATATACCTAGGAAAAAGGGAGCCAAGGTAGTCGTGGTTGGCGGGGGGTGGTCCGGCCTATCTATCGCCAAATATTTAAAGAAAGAAAATAGTTATCTTGATGTTATATTAGTCGAGCGGCGTAAATCTTTTTTTTCCCTACCTCTAAGTAATCTTTGGCTTACGGGCTTGTTGCCTCATTCCAGTTTAAATTATCGTTTTGAAGATGCGGCTAAGATGGGCGGTTACCAATATTTTAATGCCGAGGTATCAGAGTTAGACCAGGCTAAAAAGCGGATTGAAACCAATAGAGGCTGGATAAATTATGATATTTTAGTGCTAGCACCGGGCATTGAATATGAGTATGACTCCATAGGTGTTAATAATCTCAATGCCATCAGCGTTCTTAAAGAAACATTCCCAGCCGGGTTTGTTTCAGTGGAAGAACAGCACATTATTTTAAAGCAACTCGATAATTTTAAGAAAGGACTGTTTATTTTAACAGCCCCTGCAGGAATATATAGGTGTGCGGCCTCGCCATATGAACGGGCCTGCTTGATTGCAGCTTTATTTCAAAAACGAAAAGTAAAAGGCAAAGTTTTATTAATTGATCCCAGAGAAAAACCAGCTGTTAATGGAGAGGGTTTCTTATCTGCTTTTAAAGATTTGTATAGAAATACATTAGAATACAAACCCTCAACAGTGGTGGAAGGAGTTGACCCATTCAACAAAATTCTGAAAACTGGTTTTGATGAAATCAAATTTGATGGGGGAGCAATTTATCCAAGCACCCGAGCTGCTAGAATGATCGAGCGTTTTGGGTTCAATGATCTAGATAACCAACAAGGTGAAGCTAATATTGACCCATTTTATTATAATGTACTTGGCAAGGAAAGTATCTACATCACCGGTGATTGTCGGCCGATGCCATTTTCTAAAAGTGCGAGTGTTGCGAATAGCGAGGGCCGGTATGTTGCCAAAGTTATTGTGGCAAAATTACGCGGCAAGACAGCAGAATGGGTTTCTCCAGAATCTGTTTGTTACTCGATGGTTAATGCAACGGATGAAAAAGCAATATTGTCCCGAACTTTATACAAGTTTGATAAGAAAACAAAAAGCTGGATGTTCGATCCTGAATCAAGATCATACAATACTGCTAACAAAACCCTCGGCAACGATGCTTATGATTGGGGGCGACGAAACTTTGTTAAATTTTTTGGTAAAACAAATTTTTGAAACGCTAGTGCGAAATGAAATTTGTGTTAATCTTATGACGTCTAGAAAACTTGGAGGAATTACAGGTGGGTAATTTTAAATTTTTTGTAGTTTTCTTTATTTTAGTATTAGTTGGTTCTGGCAAAGTTAATTCTACTCTGGCGAACGAAGCAATGCTGCCAAAACCCAAAGTTGGGGAAGATGGCCTTTATCAGCAAAAGTGGTTCCATGACAGCTTTCTCGATTTAAAAGAGGATCTCGCTGAAGCCAAAGCCAATGGGAAACGATTGGTGGTATTTTGGGAGCAAAAAGGTTGTCCCTACTGTAAACGAACTCATGAGGTCAATCTGAGAATTCCAAGAATTGTAAAATTTATTGCTGATCATTTTACTGTAATTCATTTAAATATCTGGGGAGATAAAGAGGTCACTGATTTTGATGGCCAGGTTACGACAGAAAAAAAACTGGCCCAAAAATGGGCTGTACGATTTACTCCGACAATTCAGTTTTTTCCATATGATCCAAAAGAAATGGGAAAAAGAAAAGGAAGCGAGGGTGAGGTGATGAGAATTCCTGGCTATTTCAAGCCTTTTCATTTCTACTTTTTATTCAAATATGTGAAGGCCAGAGCTTACAAAACTCAGCCTAATTTTCAAAGATGGTTGAGTGGCGAAGGGGATAAGCTTGCCGAAAAAGGACTTGATATTCAAAAACAGCTTTGGGCAGATAAATTGCTTTTCAATGAATAAAAACTATTCGTGCTTTCGGAAATTAGGATCATTATCCAATATTTGTAAAACCAGGAAAGGTGTCTATTAACCAGTTTGAAACATCAGCGAGATTCCCACTAAAGATTGCAATGCCTGTTATGATCAGCAGAGTACCAATTGTAATTTCAATTTTGTGCATTTGTTTTTTAAAACGACTCAAGAATTGCATGAATGGTTTGACTGCAAAGGCGGCAATCAAAAATGGAATCCCGAGTCCTGCAGCATAAATAGTCAATAGTGAAATGCCGTAGGTTATCGAATCGTTAGAGGCGGCTACCATGAGAACCGAGGCTAAAATTGGCCCTACGCAGGGTGTCCAGCCGAAAGCAAAGGCAAGGCCTAAAATATATGAACCTAGGTAGCCGGCAGGTTTGTTTTCGAGGTGAAAACGTTTTTCAAAATTCAAAAATCTAATCCTGAATATGCCCATGTAATGAAGGCCAAATATTACTATAATGCTTCCTGCTATTTGGCCTAATACTATAGAATTCTCTGCGATAAGCGCGCTAATAGCGGTTGCGGTGGCACCTAAGGAAATAAAAACAGTTGAAAATCCTATAACGAATGCTAAGGCGGAATATAGGATTCGTTTTTGTGTTGCCATATCTAAATCGTCGTTGGTCAGTTGATTTAGGGATGCTCCACCTAGAAAACTTATATATGCAGGAATTAGTGGCAGGACACACGGGGACCCAAAGCTTAAGAGGCCAGCTATGAAGGCGCCGAAGAAGGTAATTTCCATCATCGTAGCAGCCTCTCTTAAGCGCCAGATATTTTGATGGCTAAATTTTCTTTTATTTTAACGGATTTTTTGCGTTTAATATAATTACTAACGAGATTATAAATCGGAGGGCCTTTGGTAGCTTCATTTACCGATGCCCAACCCCCAACTATATAGGTTTTTGATGGGTCAATTTTTTCTCCCGTGGATAATAGGGTCATATCGGAAACCCGTTCTCCAATTTTTTTTCCAATACTGAAACTATAGCCCATTCCACCGACCCGAACCATATCACCTCCTTGTTGATAATAAGGGTCAGGATTAAATAAGTTGTCGCCAACATCTTCAAGAATTTCTTTTAGAAATTTACCTGTCATTTCGTTGCGATACACGGCTGGGTAGGTAATAGCTGTTTGCGAAAACACATCTTCAACTCTGATATCTTGATCTGGTAATAAAGTTGATCCCCAACGAAAGCCTGGAGATAGAGAAATTTGTGCATCGCGCTCTTCTATAATAGCCTGATTAATTAGATCATCGAAGGTACCATTGAAGTTTCCACGTCTGTACAAGTGACTCTCGGTTTTACCCAATACCGTATTTAAGGTTTTTTGGAAAGGTTCCCTGATCTCCCTTATAATTTTTCTAATCTGGGGGTCTGGCTTAATTACATCACTAAAAACTGGGATCAGTTTATAGTTATAGTCTTTCACTTTTTTATTTTTGATTTCAAGATCAAGCCTGCCCAAAAATTTACCATGTGAACCGGTGGCTATTAACAATGTATTTTTTACTTTAATAATTCCTGGTATAGCATCATGAGTATGACCAGTCAGAATCACATCGATGCCATCTACTCGGGAGGCAAGCTTGCGATCAACGTCAAATCCATTATGACTGGCAAGCACAACCAGTTCAGCCCCCCCATCCTTTGCCTTTTGAACACTCTTTCGCATTTTTTCTTCCTGTATACCGAAAGACCAATTCGGCATCATATAACGGGGATTAGCAATAGGGGTGTAGGGGAAGGCTTGACCTATAATTCCAATTTTAATGCCCCCGCGTTCAAAAAAAATTACATCGTCAAAAACAGGTTCTTCCCATTCCGTATCGGTCACGTTGCCTGCTAGAAAGGGGAAATTTATTTTGTTAATGAGCTCTTTAACCCTATCCGCACCATAGGTAAATTCCCAGTGTGCTGTCATCAGGTCCACACCCATTGCGTTCATGACTTTAACCATATCTTCGCCACGCGTTTGAAGTGAAGTGTAGGAGCCTTGCCAAGTGTCACCACAATCAATGAGTAAGGTATTGCCGCTACGCTCGCTTCTAATGGCTTTTATGAGTGTTGCCATTTGAGCCATTCCACCAACGCGACCATAAGCATGACTTAGGGCGACGTGATCAACACTCGAAAAAGCATATGCTTCGGGTGATCCGGATTTTAATCCAAAATAATCAAGAAATTTCTTACCGGTGATATGGGGTGGTAGCCCACGAACTTTGCCAACGCCAAAATTCATCGATGGCTCGCGAAAGTAGAGCGGAAGTAATTGTGCGTGGCAGTCAGTGAAGTTGAGAAGGGTGACCTGGCCCACATTAGAAAATTCAAGTAATTTTTCTTGCGTTATTTTTTGTTGAGCTGCTAATATCTCAAGTGAGGTGCCACTCATGAACGCCGCCGTCGCGGCCGTAACTTGAAGAAAATCGCGGCGGGTCAGCATGGAAAATATTTACTCCTAAAACATATCTTTGAGAGCGCAAGATAAAAAAATGGCGGCAAGTTAGTCGATTGCCGCCAAGATTTAACTAAAACTAATTTCTGACGGAAGGCGTTTCCCATTTAAGGCCGGCCGCCCGCTGTACCATATAGAACTCAAGATTGGTATATTCCTCAGAGCCTCGCTTGTATGGCTTTGCTCGAATATTTTTGTTGCACCCCACAAAGCGACGGTGAATAGAACCTGGCTTTTGCCATTTTAAACGATAGGTTGGAAAACCATTCGGCATTCCCATGCTTAAAACATTGGAACGAGCCATATTGCCAGCGTTATCGTCATGACAATGTTTGCACGACATATCTAAAAGGCCACGACGTTGCTCGAAGAACTTTTTACCTTTTACATAGAACGGCTTATTTTGGGCATTGAGGGTAGCTTTTATAGGCATGCCACGTGATTGCAATTTCACGTATATTGCCATTGCCAGCATATTTTTAGATTCCCACTTCCACTTTTTTGCTCCCATGTCATTTGCCATATGACGGTTCAAATAGGCTTGAAGCGCAATCATTTTTTTGGTTTTAGAATCATAGCGTGGGAATTTGTTCGCGATACCTTTCATTGATTTTTCAGCAGATCCATGGCAGGAGGCACAAGATTTTCCTTTGCTGCCATTTACTTTGTTCCACAAAGTTTCGCCAGTATCCACCCAAACAAACGCAGGATTACCAAAATCATCGTCTTGCATATCACGCGTTTGTGACGTCATGGCTACATAACCACTGTATATATCACCGACCCGATAATTCTTGTTACGCGGATCAGTGGCGCGTTTTTCTGCCTCGGTATCATAACTTTCGGAGGCCTCTTGGTGCATAGCGCATGCACCGAGCGCAATTCCAAATCCCATGATGGCTACTATCGAAACTATATTTCTGCCACGCATTTTTTATCTCCTGTTACATATATTTACTTAGCGTCAGCTCTATTTAACTGTAACTTTTTTTGATGTTGTAATGGACTTACCTTTATCATCCGTCCAAACAAATTTAAACGTGCCGCTCTCTTCTACCCGAGCATGAAATGCAAAATACGGGTTGGCAGAAATGGCAGGGTGAAGGTCTGCCGTTAAAACAGGTTTTCCGTTAAAAGTTGCCTCGACTTTATTGATGATAAGGCGCGGAATTTTTTTACCCGTTTTCTTATTTTTACGTGTACCCGTTTCCATTTTATGGGGTATTAACGTCTTGATTTTAACCACTTGCCCTTTCGTAGCTGACTTAGGGACTTTTACACGAGGTCTACTAGCCATTTTACAAAATTCCTCTTCTAATTA
>CAZXSC010000101.1:0-7026 GCA_964643045.1 uncultured Rhodospirillaceae bacterium
CTTTGAGCCTCTCTCCATTCAAGAGATAGCTATGAAGGCAGGTTTTTACGGCGGCACGATTGCAGGCCACGCCGAAATTAACGTGACCGGTGGAGGACCAGGATTTGGCACTCACCTCGTCGACGTTGAAGTTGATCGTCAAACCGGCGCTATCACAGTTTTGCGTTACACCATCATTCAGGATGCCGGTAAAGCGGTCTTCCCGGAATTTGTTAAAGCTCAATTCCACGGTGCAGCAGTTCAAGGTATCGGCATGGCCCTAAATGAAGAATACATCTATGACAAGAACGGCATCATGGAAAATCCGGGCTTCTTAGACTATCGAATGCCTGTCGCGTCCGATCTTTCTTTTAAGATTGATACGGAAATTGTCGAAGTGCCAAATCCGCTCCACCCTTATGGGGTTAGAGGGATAGGAGAAGTGCCAATTATACCACCGCTGGGTGCCATCGCCAACGCAATTTACGATGCGGTTGGTGTGCGATTATCAGACCATCCGATGTCTCCTCCGAAAGTATTAAAAGCACTCAAAAAAATTGAAACGTTAGAAGCGGCGGAATAAGTTCAAAAACCAGACCCTATAGGCTAATCTATGGCAGAGAATAAACAAATTGGGCTCGCTGTTGTGGGGTGCGGCGTGGTCGGTAGAATTAGAGCTTCCTTCGCTAAAGAATACCCAGGCATCGGATGGATTGGTCTCTCTGATAAAAACGACCAATTGGGACAAAAATTAAAAGAAGACCTTAATGCTGATTTTTTTACCACCGATTTCGCAGAATTAATTCGAAGACCAGAAGTCGACGCTGTTATAGTAGCCACTTCTACTTGGGCTCATGCAGACCCGACTATCTTAGCTGCTGAAACGGGACACAAATTATTCATCGAAAAACCGTTGGCCACTGATGCTTCAGAATCTGCGGAAGTTCTTCATACCATAAAGGCAAATAATGTAGACGCTGTTGTCGGATATACCCAGAGGTTTCGAAGGCGATTTCTAGCCGTAAAGGAAAAAATTCAAACAGGCCAAATCGGTAATGTTCGCTCAGCGGTAACCAGAGCATTTATGAATAGAATGGCTCCTATGGGTGAGGTCAGATTAACTCAGGATCGACGTTTTCTAACCCCGATGGTTGTTTCGGGAACACATAGCCTCGATATGTGTCTTTGGTTGATGGGAGATGAAGCAAAACCAGTGTCAATTTTTGCTCGCTCGAATGATAGTATTATGTCCTCGTTCGGAACAAAAGATGCCACCTTTGGAATATTTACAATGGAAGATGGAGCCATGTGGAGTATGAATATTTGTTGGGCATTGCCCAAAGAATGGCCCGGCGCCGTTTATGGGTTAGAGATAGGTATAGTCGGCACGAAAGGCGTAATTGATATCGAAGATACTCACCGAGACCTAATAATGGCAACCGAAGTTTCTCAAGGGCCTGCATACAATCCCAATGATTTTAAAATTGAGGTAGATAGGAATGTTGATTTTCTCACAAGCTTTCCTCCAGGAGATATATATAATGGGGAATTATGGGGACCGATGAGGGAAGAAACTAATTCTTGGTTTCAAAGGATATTCTTGGGCAAGAACACACCACACGCATCCGCCGATGAAGGGCATAAAAATCTTGTATTAACAATGGCAATGGATCTATCAGCCAAGTTGGAGAAAGAGGTAAAATTGCCAATAAAAGAGTCAGAATTGATGGAGGCTCTTTCAAACTAATATCCCGTTTTCCAAGCCCTTCCGGTATCAATCCAAAACCCTTGTTTACTATACAAAGTCGAGTAGTTTCATTAACAATATAACGAGATAAAATTTATATGGACGAGAAGTTAAAGGTTTTTATATCCACTTGCGATGAATTGGTGCGATCGGGCCATGATGCGTGCGCCATTGTTTGCGCGAGTCCCAACCTTTCAGTGGCGCGTCCAGCGATGGTGGGCTCTTCGGGTGAGGCCCAACCAAGGAGAGCATTCGAGACTAATCAGGATTAGGTCAAAAGGGACCCGGCGATGCGATCAATGCCAAGCCAGTTTGGGGGTAGATTTGTGGGTAGGAACCGAAATAGGCTGTAAAACTAGCAGAAGATATAGGTTTTCGGCGAACACCCTCACCGGCGCCCGCCGTTGGTTCTGGCACTTCAATTAGCTCAAGTACGTCCGGACCACCGGGTTCTCTGAATATCACACGTTTCATTAGGAATCCTTTAAAAGCAACTCGCAGCTACCCTTCGCAAACTTCAATTGCATTTTGTCAGACTAATGTAGTATCACTTAAACAAAAAAGAAAGAAGTGAGCGTTATGGATTGGTCCGTCACCCACCACCCTGCTTTTTGGGGCAGGAAGAAACTTACCTACCCTAGTGTACCTAAGGAGCACGCTAAGTTTTCCGAGAGCGTGGTTGTCGGCAATTTGGTTATGGTATCCGGTTGCATCGGCAAAGAAACAAAAACCGGTAAACCCACACCTGAAAGCGTTTTCGAGCAGGCTTTCCTGGCCCTAGATAATACGCGTACTGCCCTTGAGAAGGCGGGTAGTTCTATGGAAAACATTGTAAAAACCTTCTCGCTTATCCGAGATCTTTCGAGCTATGGTGAATACCGGAAGGCGGAAACGGAGTACTACGAACGTTATGCGCCAACCCTAATCAGGAAACCCCCATCAGCAACCCTCATGGTGTATCCGGGCCTCGCATTGCCGGAGTTTAAGCTCGAATACGAGGTGATTGCAGTTGTCGATCGGAATGCCGAGGATTGGGAGGTCACTTATTACCCAGAATTCTGGGGTGGCAGGGAACTTGCTTATCCACACGTTCCAAAAGAACATGCCAAATTTGCCCGCACTCAAGTCATAGGACAACTGGTATTGGTTTCCGGCTGTCAAGCTCTTGATCATGATACGGTCAAAGTGGAGACCATGGACTTTGCCGAACAGGCTTTGATTTGCCTTGAGAAAATTCGGATTGGTATGGAAGAAACCGGTGGGTCATGGGAGACAGTAGCAAAAACCAACGTTTTCATCAAAAACCCGGACCTTATAGAAACCTATCGTCAGGTGGAGAAAAATTACTTTAAAAATAAATTCTCCCCCCTAGTCGACCGGCCCCCTGCCAGTACAACCTTCATCGTCACCGAATTACCTAGGCAGGAATTTCTAGTCGAGATTGAAGCGTTCGGTATAGCTAGCAATAACCAAAGCAAATGGCCGATTAATTTCTGTAAAGGTGCTGATCATCGATCCGCTAGCGTTCAAGCGGGTGAGTTGGTCTATTACTCGGCCTGTCATGCAGCGGGATCATTGGAGGATCAAATCACCAGAAGTTTCGAGAAACTTCGCATTTCCTGCCAGCAGGCCAATTCGACCCTCGACAAGGTCATCAAAACTACCATGATGCTGACAGATACCAAACACTACGCGACAATGCGCCGGCTTGAAGTCGAATATTACGAAAAATATGCTCCTAATCTAGTTACCAACCCACCGGCCTCCACCTTTATGCAGGTTGAGGCAATTGAAGACAATAATGCGCTTTTTCAATTGGATGCGATTGGTGTGATGTGAGTTTCTATAACACTTAGCTTTGCCAAACGATCGGGAAGAAACCATCGTTTACAGGCATAGTACCTTTAGAAAAAAGTTCGTCTGTAGCTCCTGGCACTTGGAATTGTGTACGTTGGCCATGCCATGTAACGTCACCGCCAAAGTAGCGTACCGAGATTGCAATCCGGCGGTCAGTGAGTGATGCATTCTTTCCAGAGCCATGGACCGCCATTGGGTGGTGCACTAAACAATCACCAGCTTTCATATCCCAACTCAAAAACCGATAGTTTGGGTTATCAAACTCCTCATGAAACATTGGGCAACGTTCAAATTTTTTCACCTCCGGATCGGTAACGAATGAATCAAACAATCTCGGAGTTGCTGGCTCTGGGTAATACATTTTGCTCCATTTATGAGACGCGGCTACATAAACCAAGCCACTGTTCTCTTTCGGAGTATCCGAGAGCGCCACCCATACTGAAGCTACCTGGTTGCCATTAAGAGGCCAGAACGGTAGATCGTTATGCCAAGCAGTTGGCGCTAAGGTACCGGGCTCCTTTACAAACAACTGATCGTAAAAAAATCGCACCTCGTCCAATCCCATGAGCTGTGCCGCAATTTCAGCTGCCGGCGAATTCAAGACAAAATCCATTATATTGGTATTCTCTCGAGACATATGAGTTGCGGCAACAAAGCGGCCGGGATCGTTATCGTTTTTCTGTACGCCGCGACGTCCGCCAGGCGTAACATCGTTTTCGGTGCATACAGTATACATCCGGTCGACCCATTCCTGGTCAAACTGGCCACGGATGCATACCACCCCGTCGTCGTCGTACGCCTGTTTCTCCTCGTCCAGTATGGGGTGCAGCAACTCTCTATTCATTTCGTCCCACCTAAATTATTAAGTTAAGATATTATAGCATAACCTCTCCGCCACAGCACGCTATTGACTGACCCGTAATAAAAGAGCTACTGGGCGATGCCAAGAACATAACCACGCCAATAATATCGGCTGGTGTTCCCTTTCTCTTGAGTATACGCATATTTTGTACCGCTTCGCGACCTTCCTCATCCATATTTTCATGCACTACTTCTGTTTCTGTATATCCAGGCATCACCGCGTTAACGTTAATGTTATCATCTCCAAGCTCGCGGGCCATAGATCTTGTCATGCCAACGATTGCAGCCTTGGACGTTACGTAATGCATCATACCGGACATTCCTTGAGGCACTGTACCCGATGAAATATTGATGATCCTGCCACTACCAGCCTCGCGCATAATTGGTGCCACACTGCGTGCACATAGATATGACCCGGTTATGTTTACATTCATTACCTGATGCCACTCATGAAGTGGTATATCTTCAAAACCGCATCTAGGAAGTACAGCAAACATGGCCGCATTATTTATAAGCACGTCAATTCTGCCGAATTCTTGCATAGTTTTTTCGACCATATTATTTATTGATTGTTCAGAAGTTACATCAGTCGCTACAGCTAAGGCCTTCCCACCCATATTCTGAATTTCCTGTTTTACTTTTTTTGCATTTTCATCGTTTAGTTCAGAAATTATGGGTATGGCTCCAGCCTCTGCAAAAGCGAGGGCATATTCCCTTCCTATACCTTGGCCTGCTCCAGTAATGACTATAACTCGGTCTTTAACCCCAAATTGACTTTCTCCCATAACCCTCGTCCCCTTATCTAAGGTTTGATGAATACCAAATAGAATACCGCCATTTAATACCGATAATTACTGTTATAATCACCCCTATTAGAATATAGATGATCATAAAAATATGATAGCCAAAATATTCTATTAAAAATCCGGAAGCGAGTAGTCCTAATGGAACACCATAAATTGCAAGGACCCGAACACCCAACACACGACCACGAACTAGCTCATTAGTAATGCCAAGAAGAGCCACTGACATCGAAGTCATGGCAAAGCTATGGGCTAAACCCACAAAAAATAATACTATTAAAGCATCTGTTTTTGATTCTAACGAGGAAAAAATTGCCAACATAAAGTACCACATTACTAAATTAATGAGCATTAATTTAGAAGAATATTTCTGACTTGGCGTTGCAGCAAGAATAAGAGACCCTAAAACCGCTCCACATGAAAACACCGCTAAAAGTTGACCAAGGCCATTCTCATCCAAGTACAGTACGTCCTTTGCTATATATGGCATTAAGCCATGAGTTATGGGAAACGCCGTTAAATTTGCTAAAAACGCCAGACATATAATTGCTAATACGGGTCCAGTATTCCATATATATGTAAGCCCCTCCCTTAACTCGTTATATAAACTAGATGCAGGTTGGGGCCCTACTTTTTCAAAGGACCCATCTCTTCTCGGATGAGCACGAGATACGCCAAAAGTCAGTGCCAAAGAAGCAACGTAAACAATCACAACAAAAATATAAGCCAGACCAAGGCCTAACCACGAAAATAATCCTGCTCCCACTAACGCACCAAAAATCCTGGCTGAATCGTGGGATATCCTCGAAAAACTAGTAGCCTTCATAAAGAGTTTTCTAGGAATAGAATCACCAATTAAAGAATTTCTGACCACAATATCAGAAGGTTGGACCAATCCAGATAGCGCCGCTAAAGCAAACACCATATATATTGATAATATATCAAAAAATTCAAGAAGAGCTATAAATGATGCAAAAACTAAAAACAAAAACCGCATTATACACATCATTCGGCGGCTCCCCCATCGATCACCCGCAACACCAAACCAAGGTGAAAAAAGGCTGCCAAAAAACCTAAGGGCTCCAAACGCTGTAAGAAATAAAACAGAGTCGGTGGCCGTAAGAATATACCAACCAAGAATCAGAGCTTCCATCTCAAAGCCCCACGAGGCGAGTAAATCTGCTGGCCATTGGAAACGAAAACTTTTGATCCGAAAAGGTTCTGCGACTTTCAAATATTCTGGCATTCTTAATTTCATAAGTGTGCAGACAAAAGATGTGGGTGGATTAACATTGTTAAATCAGACGTTTTTGAGTCCATTGTAAAGAGATATGAATGTACTACCGTTTGCACAAGACTTTCGCAACAGAAAGAAAAGCTGTTGAATCTTTTGTAGCACGACGTAAGAAAAAATAAATTTCTCCTGTTACGGTTTAGAGGTCACCTAATGATTAAAATTACAAGTAGTGTCTAATTTGCAAAAGGAATTTTATTTTCACCAACAATTTTCTTAGCCACTCCAGGTGACAATTGAGAAATGCGATGTTACAAGAATTTGTATGGAGTATACCATGGATTACGAATCAATTTCGGTCGAAAATATGGCACCTGCTTGTGGCGGTATAATTGAAGGCATTAACCTGGCTAATGGGATAACCAACCACCAATTCGATGAAATTTACCGGGCCTTGCTTGAGCGAACAGTGATAATCTTGCGTGGCCAGAATATCTCGGAGGAACAGCATATTTCCTTTTCCCAGCGCTTTGGTGAAATACAAC
>CAZXSC010000101.1:7126-10379 GCA_964643045.1 uncultured Rhodospirillaceae bacterium
AATATCTCGGAGGAACAGCATATTTCCTTTTCCCAGCGCTTTGGTGAAATACAACCTTCTGCCGTTTCAGGTTTTGAGAAGCATGACGATTTTCCTGAAATTGATATCTTAGAATACGACGCTGACAATCCACCACATGTTACCAGTGAGTTGTGGCACACTGATTTCGTTGGCCGCGAAAAACCTTCAATGGGCACCACGTTATATGCCCGAAACATCCCGCCGGAAGGAGGAGACACAATTTGGGTTAGTGGAATTTCTGCATATGAGGGCTTGTCTGATCGTATGAAAACATACGTTGATGACCTTTGGGCTTATAACGATGCATACAAAAATTATAACGCGCAAATAAGACCTGAACTCGTGAAAGAGGAATATCAGAATTACGTGCAGAAACATGAACGAATGGAATACGCCCCGGCCTTGCATCCTGTAGTTCGCACTCACCCGGAAACCGGCAAAAAAGGTCTCTTTGTTAATGAATCGATGACAACATTTGTCAAAGGTCTAAACCGGCGAGAAAGTGATTATCTTTTAAAGTATCTATTTGACCACTTGCGTACACCGGAATTCCAATACCGCCATAAATGGCAAACCAACGATCTTGCCATTTGGGATAATCGAGTGAGCCTGCATTACGCTCAGTTTGACTATACCGAGAATCGATTGATGCACCGTATAGTGATTAAGGGTGATGCCCCTTACTGAGCGATGGTTATAGCCATACGAATACGTAAAAAAAAGCAAAGCTGCAGGAAGATTACTAAACTAAGGATACTATACTATTTAGTTTTCCACCGTTTAATAGTCTGCGCAAATCAATAATACGTCCGGATGGTCGATCAAAATGGATTAACCTTAAAACAAAATAGTTTGTTTACGGCCTTATTATACTCCAATTCTCCGTTAGATTTGTACCTGCCTGTCTTAGCAGGGTCGAAATTGGACAGTGCTTGGAGAGCAAACTTTTCATACTTTCAATTTTTTCATCGTTATCTTCGGTAGTCAGTTCTAAATTTACCTCAATTTCGGGAAATGGCATTATTCCCTCTTCTTCAAAGGTAACACCCCGCCTATCAAACTTTGCATTAATATCGATTTCGAGATTGAGAATTTGCATACCTACTTTTTCTGCACACCGATGACCCACCACATTCAAACAACCTGCCAATGCTACGGCTATAGTTTCCGTAGGCGTCGCTCCCAAGTTTGTTCCGCCTCGGGCCTCGGGCTCATCAACTATAATCTCGAGGTCTCTCACATTAACGTTCGTCCGAGCATGACTTTTAGCAGATCCTTTTACTTTCATATCTACGATAGTCTTTTGTTTTATAGTAGGCATTTGCAATTCTCCGGTCTAAGTATTCGATTTAAACAACATTCATATTTTCATTATTTTTATTAGAATAATCGCACCTTATCATTCGATATTTCCTCGCACAATGAGACGCCATACTTTAAATAGAATTAATCCCCCTAACAAAAAGAAGAGTAAGCTTTTAAAGAACACCTTGGCTAATTATTAATTTCAATGCTAGAAATATTGTATAATTAATAATTTTAAACTAAAGCAGAAAACTTCCCATGGTTCGTATATTTGTTACTATTTTTTTATTTGCCTTCTTGATCCATCCTGCAAAGGCGAAAGAGATTATTATCAAGCATAAGAGTGTAACCTTAAATGCCAATCTAAATTTGGCCCCCAATAAATCCATAGCCAGCGGCGTCGTTCTCATGTTGCATGGCACCATGGCCCACAAAGACATGGAAATCATGCGCGGTCTTCAAGATATGTTGGTCGAGCGCGAGATATCAAACTTGGCCATTAACCTCAGCCTCGCACAAGACAACCGCCATGGTATGAACGATTGTGGTGGACCACACCGGCATAGGGACTCTAATGCAATTAAAGAAATCAAACTGTGGGTGGACTGGCTAAAAGAAAAAGGAGCAAAAGAAATTACAATTTTAGGTCATTCTCGTGGTGGCAATCAAGTGGCCAGATACGTGGCTAACCAAACTAATCCCACCGTCAAACGCGTCGTGGTGGTATCGGCGGGAACATGGAACCTCCAAAAATTCGCTCGCAGATACAAGAAATCTTTTAGAAAAGAGTTATCGCCGTTACTAAAAAAGGCACAAGCATTCGTCAAGGCTGGTCAAGGAGATACAATAATGAAAGGTGTTGATTTTCTTTATTGCCCGAACACAAAAGTCGCAGCAGCCACCTTTATTAATTATTATGAGAATTTTCCAGACCGCGACACGCCGTCAGTAATTAAACGCATTAAACTTCCGGTGTTGGCGGTAGTAGGTGACAAAGATCCGGTCGTTCCGAAATTCGCAAGCCGCATGAAGAAATCGGCTCAAACAAACGTGAAATTGATCATCGTTGAAGACGCAGGCCACTTTTTTAGGGATTTGTTTGGTGAAGATCTTGCTGATGCCATTGCCGAATTCGTCGCCGGAAATGAATGACGTCAAAAACATCATCAATGATACAAAAAACGCGTGGCATTGTAGTGATAAATAAGCCGCGCAAACACCTATTGATTGCTGAAATCAAACTGTATACCTTTAGTGCAACGTCGATTTGAGATAAGCCTGCAATTGTTTCATCAGTGCTTCAAGGACGGACACAAAGGGATTTAGAACTAATGAGATTTAGCAGCTTTGGCGTAACCGAACACAAACGGGAACTCTCCTATCCTGGAGCTACCTTGTTTTCACCTTTATTACAGAATTCAACCTACCTGATTGGCATGAATGGTGAAATTCTTCACCAGTGGTCACTTGAATCGTACCCAGGAAACTATGCACATCTGTTGCCCAATGGAAATCTTTTGGCGGCAATCAATACGCCTGGTGGTCCGCCAGGCAATGCCAAAGGTGGAAAGATCCAAGAAATTTCGTGGGACGGTGCGGTTGTATGGGAATATCAGGACGACAACCAGCATCATGATTTTCGTCGCTGCGAAAATGGTAATACGATTTATCTCGGTTGGGAGTTATTACCCCCAGAAGCAGCCGAACGGGTTCAGGGCGGGCGACCCGGTACCGAAAATGAAAACGGCGTTTATGGTGACTATATTCGTGAAGTAAACCCTGCCGGCGAAACCGTATGGGAATGGCACGCTCACGAAAACCTCGAGATCGAAAAATACCCCAATGCATCGACGGCTCCTCGCAGTGCATGGGCGCACCCCAATTCAATCCAGCCTTTGCCCAATGGGGATGTCTTGGTAAGCTGGCG
>CAZXSC010000102.1:0-10369 GCA_964643045.1 uncultured Rhodospirillaceae bacterium
CAGTCGATCATCATTGTAAGACCTTTACTGCGGGGTTTGATTTCACGAGTTGGCAAAGACACGTCTGGAAAAGCGGTTTCAATTTGCATAAAAAAGAACTCCTTTTTTTCTTAAAGTCACGCGCAATTATCTAAGATAAAATAGTTGTTCATACAACTAAAATATAGGGAGTCAATTTCTATACATTAAATTTTTCATGCGTGATCTGATTAGCCTTCTTTCGGAGGTAAGGGGCACGTAACCTAAGCGCCTCTTGAAGTTGTTTAATAGCTAAAAGCAGACCTTAATATTCGGCTTAACTCCACTTGCTACCAATTTATGTCGGCCTAACCTATCCGAACCAACTAATCCCCTTAGGGCTCTATTGAGTGTGTTTAATTTAACCAACTAAGGTAGTGATTTTGATTTAACTATTATTAGAAAACCACCTGGATGCTTCTGCAAATGTTCGATCTCAAAATATTTGCACATTCTAACAAGCCACCAGCTTGGAGGTTTTTGTATCAGATGGGCGTTTCGTCCATCGGCTAAGGTCTTCTGTGCTGGCCCAGTAGATATTGTGAAATAACCTATTTTTTGCGTAATTTTTTTCAGGTCTTTCAAAACGTTTTCTAGGAACTCTTCTTCAATATGTTCTAAGACATCTACACAGCAGATAAGATCTGCAGATCTTGGAGGTCCGTAATCAGGGAAAACAGGATCGTAAGCAAAGTATTCAAAGTTCTTTAGCCCCAGTTTCGTTAGAGAATGGAAAAGATTTTTTTTTCCTGCACCATAATCTGAGATCGACTTAAACTTTGCGGCCTCGAAAAAGTCCTTTATATGAGGCGCTGCGATAATTGATGCTACGCCGTAATCTGGATTTTCATGGAGTTTCTTTTGCAGTTTTAGATATTTTGGTGAAATAATTTTCAAGTCAGACCAAACTTTCAATTTTTTGTTTGTGACAAATACCAATCTAAAATTTCTGCCCCCGTCATGAATATAACTCCAGGTTTTTCAGAAAGTTCTTTGAATATTTTTCGAAAATATTTAATCCGGTGTGGAACACCATGAATATATGGGTGCACGGCGATAGACATTATGCGAACATTTTTCTTTCCCTCTTCAAGGAGAGTTTCTAGATAGTCCATTGTTCGCTCGTACAATATGGATGATACATGGTGTTGAGACAACATAATTGGAATATCATTAAGTTCGGTCGTATATGGTATAGAATAGAGCTTTCCTGTTGCAGTGTTTATCCGGCAAGGTTGGTCGTCTAGAATCCAGTCCGCTGTATATTCAAACCCAGCTTCTACTAGTAATTCAGGGGTATTTTCGGTTTGGGTTAAACCCGGCCCCATCCATCCTCTCGGCTTGTAACCGCAAAACGATTGCATCGTTTCCATTGTTTTGAAAATTGCTTCCCGTTCATTTTCAACTTCGTACATAGGTTTTTGTATATAACTGTGGCCCATGAATTCCCAACCCGCTTTCAAGGCGGCTTCCGCAACGCGAGGATAAGCTTTTGGGACGGTTCCGTTCATAGATACTGTTGGTGTAATATTGAAATCTGAAAGTGCTTCCATGAGACGCCAGACTCCAATTCTCATACCGTATTCAGACCAGCACCAATTGGCAATATCAGGCACGTGCCCTCCTTCTCCTGGTGGGGTTAGAATTCGTCTTGGTAACGGCAATTCAGGTGGCCACTCTTCTAAATTTACTACTGGCCATACAATCACTTGACCTCCATCCGGTAAGGAGAGCGGCGATCGGTCAATGATCGCGCTGTAATCTACTCTTTCACCAATTTTCATTATGTAATTTCCTCGGTATTAAACTTGTCAAAGTCCAGATTAAAGTTATTGCTGTATTTGAACTCATTTTATGTTCTTATTCTAGGCCAAATAAATTTTGTTTAGCAATAAGGGTTTTAGAAGGTGGGTCTCTAATATTTTGTTTGTTGACCCATTTTAGGTGAAATACCGCTCAAAATAGTTTCAAAAAAGCATGGGGTAATAATGGAAAAATCACATGAGGGAGCAACTGCTTTAATAACAGGAGCCGGAGGTGGAATGGGAAGGAGCCATGCCATTTTATTAGCTGAAAGGGGTGCTGACATCATCATTCACGATATCAATGCAGAGAATGCACATGAGACTGCTGAATTAGTCCGCAAAAAGGGGCAACGGGTAATTACTCTTATCTCAGATATACGGGATGTTGAAGAATTTACAGATTCTATCTTGGGAGCTGGTGAGATAGATATTTTGGTCAATAATGCCGGTGTTGGCGGGAAAGGGCGTAAAATTGAAGATATTAATATTGATATTTTTGATGAAATGTTTGAGGTGCACGTACGTGGTACGTTTTTCGCGACACAGGCTGTTTTACCACAAATGAAAGATCGGCGAAGCGGAAAAATTATCAATATTTCTTCTATATTTGCCATGGGTGGACATGACTCAGTTAGTCACTATGCCGCGGCCAAATCCGCTATTTCGGGATTTACAAAGAGTTGGGCAAAAGAGTTCGCTCCTTGGAAAATTAACGTGAATGCGGTTGCTCCCGGTTTTGTTGAAACAGATATGACACGGGCGTCATTATCGCAAGCCGAAATCAACGAGCTTGAGGGTACGATGCCTTTAGGTCGGTTTTGCAAACCTATGGATATTTCTTACGCAGTAGCTTGGTTAGCTTCAACTGAGACAGATTTGTTAACGGGACAAGTTATTAGTCCTAATAGTGGTTCGGTAATAGTTGGTTATTAGCCGATATTGTCAGGAGGAGAATTACAGTATATTTTTTAATTAGGGCCTCTTAGCTAGAGTGCTTTTTCTATATAACTTAATGGGCGGAGACCTGATAAATGACTATTAGAGATTGCATAGCCCCAGACCGGCATCCGCAGAAACCAATAATTAAATTGCCAAAGGGCGCTGTAGATACCCATGTCCATATATTTGAAAAAGAATTTCCATTATTCGAGGGTCGTGGATATAACCCTCCGGAATCCACACTTGAAGACTTGAGGCATTTGCATGCGGTCCTGGGTGTTGATCGAGTGGTTTTTACGCAACCTTCTGTCTATGGCGTCGATAACTCGGCAATATTGAAAGGAATTAAAGAACTAAATGACGAAATTCCGTGTCGTGCTAGAGGTGTGTGTGCAATAGAGGTGGATGCATCGGATAAATATTTGCAGGATCTTGATGGTTTAGGTATTAGAGGAGTTCGCCTTAACCTAGATAATAAAGGTGGGATGCCGCTAGAATTGAAGGATATATCTAAGTTAGAAGATAGAATTAAAATCTTTAACTGGCACATTGAGTATCTTTTCCCTGGGCACTTAATAGAAGAGCTTGAACCAATCCTAAAGGCATCTTCTGTGCCGGTAATGATAGGACATTTCGCCTATCAACCGGCATCTTCGGGCGTCGCCGCACCGGGATTTCAAACGTTGTTGAATTTAGTTAAAGGTGGAAATACTTGGGTGAAAATTTCCGGAGCAAATCGCGTAAGCAAAACAGATTTGCCGCCATTTGATGATGTCAAACCGATGGCTGAGGCCTTGCTCCTAACGAATCCAGATCATATTGTCTGGGGAACTGACTGGCCGCATCCTAATAAGTACGAAGTTAATCCGAATGATGGCGACTTAGTTGATGCTTTCGGTGAGTGGGTAAGTGAGCCTGACTTGATTAAAAAAATTATGGTAACCAATCCAGAACAGTTTTATTCATTTTAGGCCTTTTCCTGATGTTATATTGGGAACTCTCTCAACTCTTTTTTTTCAGATGCGAAGATTTATAGCTAGGCTTACTAAAAGATGGATGAGATAAATAGAAAAGTGGTAATAGTTACTGGCGGTGGAACGGGAATAGGACGTTCTAGCGCGCTAGCTCTACAAAAGAATGGATTTGTAGTCGTTATCTGCGGACGTCGTAAAGATCGTCTTGAGGAAGTAGCTAGTTTGGCTGATGCGGGAAATCCAAATATATTGCCTATCGTTACTGATGTGTCAGATAGCAGTTCTGTAACCGAGTTATTCAATAACGTGAAAAAAGAATTTGGAAGGCTGGACGTACTATTCAATAACGCTGGGATGGGCGCGCCACGGGTTCCTTTGGACGAATTGAATGAACTTGACTGGCGAAAATGTCTGGATGTTAATTTAACAGGCACATTCCTATGTGCCCAAGCTGCTTTTAGAATGATGAAAGAACAAAAACCACAGGGTGGCCGTATAATCAATAACGGTTCTGTGTCAGCCCATGTTCCGCGACCTGATACGATAGCGTATACGGCAACAAAGCATGCTATTTCAGGCATAACGAAGTCTATTTCCCTCGATGGGCGGGTCTATAACATTGCTTGTTCACAGCTAGATATTGGAAATGCTGATACTGCGATAGGTGAAAGGTTTAAAAACGGTGTCCCTCAAGCTAATGGAAATGTCATGGTGGAACCTGTGATTGACCCAGAAGAATGCGGAAAGGCTGTAGTATACATCGCTAGCTTACCCTTGGGGGCTAACATTTTGAACATGACATTAATGGCCACAAATATGCCGTTCGTTGGTAGGGGGTAAATTTTCATCATCTTATCTCCGATGACATGGAAATATTTAGTCAAATCTAATGGTATTAAATTAGGTTAAAGTCTGGATCGTCGATTGGTTGACTTAGATGCTGTGTCGTGACATCACCTAAGAAAATAAAGATGTCCCGATTGGTAGAAAATTCGTTTGGAACAAAAAATATATCACAGTCTTAGGTGTGATGTCTGGAAGTAGAAAAGCAATAGTAGGATGTCAAATAGCGTTTAAATTAGCGGCTTACAGGTTTGCTTAGATTAATATTTTCAATTTAAGAATTTGCCGTTTTCTATGGGAGGATGATATGGATTTTCAATTTTTATCATGGGCTGTTTTACTGGGGGCTTTGTCTGCGGCCTCATTACCGCTGGGATCGATTTTAGGATTAAATTGGCAACCAGGAAACCGCATTGTTGGCGGTATGACTGCATTTGGTGGGGGAGCTCTTGTAGCAGCACTAGCAGTCGAATTAGTAGCTCCTACTGCCATGCACTTGGTTGAAGCTGGGACCGCGAGTGCAAAAAGTGAGGCGGCGCATCATTTAATTAATATGTTGATCGGCGCCGTAGTGGGGGGTGTACTTTTTGTCTTACTTGACAGCATTGTCAATTCCAAAGGTGGGTTCCTGAGAAAGACGTCTGCTACCATTGAATATTTTACTAATCGCAACGCTGCTCGGAGAAAAGAAATTCTAGAGCATTTGGCGGGAAGTGAATTAATCAGACACCTTCCTCTTGAAATTGTGGAAGAGATAGTTGCTAAGGTAAACGAAAAGAAATTTGGGCCCGGCGAGACGCTTTGTGAAGAGGGCGCTGCTGGCGATGAGGTTTTCTTCATAGAAACAGGAACTGTGAGCGTAACTCGCGGTGGAGAGGAGGTCGCCAATTTAAAGTCTGGCGACGTATTGGGAGAAATTGCCTTGGTAACCGGGGCACCAAGAACTGCAACAGCGGTCGCGAAGGACGACGTATCGGCGCTTACTTTTCCAAAGGAAGATTTTGATCAATGGAGATCAGAATCTAACGAATTCGAGAAAGCCGCAGCAACACTGGCTGCTAGTAGGCTTAAAGAACTGGTTGATAGGGATGACATTGATTTAGGAGCCGAAGAGTGGGTGGATGAAGCCATGACAGCGTTAATGGAAGTTGCGGTGGTGCCTACTGAAGTTCAACTCCAAGAAGTTAGCGAAGAGCATGGGGGCGCGCCAATGGCTATTTGGCTGGGTATATTATTGGATGGAATTCCTGAGAGCTTCGTCATAGGTTCCGCTTTGGTAGTCTCGATAAGCGCTGCTGTAGCACAAGTTGGAGCCGAATCGGTGACGTTAGGCTCAATGGTCCCTTATACACTGATTGCAGGATTGTTTCTTGCCAACTTCCCGGAGGCAATGAGCAGTTCTATAGGCATGAAAAAGCAGGGTTGGGGCACCATAAGAGTATTCATGATGTGGTTTAGTTTGATGGTTTTAACCGCATTCGGAGCTGGTCTAGGTTTTTGGCTAGGCGGCAGCGTCGGGCATGGCGTGGTTGTTTTGATAGAAGGACTGGCAGCTGGTGCAATGTTGACAATGATTGCTGCGGCGATGATCCCTGAAGCTGTCCATCTAGGAGGAAGTAATATCACCGGCTTGTCAACATTGGCCGGTTTTTTGGCGGCGGTAGCCTTTAAGCTTTTGGAATAGGAATTGATCAAAAAGAAAACTGCTATATTTGAAAAGAATTAGTCATGTAATTAAGACCGCTGTACTATAATATTAGAAGAGTAATATATAAATTTTCTTTTAATTCTTAGTCTTTGCAACAAAATAACAACATTAATGATTCAGTCGTCTGTGAATTAAGGTCACGGCAGTGCTGCATTTTAGTTTAAACTAGTGAACCTTTGTTTATTTGCTGGTCGCATTTTAGAAAAAGCTTTTCGTTCTCGAATTCTGTCGCACCACTTTAAAACGTGTGGAAAATTATCGAAAACATCAAGCCAGCCACATTGTTCTAGCCGGTCAATACTTGGGGCCAGCGCAATATCAGCTAAAGTGAACTGATTACCGCAGAGCCACTCTTCGTTTGCCAACGGCCCTTCCATTTTGCTAAAGACGAAATCAAATTGTTTTCTTGCTTCTTCAAGTGCTTCGGTATTAATGGGACTTCTTGCCGCGTTTTTAAATAGCATTTCGCGTTCTTTGAGGGGGTGGGTGCTTAACCATTTATCTAACTCCCTATCGGTTTTGCGTGCCAAAATAGGCTTTACTAACAGGTTGAAAGTTGGTTTTTGAATTGCTGGGTGTACCACGTCATCTTGGAGTTTAGTCCATACTCTCATATTTGCTTTAGATTGTGGAGATTCTGGTCTTAGATTTGGCCCTTTAAATACTTCATCAATATATTCGTTGATAATAGTCGATTCAATTATAACGGCCCCATTATGCACTATGGTGGGAACTACGGAGTTCGGGTTAAGTGCTTTATATTCTTCGGTAAGCTGTTCCCAATTTAGCAAGTCAACAAAGTGGGATTCAAATGGAACACCTTTCTCCAACAGGCAAAATCTAGTTTTCATTGAGCACAAAGAATCTCCGTAATGATATAGTTTGAGCATCCAACTTCCTTTACTTAACGAATTTATTATTTTGTGATTTTACACAAAGAGTATTTCTAAAAAATTACTCTAGCCTCATGTTCTTGTATGGCAAGCCAAATAGAAATAAAGTTTATAACCGCATTTTCAGGGCCAATCACTCGACAGTTAGTCTCGAATTAATTAAATTCAACAAATAGAATTTTCTTGATTTACTAATGGAGTTGAGCATGGCGCGTATGGAAAATGAAAATCAATATGATCACTCTTTCAAAGCTATTCACGATGATGAAATTCCCTGGGAAGATGGCACAGAAAACAATATTCTCACGTTACCCAAGGGGGTTCAAGTGAAGGTTTTTGCCAAAGATGAGGCGATGATGAGGGTTGACATGAAAGTGAAATTTCCACCTGGTTATGTTGAACCTTCCCACAGCCACAAGAGTTGGCACTCAATATGCGTATTGAAGGGTCGAATGTGTGTTGCCGGAAAAGATTTGCGGCCAGGTGACTACGTCTTTGGTTGGGATCATCTCCACGGGCCTTATGAGTATCCAGATGGTTGCGAGGTTTTTGTCGTTTTTATGGGAGAAGGAACCGAACATGAATGGGATAAAGCTGCACATGAAGCCCATGAGAAAGTCTGGGAGGCTGAGTTTGATCGTACAGAAAATGAAGCCTAGATAGTGAGAATTAAAATGTCATGGGCGGGGTTCTCGGAAGGCAGTCTTTCAGTAAGGTAATAGCAAGAAGAGTTTTGTTATTACCTATAGGACGAACGATGCGGTCATTGATCAAATCATAAAAGACTTTTTGTGGATCATTTAGGCCGTAAATCCGGCGGTTAGGGTCAACAAAGCTATCAATTATTTGGTGCATTTTGACGGGTTCTGTCATGAGTACTGTATCATTATTTTTCCAGATACCGTATATTTTTTAATTCAGACGAATAATTAAGCTTTTTTCTTAATATACTATAATTCGGTTGTGAGGTTTTAGAATCTTGGCTGAAATAACCCCACATTCTCAAAAAAGTCGATCCGTTAATTTCTTTTAAAGAGGTTAAAACATATAAACTTTGGCAATCACTTTGGAGATTGTTATGACGACTACAACTCAAAGGCGCGATCCAGTAAGTTATGCTAATATACTACTAAAAGAGACAAAATTTTCTGCTAAAGAAATTTCCGAACTTTGTGGCCTTGATATATATGAAGTTACGGCGTTGAAATTGAAATCAAGAACTGCCAAGATACCCCAGCACTAGTTGTTGGTATGTCGACATTGAGGATTATGGCCCTTAATTTGTAATTCGGTGGTGATGCGAGAGGAAAATATTTTGCTTATCGGATCTCTATGGAATTGTGTTATGGTGTTTTAGTGGTTTGAAATATAGGTCAAATAGCTTGGTATCAAAAAGATGCAACCAGAATCAACTTAACTATTAGGGAGAAGATAAATGGCTAAATATATCTATGTTGGAAGTTACTCTAACGAGGGTGCCGCGGGTCTGCTTGGCGGGGTCGACAACCGTGTGACGGCGGTAAAATCCCTCTGTGCCAGTGTCGGGGCAAAAATGCTGAGTTTTGAGCTTACTAGGGGCCAATATGATTTTTGTCTTACGGTTCAAGCCCGGTCGTTCGATGTTGTTGCTGCAATGCTGTTGAAGGTTAGGGCTTCGGGAGCTCTTGAGGAAGGCGTATTGCTTGAGGTTGTTAATATAAACCAAATTCGCAAAGCTGGAAAAGGTGTTCAGTATAAACAACCAAAAGAAAAAGTTCAGTCTAATAAACCAAAAGCAAAAAAATAATTAAATTATGAGTATAAGACTGGGCGATGCGCAAACGATCCAGAGTCACTTGCGTGAAGAATGGCTCGGGAGGCGGCGGACGCCGAGCTTTTTTACAATCACACATGTGGCTGAGGTTTTTGAACCAGGATTGACTTAGCTTAAAAAATATCTGTAATGCATTGAGCCATAATTACCTTTTGATTAATCTGATAATTTAAAAATTTCAGTTAATATAGCCACGATAGTTTAACGTTTGAGCGGTAATATATTGAAAGGTGATGCAATGCCTGTTCCTATCTTCCACAACTTTACTTCTGCCCCCACTCATGTGGCACCCTTTAGTCATGCTGTAGAATCTGATGGTTGGGTGCAACTTACAGGACAAATGCCTACCGACCCAGTAGATGAAACAATCCCACTGCCGGTTGGTATTCAGGCACAAACAAGGCGGGCGATGGATAATCTCATTATTATTTTGAATGAAATGCAAATGGGGCTGGAAAATGTCTTTTCAACGCGTGTGTTTCTGACCAATTTCAAACGTGATTACGAACCTATGAACAATATTTATATAACTTACTTTGCGAATGATAAGTTGCCAGCACGCACTTGCGTTGGGGTTACAGATTTGGCTCTTGATGCTTTGGTTGAAATAGATATGATAGCTAGACGGTTTTAAAATTTGTAATCACGAGGCCGCGACTAATTTTCAAATGTGCTACCGAAAATGCGGTGGCACGTAGCACCCAGAAAATGGAGCTGGCAGAGATAGCCAATTAACACCCACCAGCCTGAGAGTTCACCACACACTAGTACCTCAAAAAGAGAACTGGCAGGAATTATACCAGCTCTCTCGTTCCATCTATTTTCTCCCATTTACACTGTTTGACACCAAACCTACTTTAAAACTAAATAGGCTCGGCGTTTCAGGCGTCGATTTTTTTGCTTGCGGGTTGCTCAGGAAGTACCTTTTAGTTTCACCCCCAAATACGCATGGCTGTGTTGAGTTAATACCGCTGGTCCCAAATTCAAATAGGCATATATTCCCCCCATCGTTAATTTTTAACTTTGGAGTTCGTAATGAACGCTATTTTGAAACCTGACCTCATTGATGGAGCTGATGAGGAAGTCAACTTTGTGAACGAACCTATTCCAGCTTTATCAATCCTAACTAAAACAGATCGCTTCTATGCTTGGCTCGATCGTTGGACTCAATCATCTTATGACGCTTGGGAGAAGTCTGGAAGACCTGAACGGGAATTTTAATCCGATATGATGATACATAATCAAAGACGTGACCCAATAGAATATGCAAATGTTTTGCTAAAAGAGACAAAACTTTCTGCAAAAGAAGTTTCTGATCTCTGCGGCCTTGATATTTACCAAGTCACAGCGATGAAGCTTAAATCAAGAACTGCTAA
>CAZXSC010000103.1:0-9981 GCA_964643045.1 uncultured Rhodospirillaceae bacterium
GATATTGATGGTAACCTTCTCGTGCCAGAATATGGTGAACTTAATGGGACGTTAATTGCTCAGATTATTGCCAATCGGTTCCTGGATGAAGGAGCTGAAAATTGCTTGGTGAAAGCAGCAGCTAAAATTAAAGCCCATACGGTGGCTTCTAATCTCCCGGTAGCCCCACCGGAACGCTCACCATGGTTTTGTGCTGGTTGTCCGCATAATACTTCAACAAAGGTCCCTGAAGGCAGTCGAGCCCTTGCCGGCATCGGCTGCCACACAATGGCAGTTTATATGGATAGACAGACTGCTGCCTACACCCATATGGGGGGCGAAGGGGGCACTTGGATTGGACAGGCACCTTTCACAACGGCAAAGCATGTTTTTCAGAATATAGGCGATGGGACCTATTATCATTCAGGCTTAATGGCGATACGTGCTGCCGTTTCGTCCGGCGTCAATATAACTTATAAGATTTTATTTAATGACGCGGTTGCCCTTACCGGCGGTCAACCTATGGATGGGGATCTTTTTCCGTGGACTATCTCAAAACAAATAGCGGCCGAAGGAGTTGGGCGAATAGTCGTCGTCTCTGATGAGCCTGAAAAGTACAAATCCAATTTGGATTGGGCTCCGCAGGCTGAAATTTATCATCGACGGGAGCTTGAGCGGCTACAATCTGAATTGCGGGAAATAAAAGGGGTAACTGCCATCATTTATGATCAAACATGTGCCGCTGAAAAACGTCGGCGCCGGAAACGGGGTAAGTATCCCGATCCAGCGCGTCGCGTTTTCATTAACGACGCAGTTTGCGAGGGGTGCGGAGATTGCAATGCGGCTTCCAATTGTGTCGCTATTAGACCTCTAGAAACCCAACTTGGCCGTAAACGCGTGATTGATCAATCATCTTGCAATAAAGACTTTAGTTGTCTTCAGGGATTTTGTCCAAGCTTTGTGACTGTTGAAGGTGGGTCCGTCCGGAAAAGTGAGCCCTCTACTTTCGATGAGCTTAATCCAGCCGAAGATCTTCCGGAGCCAGAGCTGCCATTGATAAAGGAGAGCTACAACATTTTGCTGACCGGTATTGGAGGAACGGGTGTTGTTACGATCGGCGCGAACCTTGGTATGGCTGCTCACATAGAAGGGAGGGGTTGCTCCATATTGGATCAAACAGGATTATCGCAAAAGAATGGAGCGGTTATGAGCCACGTTACGATCTCAGATGACCCGGACAAAGTGCTTGGAACTAGGATTGGCTCAGCAATGAGTGATCTTGTAATTGGCTTTGATATGATTGTTGCGGCCGGAAAGGCAGCTATCAATACGATGAGTGCGACGCGAACAAAAGCAGTAATTAATGATCATTTGGTTCCCTTGGCGGCGTTCGCAGAGCGTCCTGATATGCCTATGCAAGCTGGAAGTTATACCAATGTTATTGAAACTGCTCTCGGGGATGGAAATGCTGATTTTTTTGATGCAACCCGGCAGGCGTCAAGTCTATTAGGTGATAGTATTGTTTCCAATACTTTTCAACTCGGTTATGCGTTTCAGAGAGGATATTTACCTTTAAAAAGGGAATCGATTGAAGATGCAATTCGGTTAAATGGTGTTGAGGTAGAGAAAAACCTTCGGGCATTTGCGTGGGGGCGGGTTGCAGCTGTTTATCCGGAAAAAATAACCAGCTTAATCGGAACAAAGCGGGAGGAATCTGTTTCGAAAATCAATATTGATGTATTCATCCAAGATCGAACGAGGGATTTAGTAATTTATCAGAATCAAACCTATGCAGATCGTTATTTATCGTTGATTAATAGAGTCCGGACGGTTATCAAAGAAACCAACCTAGAACACACAAAGTTATTGGAGGGAACAGCACGTTCTTTGCATAAACTCATGGCCTATAAAGATGAATATGAGGTGGCCCGGGCCTATACGAGTAGTCAGTTTAAGTCAAAAATCAAAGCCCAATTTACCGGTACATATAAGTTGCGATTTCACTTTGCTCCTCCTCTATTTGCGGCCAAAGATCCTTACACGGGAAAACTGATTAAGAAAGAATATGGCCAATTTATGTTGCACATTCTTCGAATATTGGCCCGGTTAAAGGTATTACGCGGTACGTTTTTTGACCCTTTTGGTTATCTTGCTGAACGCAAGCAGGAAAGAAAGCTAGTTGAGGATTATGAATTGGTTTTGACCGAGATAATTGATGGGTTAACGACTGCAAATGTTGATGTTGCGGAACAAATAGCGTGGCTTCCCATGCAAATACGTGGTTTTGGCCATGTAAAAGACGGAGCAATCAAAAAGGTGAAATCTGAGGAGATGCGGCTGCTGCAGAATTTCCGAACTGGAAAAATCTCACAACAGGTAGCCTGAATCCTTTTTTGGGGGCGTCTATTTTAAATTTTTTTTAGTAGCCGTTTTATTAAATTAAGGATTGCTCCGGGATCCTCAACTTGCACGTTATGGGCGACTTTGGGGATTATTACCGTATTAGGATCTTGCTTTAGATAATCTTCAGAGGGAACAATCGGATCATACTCACCGGTGGCTAAAATAATAGGGCATTCTACAATATCGAGAAAAACTTTCATCCAAGGGCCCCCAATTGTTCCAACAGCGTTGTCAGCAGCGAGGCGGAATTTGTTTTTCTCTTCGACAATCCCAGATAAAGCTTGACCTGATCCTGTTGAAATCAATCCACCTAACCCCGAAACCTTTAGATAGCGGTCAATTGCATCTTCTCGTTTTTCGAACCAGCGAATTGGTTTTTTTGCCAGTTCGATCGACTTTTGTGTGTTAGTTTTATCCCAATTAATAATTGTGCCAATAGCAATTATCCCTGCGATATTCACACCAAACCAACCTGTTGCCAGAGCAAGCCCAATTAATCCTCCCATCGAATGCCCAACGATGATGACCCGCTTGTGCTCATTTATCAATTTAGCCATATCACTTGCATGTTCGCCAAGACCATAGGTGTTTGCCCATTCGGAACGGCCATGGCCCCGCAAATCGGGAGTAATCCATTGTCCAATTTGTTTCTCTTCGATTAGATCTTTGACGTCGGACCAGACGTCGCTGGTTGCTCCTGAACCGTGAAGCAGCAGATATGTTGTTTCACCCTTGCCGCCATTTGTTGAATAAATTCTCGGATACCTTTGCTTCACATTGGACACTTTCGCTATGTTGAAATACGTTCAGCAATAGCAAGTGTGCGATAGAGACGTTGGACAACAGGTTTCTCCATTAATACGCCATCAATTTCGACGAATGCTTTTTTTTGAGATTCGTACTTGGCAATTAAATCTCTGGCTCTCTCTATTTCCTGGGCCGATGGGCTAAAGACTTCATTGATAATATCGATTTGTTTTGGATGAATGGCACACTTGCCGGTAAAACCAATTTCTAATGCATTTAAGGCTTCCTCTTTTAAACCTGCCAAGTCGTCCAATTCAAAATGCGGGGTGTCAAGTAAATCAATCTTTGAATTCGCAGCGGCTAACACCAATTGCTCTCGTGCAAATAACAATCCACTCCAGTTAGGATCGATACGAAGGTTAGCTGCCATATCAAAACCTCCGAAAATAATCGAGCCCACTTTGTGACTTGATTTAGCTATTTCATAAGCCTTTTTGAGCCCGTCTGTCGTTTCAATCAAAGTGTGTAATATTAAATCAGGATGTTTTTCAATAATAATATCTCTTAAAATCCGAACTTCCTCTGGCGAAGAAATTTTTGGCATCATGATGCCATCGGGTGGGAAGCCTGACTTGGTCAGTGCCACCACGTCTTCCAAGCCAGTTGTTGAGCGGATAGAATTAATACGAATCCAGATTTCTTTACTGTGTTTTGTATTGTTATTATTGGTATTCGAGATTACTGAAATTGCCTCGGTTCGCGCACTGTCTTTGTTATCATCAGCAACAGAATCTTCCAGATCGATACATACGACGTCTGCGGCACTATTTAACGCCTTTGAGAGCATCTCTAGTCTAGCAGCTGGGACAAATAGCAAACTACGCCTCGGATTGATCTTATCAAATTCTTTTTGGGATATTGTCATACATGCGTTCCTTAGATAAACATATCACATAACGTTTTTGTTTCGAAATGGCCATAGTCTTAGAATTATACATATGAGCTTTTCATAATGGTTAAACCCCTAGAGAATATTCTTGTCATAGCTCTCGAGCAAGCAGTTGCTGCACCTTATTGCACCTCGCGTCTCGCGGATGCCGGTGCTCGTGTAATTAAGATAGAGAGGTCAACTGGCGACTTCGCCCGTGATTATGATGATGTGGTAAACGGGGAAAGCGCTTACTTTGTATGGCTCAATCGGGGAAAGGAATCTATTACTCTCGATATCAAGAAACGAGAAGATGCTGATCTTTTACAACGCATGATCGCTAAAGCTGATGTGTTTGTCCAAAACCTAGCCCCCGGTGCGGCAAAGCGTGCGGGCTTTTCCTCTGACAATTTGCGCAAGAAATTTCAAACTTTGATCACCTGCGATATTGCTGGTTTTGCAAGTGTTGGACCATCCGCTGATTTGAAAGCCTACGATATGTTGGTCCAGGCTGAGACCGGACTTGCTTCAATTACAGGTTCCTCTGAAGATCCTGGCAGGGTTGGCGTTTCTGTTTGCGACATTGCGGCAGGTATGTACGCCCATGCCGCTATTCTCTTGGCACTTTATGAACGTAAACAAACTGGAAACGGTAAGTCTATAGAAACCTCCTTATTTGACGGCATGGCCGATTGGATGACAGTACCCCTCCTACATCAGGATTATGGAGGGAAGGCACCGGAGCGAGTTGGGCTACGCCATCCTTCTGTAGCTCCTTATGCACCCTTTGAGACCGAAGATGGCGAACTGATTGTTATCTCAATCCAAAACGACCGAGAGTGGGTTCAATTTGCCAACGAGATATTGGAGCGCCCTGATTTAGCTGAAGAAGGACCTTACCAAGATAATATCTCGCGGGTGGCAAATATAGATGCTCTGGAAGCTGATATTAATGCAGTATTTAAACGCTATGATAGAAAGACGATCTCTGAGAAATTACAGGCTGCCCGTATAGCATTTGGGCGGTTAAACTCGGTCGCTGATTTCTCCGCTCACCTAGACTTGCGTAGGGTAGAGATTAATACGCCCCATGGAGTGGTTCAAATGCCTGCGCCGCCTGCACGAGTTAAAGGTGAAAAAGCTTTTACTGCGGTCGTCCCCAAACTCGGGGAACATTCTGAAGCTCTGCGATTCGAATTTAATAAATAGCAATTATTTACTGTAAAATAAGTTGATATCTGGCGGTAATCAGTGGATACTGGACTGGATAACAGAATGTGATGCGATAAAAATTCATATCAGGTTATTTTCTAAAACAGTCGATCATTAGGGAGAAAAACATGGTCTTTTTTAAGAGAAACTCATATTTGGCGATTAGTACGGTGGCATGTGCTCTTCTGGCTACCGGGCCTGTTGACGCCCGTGTGGATGGAGACACCATCACACTCGGTGCAGCTGTCTCACTCACTGGAAAATATTCAACGAACGGTAAACATACCAAGAATGGCTATAATTTCGCAGTGAAAAGAATAAATAAGATGGGCGGCGTGAAGGTCGGCGGTAAGTCTTATAAGTTTAAGATAAAGTATTACGATGATGAATCTAATTCTGGTAGAGCTGCCCAATTAGCGGAACGTCTCATTAAGCAGGATAGAATAAAGTATATGCTTGGGCCTTATAGTTCAGGATTAACAAAGGCCATTGCTCCTATTACCGAAGCAAACAAAATTCCAATGGTTGAGGCAAATGGTGCTTCCAGGTCTCTTTTCACTAAAGGTTACAAATATCTGTTTGCGGTTTTATCGGCAGCAAATCAGTATCTTGAGGTAGCTATTGACCTTGCGGTTGAAAAGAATGGCGGTAAACCTGTGAGAATAGCTATGGCGTTTGAACAAGATGCCTTCTCTCAAGATGTGAGGCTTGGTATTTTAGACGCTGCAAAAAGGACAAAATCTAAAATTATCATTGATGATAAGCTGCCCAAGGAATTGAACGATATGGCAGCAACTTTGGCTAAAGTTAAAGCCACTAAGCCAGATGTTTTGGTAGTGTCTGGGCATTCAAAAGGTGCCCTAACGGCAATTCGTCAAATTTCGGAAATGAAAGTTAACGTTCCCATGCTGGCGATGACCCACTGTGATGCGTCTAAGCTTGCCAAACAGCATGGGAAAAAGTCTGAGTATGCATTGTGTGCTGCGCAGTGGCATAAAACATTGTCATACAAAGACAAATACTTTGGAAACGGTATGCAGTATGATAAAGAATATACCGCAGCTTTCGGATATGCTCCACCTTATCAGTCAGCAGAGTCATCTGCTGCGCTTTTGGTGTGGAAAGATGCTTTCGAGAGAGCTAATTCCTTAAATACTGGTAAAGTGCGAGATGCCCTCGCTAAGACCAACATGCAGACCTTCTATGGGAACATTAAATTTAACAGTGCAGGTGCGAACTTTGCTAAGCCTATGGTGCTGTTTCAGGTGCGTTGTAGTGGCAACAAGTGTGCTAATAAGGTTGTTGCGCCAACCAAATGGGCTTCAACAAAATTGGTGCATCCAATACCAAAATGGTCCCAAAGATAATTTGATTGTAGATAGATGCCCCCTAATTATTAGGGGGCATTTTCTTCGGTGAATTAATGGATTTCCTTATATTTCAGGCCCCCATTCTGATGGTGCAGGCATCCATCGACGGGATCCTTTTGGGCATGCTGTTTGCGCTGATTGCCTATGGCATGGCCCTTCAATGGGGCGTAATGAATATTATTAATATTGCACAAGGTGAACTTGTTATTCTTGGCGGTTACATAGCCTACACGATGTATAAATTTGGCATCCATCCAGCCTTTGGAATTTTGGTAGCGCCTGTCATTATGTTTTTCCTTGGTTGGGGACTGTATAAGTTAGTGATCAATAGAGTGGTTGATCGAGATCTCTTTATTTCTATCTTGGCGACTTTTGGAATTAGTATTGTTACACAACAATTAATGAATTTCGTGTTTGGCGCAGACGTTGTTGTGGCTCAATCAAACTTTGGGACTACTATGCTCTTTGACGACAGTGTTACAATTCCAAATTCTAAGTTATTTTCGGCATGTATTAGTATTATTGCAGCAGTTGCAATTGTCGTTTATATGAAAAAATCGAAACTGGGACGTGCAATACGAGCAACAGCTCAGAATGCGAGAGCTGCAAAAATACTTGGTGTGGATACTGAAAAAGTCTATGCAGCAACGTTTGGATTGAATGCTGCAATTTGTGGTGTCGCAGGTTCTTTAATTGCCATAACATTTACACTACACCCATACGTCGGATTACCGTACACTATTAGGTCTTTTATGATTGTAATTATAGCGGGTCTTGGAAATCTTCCAGGCGTTGCGCTGTCGGGCATGGGGCTAGGGATTTTTGAAGAGTTTGCCGACTATATTCTTGGTACCGAGTTTCGTATAGGCGCGGTTTTTCTACTTTTAGTGCTCATACTGGTATACAGAAGGTTTAAATTATCAAGAAAACGAGAGTATCTGGAATGAGCCGACACAAGATCAGCATTATTGGGTTGGTTATTATTGGAATATTGCTTCCGTTCTTATTTCCAGCCTACAAGTTACAGATTTCGTTTCTGTGGATACTGATTGTTCTTGCTTTGACATGGGACATCCAAGGTGGGCAGATGGGATATAACACCTTCGGAAATATTTTATTTTTTGGTATAGGAATGTACCTCTGCGCGAGTATTCAAGTCGGTATGTTTTTTCCCCTTTCCGAATGGACAGCAAGTGGCGGCGAGAAAACTTTCGTTCACAAACCAGATGAATTCTTCCAAGGTTTTTTTGTTGGGATTTTAGCTGCCGGATTAGTGCCAGCGATGGTGGCAGGCCTTATTGGATACGGAATTTTAGGCTTGCGGGGGCACTACTTCGCGATTTGCACTTTAGGTCTTGGTATCGCCGCGGGTGAAATTGCTGGCGGCGTAGAGTTGATAGGAGCCGGACAGGGTATGACCGTTCCGCCCTGGCCCAAGGGTATCGGCGATACCGAATTCAGGTCTGAATTTTTTTATTTTGGATCGTTCATTTTGATGGTTATCACATTTCTGTTTCTTAAGTGGGCCTATCAGACGCGGTTTGGATTAATACTCAACGCCATAAGGGATAATGAGGATAAGGCGGAAGCGATGGGTATTTATACGATGCGATATAAGATTGTTGGCTGGGTTATTTCGGCATTTTTTGTCGGTATAGCCGGCGGATTGATGGGCAATATGGTTGGCTATATTGAGCCTGTGGAGGTCGCTTTTGCCGGGGCGACGCTCGGCGTTTTCATGATATTGATGACTATTTTAGGGGGAAAAGGAACACTTTGGGGGCCAGTTATCGGAGCGACAGTATTTCACATATTCAAAGAGGGGTTTTGGACGTTCTTTTTGGGATGGCAATATGTCGCCTTGGGATTTTTGATCGTTATTATTGTTGTTTTTTTTCCCGAGGGCATTATGGGGTGGTTCAGGGAGAAATTTCCCGAAAAATTTGGTGAAATAGTTGATGAAGAAGACCAAAAATCGTCGGTGGAGCTTTAATATGGGCGCTATTTTAGAACTTGACCAGGTTTACAAATCTTTTGGTGGAGTAAAAGCAAATCAAAATATTTCAATGGAAGTTGAAAAGGGTGCAATCGTCGGACTGATCGGTCCCAATGGTTCGGGCAAAACCACTTTATTCAACTCCATCGTTGGTACTCACCCAATTGATAGTGGGTCAATCAGGTTCAATGGCGGAGAAGTTTCCGAACTCCCTGTACCGGTGATTGCTAAACTTGGGCTCTTGAGAACTTTTCAGCAAACGAGAGTTTATGGAAAACTAAACTGCGTCAACAATATGCTCATTAGTAACAAACACAAAGATGACGGTTTATTTACTATGTTTTCACGTGTTCCCGCAGAGCTTACAGAGAAAGCAGAGAAACTTCTTGAATTTGTAGGATTATATAGAAAACGGAAATTATTAGCCGGAGATTTGTCATTTGGGCAGCAGAAATTATTAGAAATGGCCATGGCACTCATGAATGAACCCAAGATGCTTCTCCTTGACGAACCAACTGCCGGTATTAATCCCACGCTGATTAACGGCATCATTGATCGGTTAATTAGGGTAAATGACGAGTTTGGCATAACGTTATTCGTTATTGAACATAATATGAGGGTTGTGATGGGATTGGCGCAAAGAATATTCTGTTTGGCACATGGCGAAATGTTAGCAGAAGGGTCTCCAAAAGATATCAAGGATGATCAACGAGTAATCGATGCCTATTTAGGGGTTCAATGATGTTAACGGAAGAATATTCGGTTCTTGGAGAAATCCCAAAACCAGAGGAACTGGCAAAACTGTGTTCGAATGATATTTTCGTCAAGATTAATAGCCTGTCTGCTGGTTATGGAAAAATGCAAATTTTACATGATTTTCATCTTAGTGTCGGCGAAGCTATGTCGCTGTGTTTGATAGGCCCAAACGGCGCTGGAAAGTCAACTGTATTGCATTCTATTTATGGTTTTACAGATATTACCAGTGGGTCAGTAACGGTTGATGGCAAAGAAGTAACGAGATTAACTCCGGCAGATAAGTTGAAGACGGCTGGTATTGCCTATATTCTGCAAGATAACTCGGTATTTCCGGATATGACCGTGGAAGAAAATCTATTAATGGGTGGATATAGCAAAGATGTTGTCGAAGAGGCTTTTGAGGAGACGGAAAAGGTATTAAACAAATACGAAAGGTTACGAAATAGGAGAAACCAACCAGCTAAGGTGTTGTCCGGTGGAGAACGTCGTCTTCTTGAAATTTCCAGAGCACTTATAATGAAACCTTCCGTCCTTCTTGTTGATGAACCCTCGATTGGTTTGGAGCCGCGTTATATTGATATGGTTTTTGA